>NZ_AYWR01000011.1:0-394059 GCF_000502935.1 Mesorhizobium sp. LNHC221B00 | reverse complement strand
AGTCCACGATAGCAAGCAGTTTGACTATGTTCTTTCACGTGAGCCAGTCGATCTCGTGGTTGTTGACCTTAACCTAGGCCGGGAGGATGGACTTGCGATCGTCCGCAATCTGGCGACAAAATCGGATGTTCCTATCATAGTGATCAGCGGCGACCGGCTTGATGAGGCGGAAAAAGTGGTTGCACTGGAGCTCGGCGCAACCGATTTCATTCCCAAGCCTTTCGGGATGCGCGAATTCTTGGCCCGCATTCGAGTAGCGCTACGCGAGCGCATTTCTAGTCCGCGAACCAGAGAGCAGCGCTCATTTCGCTTTGGGGCCTGGAAGCTCAGCGTGAAGCAGCGGCGACTGATCTGTGCGGAGCGTGGCGAGGTCAAGCTTACCGCATGTGAGTTCAATCTCTTGATCGCATTTCTGGAGAACCCCCGCAACGTGCTATCCAGAGAACGGCTTTTGCTCGCGAGCCGTGTGCGTGGAGAAGAGGTGTACGATCGAAGTATCGATGTCCTAATCATGCGCTTGCGCCGAAAGCTGGAGGCTGATGCGGCCAACCCTCGCCTGGTCAAAACATCCCGTGGCGCAGGGTACTTCTTCAACGCTGACGTAGATGTTAGCTACGGAGGCACGTTGGCCGCGTGACAGTGAGCTATGCTGGAGACTGGGGTGACGAGGCTGATCAAGCCTTCCAACAGTACCAGCCTGATCAATTACGGCGAGAGCTACCGGTCTGNGAGACTGGGGTGACGAGGCTGATCAAGCCTTCCAACAGTACCAGCCTGATCAATTACGGCGAGAGCTACCGGTCCGGAGATCGCATCAGCGCCTCTCTGCATAGGCACGCGGCCGCCTGAATTGCCGATTTCGCTCAGCTGCTGCTGAATGGCGACGGCTTGCGGCGTATTCAGGGCCCTATGCGTCTCCGCTGGCCACAACAGCGCTGTGGAATGTTCATTGTTGGGACGACTCACTCGGGTGGCAGGTGGTTGCCCTGGTCAAGCGCATCCGGCGAGGGGCGGATCTGCTGTTCGCTGGCAGCCAAGACTGGGGGCGGCGGCCCGAACTCCGGCGTCCCAGAGCTTGCGAAAGCCTCCGACACGCTTCTGTTGAGGTCATCCCGTCCAGCGAGCATCCCTGGGTTGCTGAAAAAAGACGAGGCGGCTTGATGATCCTGCCCTCGCTGAAGCACCTCGCGAAACCCCCTGTTCCAGTCGCAGAAGCTCCTCTGGATTGGTTGGCGGCTCGTCAGCTCGACCATCGAACAGCGGCCGGAGCGCCTCGGACACGTGCTGCTCAAGTTGCCGGGCTAGGCCCGCTTGCCCCTCTTCCAAGCCGGCGTCCTGCACCTGCGACAAAGCTGTTACACGAGATGGATTTTTTCGCGGGGTCCACACCAGCCTCACATCAAACTGTATCGTCAAAGTCCTGCGCCAATTCACACAGCGGGTCATCGAGTTGAGATTCGGCGGAGAGCGCCTCCTCTGCTCCCGTCAAGGGCGCCGGCTCCGGGAGGGCGCCTGTCTGGCGTTCAAAGATGCGTTTCAGAATGCGATCCGAGAAATAACGCACCTTCCTCAATTTTAATGGTGGCAGACCTTTGATGAGAACAATCTCGTAGTCGTCATCGAGCAGCCGAACCTGTTCGGGACGCAATAGCGGCGCACCTTGATGTGAATTCTGAATGGTCCAGTCGAACGTTCGCGCCTGGCTGTGGGAAATCGATTTGGCTTCAAACGTGTATTCACCGATGGCCTTGGAAATGTAGTTCGGAGTCTCGTCATCAGCCGTGGCCATGAACACTTGCAGTCCGGTATTGCTGAGAAAATTCTGCTTGCCAGCCTCTCCATAAGCCCCCGTCAGTGCCGAAAGGCTTTGGATGATGAGCATGAAACGCCCCTTGTAGCCCGCGATAGTCGTGATTGCGGTCTCGATCGCCTCCAGCTTACCCAAGTGCTTGAACTCGTCGAGCAGGAAGAGAACCTCGTGCTTTTCATCCCGGCGGGCCAGCGACCGCTGCAGAATTGAAACGATTTGCTGAAAAAACAAGCGTATCAAAGGCGCGATCACCTCAAGGTCGTTCGGACCAACGCAAAGATAGATGCACGTTCTGCGACGGCGAAGATCATAGACCGAAAAGTCCGAGCGACTTGTGGCCGCCTTTACAGCGGGATCCGCCCACAGGTTGAGCCCGCCATCGCCGAGCACGGAAGTGTAGGAGGTTAGGATTTTCGTATCGTTCCCCGCCATGTCGTCGAAGATGCGTTGTGCCTCTTTGTTCTGAGTCTCCATGGCGAGTCGCGCGAAGAGCTTAAACTTCTCCCCCGGCTGGGCGAAGAGGTCATAGACGGCGCCGATTGTTGGCGTGCCCCGCTCGATGCAGGCAAGGATTCCCGCGACAAAGATATCTCGCGCGCCGCTGACGAAACCTTCCGCGCCCTCCCCCTTGGCCGTAATCAGGTTTGCGGCCAAGCGGCGGGCTTCGGTGAATTGCTGCTGTGGAGGCAGCGCTATAAGATCCAACAGCGGATTGTAGCAGTTTGTGCGCCGCTCCGAATCCAGCGGCGCGAATTTAAACACGTCGTCACCTGCGGCTTTGCGCGCCCTCGAGGTGAGCTCAAAGAGCTCCCCCTTGACGTCCAGAGCTATCACCGAGCCTTTGAATGTAAGTAGCGTTGGAATGACTATGCCGACGCCCTTGCCAGCGCGGGTCGGTGCAACGATGAGGCTGTGAGGCTGCTCGCCATTGGTCAGGTAGTAGCCAGGCCAGAAAGGGCCACTTGTCTTCCCAAACACCGGCCCTGTCACGCCACGGTATCGTCGCAGATATCCCGTGCGTCGCATTTCATCCACTCGAGCCCAACGAGCCGTCCCGTGGTGTTCGAGCTTGCGGCGCAATACGATCTGCTGAATCAGCAAGACGACCGCGGACGTCGAGAGCACGATAGCCGCGCCCCGATAGAAAACGGGGGTTGCGAAACCCAAATAGAAGGGCGTCTCAAACCAAAAGGCACGGACATCAAACGCCATCAGAGCCTCGCCGCTGCCGCCGTGGCGGAAGGTTGCGTAAAGACTTGCCGCACAGAAGCCCACGGCGAGTGAGCACGCGATGCTAATGGCTATGTTGGGGGGCGTCGTTTTTGTTGAAAGCATTGTTCCATTGCCGGATTAGCCGTAGCTAATGCTGCGCGTGCTTCAGAGACCGAACCGGCGTCGCGCGATGTCGCCGCTCGACAGATCGATGCCGCAGTGGGTGGTGCGATGCTTGCAGCGCATCACCCGGCAGACGTGGTTTTTGAAAGTTACACTAAGCAGGTACGTCAACGGCCAGCGAATTGGAAACGGCAAGGCCGTAGACGGAATTCGGGAGAGAAAGCGTCACTGTACCATGGCCGAGACATCAACGGCCGGAGCGATCTCTGCTTCTGGTGGCCTCCATTAGGTCCTCTCGGGCGTGATTGTAGGCTTGGCTTATGGACCGCCCGACTTGAGCACCCCGCTGCAGCTGTTCATAGGAGGTTTGCGGGCCTACTGTATCACGGACTGCAGCCTCAATACCTGCTATGTGGCCGTCCAGATTCGCACTCCGTTCCTCTGCTGCATGCTGCGGCGGCGGCATGTGCGGCAAGATGTCTTGCATGCCGGGAAAAACTGAGTGAGCTTGGGCCTGTTGATTTGCGTCGAACTGGTGATACATGTTGAGAATAGCATTGGATGCCATGTTTCTGACATTGCCATCCGGATCAGAAGAAGCCAATCCAATGGCCTGATCAAGAATGCGAGATTTGTTTTCGTCAGTAAACTTACTGAAGTGTGGCGCAACGTAATAAGCTCCGAGAGCTTGCGACGGCGGATCCATGTTGCCAATGCGATTAACAATAGCATCTTGCAGCCCTGGCGTTAGGTAATCGCCTAGATTACTGGCCGCTCCGACTTTCTGCAATGCTATGTCATCCGTGCTGTACCCCAATTCGGCTGTTAATGTCGCGGCCAGATTGATGGCTGATCGTCCAAGCCGATTGGTCCGCCTTTCAAATCTCGCGAGGTCAGTTTCTGGCCCGGGTTGAGTGCCCCGAACGGCTGTTCGCTCGTGCGTCCCGAGGCCTTTGAAGCCCCCAAGATTTCGCGCTGTATCGCGCGGGTTAGCGGTTACCAGCCGTTCTGCAACATCGCTCAATGGCCCCTCTGGAACGTCACGGAGGCTACTGCTCCCCACGCCTTGAGATGATCTTGCAGCTGCACGTGCCCGTTTGTTATCGCGATCCATTGCTCGCCTCCAAAGTAGTTATTCTACCCAATGAGGTTACCACCGAAGCTTGACCTGCTAAACCGATATGATGTTACAGTTGTAGTATGGCAAAGGGTTCCCAGCTCTGTGGGTCTGCCAAGTGCCCGTCCAAGCCGAAGAAAATACGATGAAGCTGGCATCAAATGCGATGTGAACTGCCCCGGGCATTCCGGAGGCCGTTTCGTTTGAGTCACGCGGCTATGGCTGGTTCATCCAACATGGCGTAGTAGCGTTCCTCGGCTTCGGCCGGCGGGATGTTGCCGATGGGCTCCAGCAGCCAGCGATTGTTGAAGCAGTCGACCCATTCGAGCGTGGCGAACTCGACGGCCTCGAATGAGCGCCAGGGTCCGCGTCGATGGATCACCTCGGCCTTGTAAAGACCGTTGATCGTTTCCGCGAGAGCATTATCGAAAGAGTGGCCGACACTGCCCACTGCGGGTTCGACGCCGGCCTCCGCCAAGCGCTCGGTGTATTGAATGCTGACGTGTTGGGCGGATTCAACCGGTCGTCGCAACACCAAGGGATTGGAGGTTGCAATGACGGTTCACCAACGCGCTTCAGATCGGTGCACTCGAAAGAAGCTAGATTCGCCCGGGCGTCCGCCTGCCTGGCAGCGTGAGAATCGCTTCCGGTTCTGGCAAGCTATTGCCTTGGGACATTCGAGCGAGGAGGCCGCACTGGATGCCGGTACATCAACGCCTCTTGGTCCGCGCTGGTTTCGGAGTGCAGGAGGGATGCCGCCAACGCATTTGGCGCCGTGGGCGAAGCCGCCTTCGGGGCGATATCTTTCTTTCGGGAGCGCGAGGATATTGCGCTTGAGCTTGCCAAGGGAATCGGCATCCGGGCCATTGCTCGTAAGCTAGGTCGGCCGCCGAGCACAATCTCGCGGGAGGTCAGGCGCAATGCCGCGACGCGCAGCGGCAATCTGGATTACCGGCCAGTGCCGCCCAATGGCACGCCGATCGTGAGTCCCGGCGGCCTCCTGGCAAGCTGGCGGTCAATCCGGCTCTGCGTGAATATGTTGAGGAGCGCTTGGCCGGCAAAGTCACCAACCCCAATGGCGCCTCATTCGAGGGCCCCAAGGTGGGTATGGAAAAAACGACAGAGCCGGAGGTGGTCGGCAGCCTGGAGCCCCGAGCAGATCGCTAAATCGGCTTCAGATCGATTACCCAGAGGATCAACCATGCGGATCAGCCACGAGACGATCTATCAGTCCTTGTACATTCAAGGACGCGGAGCATTGCGCCGAGGACTGACCGCATGTCTGCGTTCAGGCCGAGCGTTGCGCGTACCGCGCGAACGGGCCCGAGTTCGCAACAAGTCCTTCATTGGAGACGCCCTTATAATAAGCGACCGTCCGGCCGAAATTGCCGATCGGGCTGTCCCCGGACATTGGGAAGGCGACCTCATCCTTGGCCTCGGAAGCTAGGCGATCGGTACGCTCGTGGAACGAGTTCACGCTTCACAATGCGTGCTTCACCTGCCGCGCATGCACGGCTATCAGCAGAGCCTGCGCATCAAGAACGGTCCACCACTTGCCGGCCACGGCGCTGAAGCAGTCCGCAGAGCCATAGCCCGATCCATGGGCAAACTTCCCGAGCAACTGCGTCAGTCGCTGACTTGGGACCATGGAGCGGAAATGGCGCAGCAGCCGACCTGCGCATCGACACGGGGCTCGAGATTTACTTCTGCGATCCCCAAGCCCGTGGCAGCGAGACTCCAACGAAAACACCAACGGCTTGCTGAGACAGTACTTTCCAAAGGGCACGGATCTCAGTCGACACACAGCCCGGGAACTGGACGCAGTTGCCCATGCTATCAACACAAGACCGCGCAAAACGCTCGGCTGGAAAACACCTGCCGAACTCCTCGACCAGCTCCTTGGGGGACAGTATGATGCCGGTGTTGCGACGATCCGGTTGAATCCGCCTTGGCTGCCTCTATCGCTGTGATGGATGAGCCCGCCTCCCTGCACGGGCCGCCGATCATGGAGAGCCTGTTCCAGGGCATCGAGAACGAAGGCTGCATGCGCCGTCCGGCTCACCCGCCAGCCGACGATCCGACGGGCATAGGTGTCGATGACAAAGGCGACATAGACGAAGCCCGTCCAGGTCGCGACGCAGGTGAAGTCGGAGACCCGCAGCATGTTCGGCGCCGGAGCATGGAACTGGCGGTTGACGTGGTCGAGAGGGCAAGGTGCGGCCTTGTCGCTCACCGTAGTGCGGATCGGCGGACGATGCCTTCGAGGCGCATGGCCTTCATCAAGCGGGCAACCGTGCAGCGGGCGACCTCGAAGCCCTCGCGACGCAACCGCCGCCAGACCTTGCGAATGCCGTAGACGCGGAAGTTCGCCTCAAACCGTCGGACCTCGTCCTTCGAGGCTGTATCCCATCTTGCCCGAGCCGACAGCCGGCAGGGGTCGACGCGCTTGGCGATATGGTCGTGGTAGGTCGACGGGGCGATCGGCAGCACCTTGCAGATCGGCTCAACCCCATGCGCCTTGCGGTGATCTTCGATGATCGCGATCGTGGCCTGAACCGGCGGTCGAGCTTCGCCTGGGCAAAATACGCGGAAGCCTTGCTCTCGTTGGCCTGCGAAGCTCGCGGCTCTCGCGTTCCAGAGCCTTCAGTTTCGTCGCAGCATCCGTGGGAACTCCGGCGCGCACGCCGCCGTCACGCTCGGCTTTCTTGCAGCCGATCTTGGCGGCGATCGATGAAACCGCCGCCCACCGCGACGTATGCTCGCGTTCGTGATCCAGAACCAGCCGCACCGCGGGGGGTCCGGACCTCGGGAGAGAACTTGTTGGTCGCCTTGCTTGTCATGGTTCCACCTTCTCAGGAGTTGATGGAGTGGATGCCCCTCCCGCCAACGGCGTGGCAGAGTTGCGATCGTAGAATGGGCTGCGGATATCAGGAGGAACAACATGAACACCGTCACCATCATCGGCATCGATCTGGCGAAGCGCGTCTTCCACGCTCATGGCGCGCACGCCGACGGCAGCGTTGCATTCCGGAAGAGAATTGCTCGCTCTCAGGTCGTCCCGTTTTTGGCCCGACAGCCGACCTGTGTGGTCGCCATGGAGGCCTGCGCGAGCGCCCACGAATGGGGCCGGGCCATACAGGAGCTGGGCCACGAGGTGAGGCTCATTCCGCCCAACTACGTCAAGCCATATGTAAAGCGCCAGAAAAACGACACCGCTGATGCCGAGGCCATAGCTGAAGCAGGATCACGACCGACGATGAGGTTCGTGGCGGTGAAGACGGAAGAGCAGCAAGCGAGGTCGATGGTGTTCCGAACGCGCGATTTGCTGGTGCGCCAGCGCACGCAGCTGATCAACGCATTGCGCGGGCATCTTGCCGAACACGGTGTCATCGCACCGCAAGGTCCGGCTCATCTGAAGACTTTGGCTGCCGTGATGGGTGCGGCCGAGCCAACGATGCCCCAACTGGTCCTCGACGTTGGTCGCGTGTACTTGGAGCAGGTCGACCGGTTGAGCTGCGAGATTGCAGAGCTTGAGAAGATCCTTCGCCGCGAAGCTCAGTGTGGGGAGGATACACGCCGCCTTCAGACCATGCCGGGAATTGGCCCGATCACGGCCATGGCGGTGGAAGCGTTCGCGCCCCCAATGGCGACCTTCAAGCGCGGTCGCGACTTCGCCGCCTGGCTGGGGCTGGTGCCGGTTCAACATTCGACAGGCGGAAAGCAGCGGCTCGGCCGCACGTCGAAAATGGGCCAGCGGGACATCCGACGGCTGCTGATCATCGGCGCCATGGCCGTCATACAGTGGGCCTCCCGCCGCGGCGCCCGACCCGGCTCATGGCTCGCCCGAATGCTGGATCGCAAACCGCTGATGCTGGTTGCCATGGCGTTGGCCAACAAGATGGCTCGCTCGGTGTGGGCAATGTTGACGAAGAAAGAGGATTACCGGGATCTTGGCAGCGCAGTAGCCTGAGCATTTACTCGGCGACTGCGACGCCATGATGGGCGGCATGTGAGGAGGTCGTGAACGTCAAGGGCAAATGATCGGTCTGATCGGGATCAGGAAATGCACCGAGGCTCCAAGAGCGAAAAGCTCGTCGAGTTGATTTGCGCCTGATCCGCGTATCTCCATGACGGCCAGCGGCACCTCGACGCCGCATCACAGGCCTGACACATGACCGCACCCGATCACATGCTCGAAGACGCGAAAGGCACTTGCATGAAACGGGGCATCCACACATGGAGCCTCCGATCAACCCGGGGCGGTGCACAAACAAGGATCACGAATCAATCTGGGCGGGAACCCTAGAGAATCAGCCCTCAGAGCCTTTGGTAATAGACCGACCCCTCGCACCTGTTTGGGCTGGGTGTACAAGTCAGGTTTTCATCAGGTTCGACGAGTATGTCTGGCAGCCAGAGCGCGACCACTTCCGTGCCCGCCCGCTCGTCTGGCAGACACACAAAGGAGAAAGATATGCCGTCAGCTACAAGCAGCGCCATCGTTTCCTGCCGCAGATCATCGCCCATCCGGTCTGGCCCTCCTTCAGGTTCCCCTTGAGCCTGTGTCTCGTCGAGGAAATGGCCCGGGAGCGGGATCGTGGTTTCGTATGAGACAATCCGCCGGTGCGGCAACAAATGCGGTCCGCATACGGAGCCATTACGTCGCGGCACTTGATATTGCAGTGCAGCAAAGGTAGAGGGCCGCCCCTTATCGGAGTGTCGTCCATGGTCCTTACCAATACTGGTAGCGAGGCAGATCCCGTCGAACAGTCGAGCCATCCGGCAATCGAACAGCAAAGCCCCAAGGTGCTGATCCTAGGCGCGCTCGGCGTTGTCTATGGCGATATTGGCACCAGCCCGATCTACGCGTTCCGTGAGGCGCTGGTGGCGTCGTCGGGCGGCAATGTCGCCGAGCGCGGCGATATCCTCGGCGTGCTGTCGCTGATCATCTGGTCGCTGACTATCATCGTCACCATCAAGTACATCATGTTCGTGCTGCGCGCCGATAACGGCGGCGAGGGCGGCGTGCTGTCGCTGATGGCGCTGGCGCGCGGCAGTTTCCCGAAACGCTCGGCGCTGATGCTCGGCATCGGCATCGTCGGGGCATCGCTTTTCTTCGGTGATGCCGTCATCACACCGGCGATATCGGTGCTGTCGGCGGTTGAGGGCATGAATGTCGTCACGCCGACCTTCCAGCCCTATGTCGTGCCGCTGACACTGGTCATTCTTGCCATGGTGTTTGCGGTGCAGCGCTTCGGCACGGGCGGGGTAGGATTGGTGTTCGGCCCGGTGACGGCGGTGTGGTTCCTGGCAATTGGCCTTTCCGGTCTCAACCACATCATCGCCGATCCAGAAATCCTGTGGGCGGTGAGCCCGCACTACATCGTCGCCTTCCTGATCAATTCGCCCGACGTCGCTTTCGTGACCATCGGCGCCATCTTCCTCGCCGTCACCGGCGCCGAAGCACTCTATGCCGATCTCGGCCATTTCGGCCGCAAGCCGATCGTGCTGGCCTGGCTGGCGATCGTGTTTCCCTGCCTGCTGCTCAATTATGCCGGGCAAGGCGCCTTCGTGCTGGCCAAGAACGGCGTCGTCGGCCATCCATTCTTTGAGATGAACGAAGGCTGGACGCTGATCCCGATGGTCGTGCTGGCGACGGCCGCGACTGTCATCGCCAGCCAGGCGGTCATCTCCGGCGCCTTCTCGCTGACCCGGCAGGCGGTGCAGCTCAAATATGCTGCCGCGCCTCGAAATCCTGCACACCTCGGAACGGCAGTCGGGCCAGATCTACATGCCGCGCGTCAATCTGTTGCTGGCGCTGGCGGTGATGCTGCTGGTCGCCGGTTTCGGCGAATCGAGCAAACTGGCCTCCGCCTATGGCATCTCGGTGACCGGCAACATGCTGGTGACGACGGTGCTGCTGTTCGTCGTCATGACCCGGATCTGGAAATGGCGGCTGTGGGTGGCGGTCGCCATGACGGCGCTGTTCGGCTTCATCGACATCGGCTTCTTTGCCTCCAACATCGTCAAGGTGTTCGAGGGTGGCTGGGCTTCGCTGGCGGTGGCCTTCACCATTGTGCTGGCTATGTGGACCTGGGTGCGCGGCAGCCGCTATCTGTTCGACAAGTCCCGCCGCAACGAAATCCCGCTCGATTTCCTCGCCGGCAATCTCCTGAAGAAAAAGCCGCAGCTGGTGTCCGGCACCGCGGTGTTCCTGACGAGCGATCCACTCAGCGCGCCAACCGCGCTGATGCACAGCCTGAAGCACTACAAGGTGCTGCACGAGCAGAACGTCATCCTTTCGGTGGTGACCGCGCCGCAACCGGTGGTGCCCGACAGCGACCGGGTCAAGGTGGAGACGGTCAACGAGCTGTTCATGCGGGTGACGCTGACCTTCGGCTACATGGAGCAGCCGAACATCCCGCGCGCGCTGGCGATCTGCCGCAAGCAGGGCTGGAAGTTCGACATCATGACGACCTCGTTCTTCCTGTCACGGCGTTCGCTCAAGGCCTCGCCCAATTCCGGCATGCCGGTGTGGCAGGACCGGTTGTTCATCGGCCTGGCGCGCACGGCGGCCGACGCGACGGAGTACTTCCAGATCCCGACCGGACGCGTCGTCGAGATCGGAACGCAAGTGACGATTTAGGGCATGCCGCGGTTGAGAAGAATCGGCTCTGTCACATTGATTGAGCGGTAAGGAAATTCAGGTAGCAGCGCGCCCGGCACTGTAAGTTTCAGCGGCTTGATGCAGCGATAGCTGGCCGGGACGGCTGTCACGCTGTGGCGACACACGCGATTTTGTTCCAGATTTGCATGGGGGCGGTACGCAGGTCTCGATGTTGAGCCGATGACAGCGCATTGCAGGGAAAGTGAGCAGGTCGGCAATCGGATCATGGATGGAAACGAACCGCTGAAGCTGGCGTGCCGACTTGAAGCGTTTCATGATCCTTTCGCGTCGTCGGGTCGGCTGGTGCGAATTTTCCGCTCGATTATTCAGGCCTGTGTGCGACCGGTGTTCGACGTCGGGCATGAGGTCGCGCATGGCGGCATCATAGGATCGGAGCTTGTCGGTGATCATGATCCGTGGTGTCCGCCCTTGAGCTTTCAGCAACTTGCGCATCAGACGCTTTGCCGCCTTGGCATTTCGGCGGCTTTGTACCAGCACTTCGAGGACGAAGCCGTCCTGATCGACGGCACGCCAGAGCCACTGCTTCTTGCCACTGATAACCACGACACATTCGTCGAGATGCCATTTGTCGCCCAGGCAGCCGGCTGATATTGATCTCCTGGGCGAAATGCCGTCCGAATTTCTCCGCGCAGCTTCGAACGGTCTGATGCGTGACGATGATGCCGCGGGCCGCCAGCATGTCCTCAACCATGCGCAGGCTGAGCGGAAAGCGAAAGTAGAGCCATACCGCGTGCGCAATGATCTCGGCGGGAAAGCGGTGGCGACCATAGAGCGGATCACGAGCAACTTCTGACATGGCCCAATGTACGCACATCTTCATAAGCTGTCGGTTGACTTTACGATGCCGCGCCAAGCGAGCAGCATCCGGCCGGCGGGGCCGACCCCGTCTCCCGGCCGTGAGCAGAACGGCATCGCGCAGGTGCCGCTTCATCCTCGACGCGGCCAGCCTGCTTTGCCGTTACCGCCGCCGCCGAAAGCGCCAGGCGTTGCCGCCAGGCGCCGGGCCGCCGGCAGCGGTTCGTTTCCACCGATGATCCGATTGCCAACCAGTTCCACTTCCCCCCATACCTGCGTAACGCCGCCATGCAAATTTGGAACAAAATCGCGTATGTCGCCGCAGCATGACAGCCGTCCCGACCAGCTATCGCTGCATCAAGACGCTGGTATCTTTACAGTGCCCGCACGCCTCTCGCGCGCCAACGGCCAGTCGGGTGTCGCGAATGAGGCGCGCTGAAGCCGTCCGGCTCAGCCGATCATGGCGCTTCGGTTGCCGGGTTCGAGGTCGTGGCCTCTGCCGCTGCGCGATTCTAGCATTTGCGCCTTGGAGAGCTCTGCTTCAGCCTCGGCGAGGCATGGCTCGGCTGCGGTTCTCTGCCGCAGAAGGTCCGATTGCGAATTCTTGACGTTGTCACGACGTAGGCGAGCGGCCTTGGCGAACGTCGGATAAGCGAAATGATTGACATCGGAAATGCCGGCCTTCGTTTCCTCGGCGTTTATCTGGAAGTCCAGTTCTCGCGCCATGCGTTCGAAATCGGCAATCATGATGTCTAGCTGGTGCAACTGTCGCTGCTTCTCATTCACCTGAAATTGCTTCAGTCGGACCAGATTACCTCGTGGCTTCATGACTCGGTACTCCGGTACCCATTTCGTCCAATCAAACCGCTCTCTCCCCTTAACGTTAGGCCTACAGCGACTCTCACGTTTTCTGCTGCGAGCGGAAACATATTTTCCAAAATCCTTGGCCGATGGCTATGAGTTCAATGGCATCGACAAGCATGCGAGCGGGGGACTTAAGGGGCGGTAAAAAAAGGCGGAATAGGGCGATTTTCACAATGTCTGCATATGAACGCGTTGAGACCTGCGGCGGGCTTGACACACAAAGCAATCGTCAAGATTTGCGACATGGACGCCGGGGGGCATGAATACGCCCGCCGTCAGCTACACGCCCCCCGATTTCCGCCGCCTATTATCGCCCACGCGGTCTGGCTTTATTTCCGGTTTCCGCTGAGCCTGCGCCTGGTTGAGGAAATGCTGCTGGAACGCGGCATCGTGGTTTCGTATGAGACAAGTCGCCGGTGGGGCATCAAGTTCGGGCTGGACTGCGCTCGCTGCTTGCGCCGCAAGCCGCCGTGCCGGAATGATGTCTGGTACCTGAACGAAGTGGTCGTCACCATCGCCCGGCAAAAAGCTTTGGTTGTGGCGCGCCGTCGACCAGGATGGATATGTGCTGGACGAAATCGTGCAAAACCGCCGCAACACCAAGGCCGCCAAGCGCTTGCTGACGCGGCTGTTGGAGAAGCAGGGGCTCGCGCCGAAGCGCATGATCACCGACTAGCTGCGCTCGTATGGAGCGGGAAAGCGACAGGTGATGCCGGACGTCAAGCACCGGTCGCACAAGGGGTTGAACAACGGAGCGGAGAATTCCCATGTGCCGCCGCGAAAACGGGAGCGGATGATGCAGGGGTCCGATCGCCGGGAGGCCTGCAACGCTTCGTCTCGACCTTGTCAGCCCTCCGCAACCTCTTCGTCCCCCGCCCCAAACGTTCTGCTCTGGCCCGACCAACAAGCCTGTGTCGTCAAATCGCCAAACCGACGCAAATTGTCGGACAGGGGAGGCCGCTGAGCTTCATCCGCTTCGATGAGAGCGGCGTCGGCGGGTTCTGTCGCAAACTTTTCGGAAAGGTCATTTGCCGCAAAAAATCGCTTGCGGCATCGCGACGAGCACTGAAGTCGATCAGCATCCGCAAGAGCCAGTATGTCAGCAACCGGGCTCGAACAGATCTCAACCGGTGAAAAGGTTCTCGAAGTCCGCGAGGCCCCCGCGGCGGTCATCATCATGTACGCGCTGCGGCACCTCGAAACCGCTTCCCTTGGCGTCGGATAAATCGTGTTGAATCAATGGCTTGAGCAAGCTTGGTCCCAGGAGGCCGTTTCAGGTGCATGGGGCAGTACTATTCACAAGAGGGTGCGAACGGGGCATAGCGTGCGCACTCGAAGGCGTCAGCGGGAGCGTCAGCTACATAGTCGATAACACGCCCTTTTTACCTCGGTCTCGGCTCGCAACGATGGATTGCTAACGGCGAACTCATGCTGGTCGGCAAGGCGATACTGGCTGGAGCATCAACTCGGCCGACGAGAGTGGCCACACCATCCTAGACCAGGATCGGCCGATATGCCCGGCATCGCCGCTCTGCAAAAAGCACAGCGGGCATCCAGACGTTGCCGGGTTGACTATGGGTGTCCGAACCGCGAAAAGAGGCCGCTCTTTATGAGTGGCGTGCGCTGGCAGTCTAACCCCAAGCCCCCCGCCCGGGCTGCCGGCGCGCTTCTAGGAACATCGAGGTAGATGACGAGACTCCGAACTACATTTCCGAAGCTATCGGTGGATTCACATTTCAAGCCCAATCGATTTCCTACAGCCAGGCGCGAACGTTCGATTGGAACGTTCAGAATTCACATCAAGGTGCACCGCTGTTGCGTCCCGAACAGGTGCGGCTGCTCAATGACGAGTACGAAATCGTTCTCATCAAGGTCTGCCACCATTAAAATTGAGGAAGGTGCGATTTTCGGATCGCATTCTGAAACGCATCTTTGAAAGCCAGACAGGCGCCCTCCCGGAGCCGGCGCCCTTGACGGGAGCAGAGGAGGCGCTCTCCGCAGAATCTCAACTCGATGACCCGCTGTGTGAATTGGCGCAGGACTTTGACGATACAGTTTGATGTGAGGCTAGTATGAACCCGCGAAATAGTAATCCATCCCGTGTAACAGCTTTGTCGCAGGTGCAGGACGCCGGCTTGGAAGACGGGCAAGCGGTCCAGGCCCGGCGAGTGGGCTTTGAGCAGCACGTGTCCGAGGCGCTCCGGCCGCTGTTCGATGGTCGAGCTGACGAGCCGCCTACCGGTCCAGAGGAGCTTCTGCGACTGGAAAAGGGGTTTCGCGAGGTGCTTCAGCGAGGGCAGGATCATCAAGCCGCCTCGTCTTTTTTCAGCGATCCAAGAATGCCCGCTGGACGGGATGACCCCAAGGGAAGCGTGTCGGACGCTTTCGCAGCAGCCGGCTCTAGGCACGCCGTAGTTGAGGCCGCCGCCCCGCCAGTGTTAGCTGCCAGCCAACAGCAGATCCGGCCCTCGCCAGTTGCGTTTGACCGGCCGGTATCATCCTCGGCTGCTGCAGGCGTGCGCTTGTATGCCCCTTCGATGATCTCTCGGAAGACCAGTTCCGAAAACTGCGATCAGTTGCCCGCCTTGTGCTGCCGCCTCGCCGTCGAGGTCGAAACGCCCGCGAATCAATGGAAGGTCAGCGGGCCATGGGGGCAGAGTGCAACGGTGTCTACACCGCCTATTTGAGGGGAGAGGTACACTTGGCTTTCCTGTTCCAGCAGCATCCGGCCGCACACCGACGCGATGGGGAGCTAGAATTCAAATCGGACCTTCGCAAGGCACGCACCGCGGCTCAAACGCCGTTCGTTTGGGAAAAATGGCTCAGTACCGACAAAGCTTCTGTAATGGCCCTAGTGGCCTCGGTTGCGCTCTTGGTCGCGATACAGTGGCAAGACCCCCAGATCAACGAGGCGGTCCTAAGCGAACTGCGGACGATTCAGATCAACTACGCATTGCTCCAGCGAGACGTCGCCCGCGCCGACATGGTATTGGACTTCCGTTCCGTTGCTTCTACCGGGCAAGCATTAAAAAGGAACCTTCAAAACTACCAACGCCTTGTTGAGATTTCGCCCAATGAGAGCTCCGGGGTGCACTCCAGGTTGGTTGCACAGCTCAAAAAGTCCCTCGAAAACACAGAAGCTGCCATCTCGGCCTCGGCCGCGCAAAATGAGCTTCTGCAAAGCTCTCTCGTACGCTTTGCTCGCTCGGCCAATCGCCTTCGGGGGGGAGTGTCGAACAGGCCTGAATTTTCCAATCTGATCCTTCAATTTTCGGCCAGACCGGGATTCAGCCTCGCATTACAAATCGATCAGTCTCTCGGCCGACTTCCTCCTAGCCAGGACCAAGTCACGGAGGATGTTGCCCGCGAGGGCCGCGCTATACTGTCCTCAATGTTGAAGTTGGACCGCGCTGTCAATCGGATCCCATCCTTCGACACGCTCGCCAAGGCCGCCGAATTGGAGCGAGAACATCTGAAAGCCTACAGCTTCGCGAGCGCGCAAGCGCAGCGTACACGACTTTTCTTTGGCTTGGTGTCCATATGCCTCTGCTTGTTTGCGACCATTCGAGCCTCCACGCTGCATGTGCGGACGAAGCGATTGGAAAGGCGGTTGGAGCTTGAAGCGGCAATGAGTGAGATCGAAGCTTGCTTCATCGACAGTCAAGCAACGAAGGCTTCGCGGCGCTTCTCCACCGAAGCAGCGCTTAGACTCATTCAATGCGTTTTCGATGCGGATCAATGCGCGCTTGCTCTGGTGGATCCGAGTATCAGCAGGAATACCGAGTACTTTGTCGCGAACAAGCGCATGCGCGTCTGGAACGCCACGCTAATCCATGAAGTCGTCTCACTTGTAGACGCGGAACAGCCAGTGTTTCGCGTCGTTCCGGCGTCGGAAGTGGTTCGGACTGCCGTAGGCACTTCCGGTGTTTGTCAAATTGTTGGTTGCAGGGCCTCCGATCAGCAGGCTGCGGTTTGTATCCTTGTTTTTGAAGGAGATCGCTCACCACCCTCCACAGACGACCTCCCGGTTCTGGCAAGCGCTACTGTGCGTTTAAGCAACCATCTTGAAATGCAACGTGTACACACGGAACGTAACCTTTTTGAGAGTCGATGGGAGCATGCGGAAAGGCTGACGGCTGTCGGCACAATCGCAAGCGGCGTTACACATGAATTCAATAATGTTCTAGGAGCAATAGTCGGCTACGCAGAGATGGCTAAAGGTCTTGTGCGCCGCCCCTCGAGAATTCGGGGCCACATCGGCCAAATTATCCTGGCCAGCAACCGAGCCAAGCTTATTATTGATCAAATTTTGTCACTAAGCCGAAATCGGAAGCGCGTGACGATGCCTTTCGACGTCGCGGAGATTGTAATGGATCTGGCGCCATTGCTGCGAGTTACACTTCGTGCGGATGTTCAGTTGAACCTCAAGATCAACGAGTGGCAAACGGTGATCGAGGGCAGCCCAACCGAGATACAGCAGATCCTTATGAATCTATGCAAGAACGCGTCGGAGGCTCTCTTGAATGAGGGCCGTGTCGAGGTTAGCGTTTCTCGCGCTCACGTCTGTCAAACGAAGTCCGTGGCTAAGGGCACCTTGAAACCGGGAGATTACGTTCTCCTCTCCATCAGCGACGATGGCCAAGGAATCGCAAGTTCGGTGCTTCCGCATATCTTTGAGCCCTTTTTTACCACGCGCTCTCGCGTCGGCGGGACCGGACTGGGTCTTGCTGCAGTGGACCGCCATGTGAGCGCGCTCGCAGGATGCCTTGACGTCACCTCGGCTGTTGGCCGAGGTACACGCTTCGATCTCTACTTACCGGCCTGCGCTGAGGAGCAGGTCAGAGCTGATAGCGCTTTCGGCCCATACGATGGATCACTTGGCAACGGAGAAATCATTGCAGTCGTGGACCCCGATCCAGCAGCGTTGGAGATCTACAAGGATAAGATCGCCGCGCTGGGTTATAAGCCGGTCGGCTTCGCGACCTTCGAGAGTCTTTGCGACTGGATCGAGAGCGGGAAGGCAGCCGACCTCCTAATTTTCGATGAAGCGACTTTCCTAGGGCGAGGACAGGCCGAAGCCGTATGTCCCACCCTGATGACGGTGCCCATCATCGTCGTTGGTGGAAACGACCCCATGCCGATCACATCTGGTAATCAGACCTTCGTCCTTTGGCTAGCCAAACCGGTCTCGCCCAGGACGATGGAGCATGCAATTCGTACGATGATAGTGGCATGATGCCGCCGACGCGCTCAGGCTACCGAGCTATCGAGGCAATCGGAGGCGGAGCCGGCTGGGATCCAGCAAATACAAGAGCGTCGGACGATCTCTGCGCACCCGGCTCATGGCGAGTTCCCCTCGAACACTGTCGTCGGCTTCCGCCCAACAAAAGGGCTCCCCGACCACGGCAAACCTGCCGCCGTGCTCGTGACCGTCAAGGACAAGTCCCCGCGCGATGGGGTCTGCAGGCCTCCATCCTTGACAGTCACTGCGCGCTCGCGGCGATAGGCGACGGTAATATAAGGTCGGGACGAGGAGATGGTCGCCAATCGGTCAGGCAAGATGGTTGACGAACTGACTCGGGAGCAAAGCTTGACAATCATCGCCCCATTCACGCCAGACTTCTCCTGTGTTCATCATCGGCTACGGCTCCTCGCCCGCGCCGACAAGGCTATCGCCGCCCGGCCAGGCAAGCTATATCCCAGGTTCCGACGTGTTCCTTTCATGCTTGATGGCGCTAGGCTCCGGCAGGGCGACGGCTCCTCGCTTATCGCCTCCGCACATGTCGCCTTCGACGGATGAGAACGTCTCGGCCCCTGCAATCTTACACATCTTGGCTCATTTCCCCACCCACATGATTGCTATGTACGCTTTGCCGGTCGTCACCTCCCACGCCGCAACAGTCGCTACCGAGCGCGCTATCCCTTACCCCGGCCGGACTCGCACCAGCTGGAACGCGCCAGTTTCGGCCTGGCAAAGCTCACCTCGATTGCCGCGCAAACTCGTCACGTGTTGCCATCACCTGGGCCGAGGGGGCTCTGTGGCAAACCTTTTGGTAAGGGGAGCATGGCAAGCTCGGTCTGCGATTTCTCGGAAATGGCCAGTCTGAGCGCGCTGTTTGCTAAGCTTTTCCGGAAACGTAAGAGCATAGGGCGCTCACGATCTTAAGTCCCTTCTGCTCGGCATCGTAAAGATTTTCACCGGATCACCCGCGGGTTCGTCATTCCGCGTTCTGAGACGCGGGAAAAGCCGGCGCACTAGAGCCGAGGCCGCCGATGCAGACATATTTGGTATCGAGGTAATCCTCGATGCCCTGATGTCCGCCTTCCGTAAGCGCCACGCCGCTCCCCTCGTGCGGCGCATGAGGTGAATGTGCCAAGAATCCCCCCGATCGCGAGAGACGGAGGGCCTACATGGGAGCAGACGGCAAAATGGACGTCCATTTGGACGTCCCAACAGCTGGCTACGCAGGCCGGCTGGAGATTCTGGAAGGTCCGACGGGGCGTCGGGTTCGCTCGGAGGCCGACAGAGCCCGGATTGCGGCCGAGAGCCTGATGCCGGGGGTACAGGTGGCGGTGGTCGCCCGCAAGCATGGCGCGACCCGCTGGCAGATCTACGATTGGCGGCGTCGCCTGGAAGAACCATCGGCGCCTCAGCGGACGATGAGGCCACCGAAACCGGCGCCAGCGAAGGTGGAAATCGTGATCGACGACATGGTGATCCGAACAGCGGTTGACCTCGAGCATCTGGCGCAGGTGATCCGTGCGGTGCGGGCCTCGCGATGATTGCACCGGGTGCCGATCTGAAGATCTACGTGGCGACCCGGCCGGTTGACTTCCGGCGCGGCATGGACGGATTGGCATTGGCTGTGCAGGAGATGCTAGGCCTCGACCCATACTGTGGGGCAGCCTTCGTCTTCCGGGCCAAAAGGGCTGACAGGATCAAGATTTTGGTGTGGGATCGCACCGGCCTTGTGCTCGTTCACAAGCGGCTCGAGGGCTCGAAGTTCGTTTGGCCGCAGGTTCGCGACGGTGTGATGCGGATGTCGCCGGCGATGTTCGCGGCCTTGTTCGAAGGGCTGGACTGGAGACTGGTTCGCCCCGAGCGGGCACGGCGTCCGCAGTTGGCCGGATGAGTGTGACACAGTGACTCAGCTGCGTTGTCTCCGATGGCATTCTCGGAGATCATGTGGTTGATTTAGTGCATGAATCTGACGGTTCTCCAGGAAGAGAACGAGCGTTTGAAGGCGCTCCTGGCTCAGACGCAAGCGACCCTGGCCGAGCACCAGGCTGCCTTGGCTGCATCCGAAGAGGCGCGGCGCCGCCTGGAGACCATCGTCGGTCAACTCAATCACGAGAAGTTCGGCGCCAAGTCCGAGAAGCTGCATCCGGATCAATACCACCTGCCGCTCGAAGACGTGGAGATCGCGCAGGGCGTGCTCGATGCCGCGCAGGAAAAGGCGCAGCGGGTCATCCAGGGTCGTTCGGACGGCGCCTCCGGTTTGCGCCTGCGCAACCGTGGTCACTTGCCTGCCCATCTATCGCGGGTGGAGCGGATCATCGAGCCCGAGAGCACGCTGTGCCCGTGCGGCTGCGGCGAGATGGCCAGGATCGGCGAGGACGTCAGCGAGCGGCTGGACGTGATCCCGGCGCAGTTGCGCGTGCTGGTCACGCGCCGCCCGAAATACGCTTGCCGCCGCTGCTCGGGCGCGGTCGTGCAGGCCCATGCGCCCGAGCATGTGGTGCCTGGCGGCCTGCCGACCGAGGCATTGATTGCCCAGGTCATCGTCGCCAAGTTTGGCGATCACTTGCCGTTCTACCGGCAGGCCGAGATCTACGCTCGCCAGGGCATCCAACTGGATCGCGCCACACTGGGCAATTGGGCTGGCCGGGCCTGCTTCCATCTCAAGCCCATCGCCAGTCACATGAGCTGGCATCTGGCTGGCGCGGATCGCCTGTTCATGGACGAGACCACCGCGCCGGTGCTCGATCCCGGACGCGGCAAGGTCAAAAAGGGCTTCTTCTGGGCAATCGCCTCCGATGACCGCGGCCATGGTGGCCAAGGCCCGCCCATCGTGCTGTTCCACTATGCGCCGGGGCGCGGCGGCGAGCATGCCGAACGCTTCCTTCAAGGCTTCGGCGGACAGTTCCTGCAGGTTGACGCCTATGAGGGCTATGACCGGCTGACACGCCTGGAACGGCCGCAAGGACCGTGGATGCTCGTCCATTGCTGGAGCCATCTGCGCCGACGTTTTGTGAAGCTGGCGCGCAACACCAAGTCCCCGATCGCCGAAGCCGCCGTGCGCCAGATCGCCACGCTCTACGCCGTCGAGGCGACGGTGCGCGGCATGACGCCACAAGCTCGGCTCGCCGCCCGACAGCAGTACTCCACCCCGATCATCGCCGCTTTGAAGCCGTGGTTTGAAAAGCAATTGTCGATGATCTCCTCGGGCTCAAAGCTGGCCGAAGACATCCGCTATGGTCTTGCCCATTGGGAAGGGCTCACGCGCTTCCTCGGCGACGGGCGGCTCGAGCTCGACACCAACCCAGTCGAAAACGCCATCCGGCCAGTATGCTTGACCCGAAAAAATGCTCTGTTTGCTGGCCATGAGGTCGGGGCCGAAAACTGGGCGCTGCTCTCATCCGTCGTGGCCACCTGCAGGCTCAACGACGTCAATCCCGTTGCCTACCTCGCCGAAACTCTCGACGCCATCATCAACGGCCATCCACAGAGCCAGATCGAGCAACTCATGCCCTGGCGATTCCGGAAAACGTCAAGCCCAAATCCATAGGCGATCGGCGTGGCGCTTACCGCCTTCCTTGCCGAGGCCGGATTCCTTGACGCCGCCGAACGGTGCCTCCGGCGTGGTGATGAGGCCTTCATTGACGCCGACCATGCCGTATTTCAGCCCTTCCATGACGCGGAAGGCGCGGCCGAGATCGCCGGTGTAGAAATAGCAGGCGAGGCCGAACTCGGTGTCGTTGGCGAGCGCGATGGCTTCCTCTTCGGTCTCGAACTTGAACACCGGGGCGATCGGGCCAAAAATCTCTTCCTTCATGAAGCGCATCTTGGGTGTCGCGTTGGCAATGACGGTCGGCTGGAAGAACGAGCCGCCGAGCGCATGGCGTTTGCCGCCGGCGACAACCTTGCCACCCTTGGACGTCGCATCGGCAATCAGCTCTTCGACCTTCTCGACTGCCTTTTCGTCGATCAGCGGCCCCTGCTGCACGCCCTCTTCGAGGCCGGAACCGACCTTCAACCCGTTGCTGGCGGCGGCCAGCTTTTCGACGAACTTGTCATAGATGCCGGCCTGAACCAGGAAACGGTTGGTGCAGACGCAGGTCTGGCCGGAGTTTCGATACTTGGCGGTGATCGCACCGGCGACGGCGCGTTCGAGATCGGCGTCGTCGAAGACGATGAACGGCGCGTTGCCGCCGAGCTCCATCGACACCTTCTTGACGGTGACCGACGACTTCTGAATGAGAAGCTTGCCGACCTCCGTCGAGCCGGTGAAGGTGATCTTCGACACCAGCGGATTTGCGCAGATCTCGTCGCCGATCTCGCCGGCGGCGCCGGTCAGGATGTTGACGACGCCCTTGGGGAAGCCGACTTCCTCGGCAAGCGCCCCCCAGGCAAGACCCGAATAAGGCGTCTGCGAGGCGGGCTTCACCACGGCGGTGCACCCAGCGGCGAGAGCCGGGCCGAGCTTGCGGGCCAGCATCGAGGACGGGAAATTCCACGGTGTGATCGCGGCGATGACGCCGACCGGCTCCTTGGTCACCAGAATGCGGCGATCCGCCCAGGGTGACGGCACCACGTCGCCATAGGTGCGGCGGCCTTCTTCGGCAAACCACAGTATGTAGGCCGCGGCCGAGCCGATCTCGCCCTTCGATTCGAACAGCGACTTGCCCTGCTCGATGGTCAGCAGTTCGGCCAACACGTCCTGATTGTCCATCATCGCGTCATGCAGCTTGCGCAGCAGCTTCGAGCGCTCGAGCGCGGTCGTCTTGCGCCAGGTCTTGAAAGCTTCTGCGGCGGCTTCGATGGCGCGGCGGGTCTCGGCCTTGCCCGACTTCGGCACGGTGCCGATCTTGAGGCCGGTGGCCGGGTTGNGGCGGCTTCGATGGCGCGGCGGGTCTCGGCCTTGCCCGACTTCGGCACGGTGCCGATCTTGAGGCCGGTGGCCGGATTGTTGACGTCGACCGTCTGGCCGCTATCGGCCTGCACCCACTCGCCGTTTATGAGATTGGCCTGGCGCATGAAATGGCTGGTTTTCTGAAGCATGGTCTGGCCTCCGTTCGGATAAGACAATCAGGATCCTGTATGCTGGCTGCGGCTAGCGCCTTTGCCGAAGCGCCCTATTCGCGCGGCAGAACGACACCGCCGGCCGCGCTTCAGCTATGCGCGACGTCTCGCCGCGCCGCCGCGGCTTCAAGCCAACTGGCCAGTCCGAAGATGCTCCGCCGCGGTCTCATCAAGCGCCGCGCGAATGCCATCAACCATGTAATCGATCTCTTTAGGGGCGATGACGTAGGGCGGGCAGATTGCCAGCACGTCGCCCATGTTGCGGATCATGACTCCGTGCTCGCGGCACCGCCGCTCGACATCGGTGCCAATTCGCAGCTCCGGCGCAAAGGCGCGACGGGTGGCGCGATCCTCGACGATCTGGATCCCCGCTATAAAACCGCGGCCGCGGACCTCGCCGACCAGTGTATGGTCGTTGAGCGCGTCCGCGAGCGCTGCATGCAGATAATCGCCGAGACGGCGCGCCTGGCTCACGAGATCGATCTCGCGGTAGATCCTGATCGCCTCGGCGGCGACGGCGGCTGTCACCGGATGGCCGGAATAGGTGAAACCGTGGCCGAACACGCCGACCTTGTGGGCCTCATCGGCGACGCACTGGTAGACCTTGTCGGAGATAATGACGCCGCCAATGGGCAGATGACCGGATGAAAGCCCCTTGGCGACCGACAGCATGTCCGGTTCCATGCCAAAAGTCTGGCTGCCGAACCAATTTCCGGTGCGTCCGAAGCCGCAGACCACCTCGTCGGACAGCATCAGGATGTCGTATTTGCGCAGCACCGCCTGAACCTTTGGAAAATAACCCTCCGGCGGTACCAGCACGCCGCCGGCGCCCATGACTGGCTCGGCGATCATCGCGGCGATCGTCTCTGGCCCCTCCGCCAGGATCAGGGCCTCGAGTTCCTGGGCCAGGCGCGTGGCGTAGTCATGCTCCGCCTCGGCCGGCAGACCGTCGAGATAGTGAAATGGCCGCGCCGCGAATATGACGGGAAGCGGCGGCAGGTTGAAGGACTTGTGCATATGCGGCAGGCCACTCAGCGCCGCGCCCATGATCGTACTGCCGTGGAAGGCGCCAAACCTGCTGATGATCTTGCGTTTCTCCGGGCGCCCCCGCGCGGCTTGGTAGTACCAGGCGAGCTTGACCATCGTATCATTGGCTTCGGAACCGGAGCCGACCAGAAAAACGCGCGCGTTGTCGAACGGCGCCAACGCGGTAAGCTGCTCGACGAGTTCGACGGTGGGCTCGTTCGAGCGGTGGTTGAAGGTGTGGTAGACGGCGAGCTTGCGCATCTGGCGGTCAGCAGCGACAGCCAGCCGGCTGTCGCTGAAGCCAAGCGAGGCGCACCAGAGTCCGCCCATGCCCTCGATATAGCGGTTGCCCGCGTCATCCGTGACGGTCGCGCCTTCGCCGGCGACGATCGTCAACGGACCATGATCCTCATGCAGGCGTGGATCCGTCTGGGAATGAAAGTGCCTGGCCATGTCCAGCACGCGCGATTCGTTGTTCATCAAAATTCTCCTTGCGACCAGATAGGCGGTTGCGTCGGCCAGGAATATCTTATAACTTATAAGTTGTCGAGAAAAATGATCCCGAGAGTGACGCCCAATGGCCACCCCACCCACTCCCTCAAACAACGCCCTGCCACCCGACGCGGAGCGGATCGCCCTGTTGCGCGACAGGGCAGAGTTCGTACGGCTCGAGACGCTGCGCCTCATCCAGATCGCCAAGGTTGGGCATTATTCGTCAGTATTTTCCTGCGCGGAAATATTCGCCACGCTCTACTACGATGCGATGCGGCTCAGGCGCGGCGAGCCGCAATGGCCGGATCGCGACCGCTTCCTGATGGGCAAGGGACATGCCGCGGTCGGCCTTTACCCGCTGCTGGTCGACTGGGGCTTCTTCTCCAAGGACGTCCTCGATGGCTACACCCGGCTCGGCAATCCGCTTGGCGATCATCCCGACATGCGCAAGGTGCCCGGCGTCGATTTCAGCTCCGGCTCGATCGGTCATGCCTTGTCCGGCGGCCTCGGTATGGTGCTCGGCGCCCGTGCGGCCAACCGGCGCTTCGATGTCTATGTCCTGCTCGGTGACGGCGAGATGCAGGAGGGCCAGGTCTGGGAAGCGGCGCTGTCCGCCGCCCATCATAGGGCCGGCAATCTGATCGCCATCGTCGACCGCAACGGATACCAGCTCGACGGGCAGGTCGACGACATCATCGGCATCGAACCGTTGGCCGACAAATGGGCGGCGTTCGGCTGGCAGGTGCACGAGGTCGATGGGCACGACGTCGTCGCTCTCGCGACGCTGCTGCGACAGTTGAAGGCCGAGGCAGACCGCACCCGGCCCGTCTGCATCATTGCCAAGACCTCCAAAGGCAAGGGCGTTGGTTACATGGAAACCGAACCCGGCTGGCATCTGGGCTATCTCGCGCCATCGGACGAGGCCTTGGCCGCCGAAGAGATCAAGCGTGGAGGCAAAACACAATGAACGGCCCGATCGATACCAACTCCTGGCAGTACCGCCAGATCAACGCGCGCGCGCCTGGCCTGAGTTACCTGGCCAATGCGCTCATTGATCTGGTCGACGACGGTTATCCGGTCGTGGCCGGTACGGCCGACCTTCAATATTCCAACGGGCTGGTGCGGTTCGCGCAACGCTTTCCCGAACGCTTCACGCAATTTGGCATTTCCGAGCAGAACATGGTTTCGGCTGCTGCCGGCATGGCCAGCACCGGCGCCATGCCGTTCGTCGCTACATTCGCTTCTTTCCTGGCGCTGCTGTGCTGCGAACAGATCAGAACCGACGTCGCCTATTCGGCGCTGCCGGTGCGGCTGATCGGTCATCATGCCGGTATTTCACTCGGCTTCTACGGCACCTCCCACCATGCGACGGAAGATCTTGCCATCATGCGAAGCATCGCCGACCTCACGGTCGTCGCGCCGGCTGACGGCCCGCAACTGGCGGCCGCCGTCAAGGCGTCTGTCAATCATGCCCAGCCAATCTACTTCCGCATTGGCCGCGGCCAGGAACCGCTGGTCTATGAAGACGACGGCGTCGACTTCCAGTTCGGCAAGGCGATCGTTCACGGCGAAGGATCGGACCTGACCATCATCGCCTGTGGCTCGATGGTCCATCCCTCAAGGG
Organism: Mesorhizobium sp. LNHC221B00; assembly: GCF_000502935.1. Taxonomy (NCBI): domain Bacteria; kingdom Pseudomonadati; phylum Pseudomonadota; class Alphaproteobacteria; order Hyphomicrobiales; family Phyllobacteriaceae; genus Mesorhizobium; species Mesorhizobium sp. LNHC221B00. Next base: position 368,008 of record NZ_AYWR01000011.1, on the reverse strand, counting down.
AGGCTTACCGCGCGCTGCGCGCGGCGGGCAAATCCGTCGGACTGATCGACATGCATACGGTGAAGCCACTGGATACGAAGGCAGTGCTCTCGGCCGCGGCTCACTCCCGCTTCATTCTAACCATCGAGGAACACAATATCCTGGGCGGTCTGGGCGGCGCCGTGGCGGAAATCCTGGCGGAGGCGGGCAGCCCGGCACGGTTGATACGCCATGGCATCCGCGACGAATACAGCCTGATTGCGCCGCCAACGCATCTCTACAAGCACTACCGGCTGGACGCGGCGGGGATCGAGGCCACCGTTCTTGAAGCCCTCGGCTGAGCCGGCGGACAACCATAGCCATGCACGGACATTCCGATGACCGATCAGAATAACACCTCCCGACTCATTGAGCGCGCCGGCGCGGTGATGCCGGGCGGATTGCTCAGCCCGAGCCGCAGGCTCGGCGCGCCGCATGTCTTTGCCCGGGCGCAGGGTGCGTTTCTCTACGACGTCGAGGGACACCAGTACACCGACTTCCATTGCGGCTTCGGCGCCAATGTGCTTGGCCACTGTCATCCGGCGGTGCGTGAACGCATCGCCGCGGTCTCCCAGGACATCGATCTTGTCGGTGCGGGAACGATGCGGCTGGAGATCGAGGTGGCGGAGGCGCTGGTCGACTGCATCCCTTGCGCGGATCTGGTCGCCTTCTGCAATTCCGGATCGGAGGCGACCTATCACGCCCTGCGCCTTGCCCGCGCCGCAACCGGTCGCAAGCGCATCATCAAGTTCCAAGGCGGCTATCACGGCTGGCACGACTATATCGCCATGAACGTACAGTCGCACGCGCAGGCGATCGGCAAGTACGACCCGATCAGCGCCGGCATCCTCGAGGATGCCGCCCGTCACACCATCGTGCTGCCTTACAACGATGCCGGCGCCGTCGAGGATTATCTCAAGGCCAATCCGGGCGAGGTCGCGGCGATCATCATCGAGCCAATCGCTCACAATATCGGGTCGCTGATGGCCACGGATGTTTTCCTGCGCGACCTACGTCGCCTGACCAGCGATCATGGTGTCGTGCTGATCTTCGACGAGGTCATCACCGGCTTTCGCCACGCGCTTGGCGGCTATCAGTCGATCGCCGACGTCACGCCTGATCTCGCGACCTTCGGCAAGGCGGCCTCGTCAGGCTATCCCGTTGGCGTGGTGGCCGGTCGTCGCGATCTCATGGAGCTCGTCGGTCGGACCGGGGAAGGCTCCGTATTCATGGGCGGTACTTTCAACGGCACGCCGTCGACGCTCGCCGCCATGCAGGCGACGATCGAGGAGCTGTCCAAACCAGGCTTCTACGACCGTCTCTTCGCCCTCGGCGCTTTCATGCGCACGCAGCTGGATGGCATTATCGATCGCCTCGGCCTGCCCGCGCAGAGCGCCGGGTTTGGCTCGGTCTGGCTGATCTATTTCCTCAGCGGGCCTTACCGCGACTATCAGGACTTGCTGCGCAACGACGATGTCTTCGATCTTGCATTCCGCAGAGAGATGGTGGCGAACCGGCTGATCGGCCAGCCGCTCGCGCTCAAGCGTCTCTACCTGTCAGGGAGCCATGACCGGGCGACAGTGGAGAAATCGCTGGATATCATCGAGACTATCCTGCGCAAGCTCTCCGCCGGGAAACCCGCCAGCTCCTAGCCATGTTTCGCAACGGACTTATAGGATATAAGAGCGTCTCGCACTATCCGTTGCCGATTCGGTGCGGCCAAGATTGCAGCGGTGGACCATGAGCACGATGCAGCCAATCGAGCAAGGCAGTCTGTCGGCGAGAACTTATATCTCGCTGCGCGAAGCCCTGATCGCCGGCAATTTCCGGCCCGGCGAAAGGCTGTTGATGCAGGATTTGGCGCAACGGCTGGGCACCAGCGTCACGCCTGTGCGAGAGGCCTGTTTCAGGCTCGTCAGCGAGCAGGCGCTGGAACTGCGGTCGGGGCGGTTCATCACCGTTCCAGAGCTGACCCGGTCGCGTTACTGGCAGGTCCGGCTCATTCGCATCGCGCTCGAGGGACTAGCGGCCGAACTCGCCGTCGAGCATGTTTCGGAGAAGGACATTGCAAAACTGGTCGAGATCCATCGCGATTTCGTGGCCGGCGAAACGTCCGGCGATGCTGACCGCGCCCGTCGCGCCAATCGTGAATTCCACTTCGGCGTCTACCGCCTGTCCAAGATGGATATGCTGATCGCCCAGATCGAAAGCCTGTGGGTCTCGATGGGCCCTATCCTCAACGTGTATTATCTGCAGGCCGAGAACGATTACATCGGCGCGGAGGAGCACGAGACGCTGATCGGAGCGTTCCGGACCCGCAACAAGAAGGTGGCGCGTAAGGCGATCGAACGCGACATCGTGCGCGGTGGCATGAACCTGTTGCGGTATTTCGACGAGCAGGACGCGGCCGCCAAGCGGGCGTGATCGAAGCCGCCGGTCATTTGCTGGCGACCTCTCTTCGCGCTGGCTCAGGCCGCCCGAAGGCGCGCGGTGGCATCCCGGTCGACGACCCAGACGCCCTGCTCGGCGTCCAGCACCAGGGCCACCTTGTAGGATTGGCGAGCCGCTTCGCTCGTTAGCCAGCCGCGGTCAACGCTGGCCGCGACACGGCTGACATCGCGCTTGGTCGGGTCGCCGTAGCCACCGCCGCCACAGGCAACGAACTCGATGCGCTCGCCGGCGCGACACGCCTCCTCATGGAACGCAGGCAATTCCACCAGCTTGCCGTCCGGGCCGCGCTTGGCACTGCGACTGGCCTTGGCGTCACCGCCGCCGAGCACGCCGCGCGGCGGAAAGGTTGTGCCATCGGCCGAGTAGACCAGTGTCATCTCGTGGTCGACGGGATAGAAGACACCGCCCACCGCGGGAGCGCCCTCGAACTCGCCAATGCCTTGCGTGTCCGCCACCACGCCGCGCGATTCAATGATGATGGGATACATGGATTCGTCCACCTCCACGGAATCCAGCGCGATCAGACCGCCATTCGCCGGCCCGCAATATGTCAGCCAGCCGTCATAGCCGTGACGCGCGCCGCCGCCGGCGTAGCCAATGAAGACCTGGTTGACGTAGGGCTGCCCATCCTTGAACGGATCCTTGCCTGAAATCACGCCGATCCCCGCTGGCAGGTGCGAGCCGCTCTCGGCCTGGCCATAAGGTTCTCCCATGGTCGAGAACACGCAGTTGCCGGCGATGATCAAGCGGTCGTTGACATTGGTGGTCGCCACCGAGGTGCCTACGGGGTAGCGCGGTTTGCCAACCACGCTTCCCTCCCGCATCAACACCTTGATCCGGCTCTTGGCGCCCTCGTTGTGCGGGATGCCGTCGTCGAGATTGTTGAAGACGCCAATGCGGCACGAGCCCGTGCAGGTGTTTTCCGACAGATTGAGACCGCCAGGGACGTTATCCATGTTGTCACGCACATCGACCGTGATTTCGCCGGCTTCGGGGTCGACATCGATGGTGATCCTGACCGGGATGCCCTCTTCCGCCACGCCGGGGACCGGGTCATGGCGGACCTCGTAGGTGAACTTGCCCTTCGGCAATTTGGCGATCTCGGCCATGGCGCGACGTGCACCGTAGTCGAACCAGTCCTCGACGAAATCCAGCAGCGTGTCGCGGCCGTATTTTTCAAGCAGTTCCAACAGACGGCGTCGACCGGTCCTGCAGGCGCCGATCTGGGCGCGCACGTCGCCCAGCCAGATGTCTGGAACACGGTTGCGCATCATGCCGATGCGCAGGATGTCCTGCTTCTCCCTGTGCTGTTCGACCACGCGCACGCAGGGAAAGTGGATGCCTTCCTCATAAACGTTCTTGGCGAATGGCAGATAGGTCGAAGGCGTCGGCGCGCCAGTATCGGCGTGATGGGAAAGCGCCACGGCCCAAAACAGCGGCATGCCACCGAAAAAGATCGGCATCGCCATGATCAGGTCGGCATGATGGGTGCCGCCCGTGTATGGGCAGTTGTTGAGGAAGATGTCGCCGTCGGCGATATCGTCGAACAACTCCGTTATCGGACGGGTCGCCAGATCCATCGACATGACGTGGATCGGCAGCGCGTCCTCGGTGGAAACGAGGCGGTGATCATAGGTCAGGATCGCACAGCTCAGGTCGCGGGCGTTCTTGATCACCGCCGAGCGGCTGGCCCGCATCACGACCAGCGTCATTTCCCGCACGACGGCCTCGAACCGGCTTTTGAGAACCGACATCAGGAACGGATCGACGCGGCGCGTTGGCGTCTCCAGGCGAATGACAGGTGAATTCATTTTATGATGCCTTGCTCGGGAAGGTTGGTGTCAATCGACGGTCACGACGATGTTGCCTTGTGGGTCGACGCGCCCGCGATGTCCGTCCTTGAGGAAGGCGGTGAACGTCGTCGACTCCACCAGGCATGGCCCATCAAGCGCCGCCCCCGCGCCAAGCTGGTCCATGTCGTAAACAGGCAGAGAGCTCGTCCGCCGAGTTTCATGCAAATAGGCTGGCCGATGGGTCTTGGCGACCGGCGCCGTCGCCTGGTCGGCCAGCCTGAAATCCTTCCAGGCATCCTGGTTAGCCCGCTTGCCCACCGCGCGCAGCTTCCAGTTGGTGAATTCGACAATGTCGCGGTCGGATCTGATCGAATAAATGCGTTCGTGCATCTGATGAAACGCTTCGACGAGACTTGGGAGTTTTTCCGCTTCGAGGCGCGGCTCATTGGCCTCGAAATGGACCTCGATTTCCCAGGACTGGTACTCGTAGCGACCAAGAAAGGAGAACTCGAAACGCCGCAGCTCGGGCTCAACGCCGGCCTGTTCGAGGAATGCCTCGCCCGACACCTTCAACCGCGCCAGGATGTCGGAGACGCCAGCGGCGTCGAAGCGCCGGGTCGAGGTCGAGGTCAGGAAAACCGCGCTTTCCTCGCGCGTAATATCCGAGATCAACCCGCCGAACGCGCTCAACCCAGCCATGAAGCGCGGGATCATGTAGCGTTTCAAGCCCAATATGTCGGCCATCTCGGCGATGTGGATGGCGGTCGCACCGCCGCCGCAGACAAAGAAACTGTCGCGTGGGTTTATGCCCTCGCGAATGGTGATTTCCTCGATGGCCCCGACCATGTTGTGGTTGCTGGTGGTCTGGATGGCGTAAGCCGCGTCGAGCAGCGGGATGCCGAGCCGCGTCGCGATGCTCGCGACCGCTTTCTCGGCCAGTTCGCGGCTGATCTTGATCCGGCCGCCGAGAAAATAATCGGGATCAATGATGCCGAGCACGACATTGGCATCGGTGACCGTCGGCGCGGTGCCGCCCGCTCCGTAGCATGCCGGCCCCGGCCGCGCGCCAGCGCTCTGTGGGCCGACCCGCAGCAGGCCGCCATCATCGACCCAGGCAATCGACCCGCCGCCGGCGCCGACCGATCTCACATCAACTTTCGCGATGCCTAGTGAATCGTCGTGGATCATGCTGTCCGGGGTGACGATGATCTGGTGGTCACGCAAAGCCGAGACGTCGAAGGTGGTGCCGCCCATGTCACCGACGATGACGTTGGCTTCGTCGCTCAGCGCCAGCGCCGCCATCGGCGCCAGCGTCGGCCCCGACATGACGCTGTAGATTGGCCGCCGCAGCATCTCGGCGGGAGGCATCATTCCACCGACGCAGTTGGCCAGCAGCAGCTCGCCCTGGAAACCAGCCTGCGACAGTGCTTGCCGCAAGTCCTCGATATAGGTGCGCACGATCGGATTGATCGACGCGTCGATAGCGGCCGCGATGATGCGCTTATACTCGCGCGACATCGGATTGACTTCATGGCTAAGCGTCACCGGCATCTCCGGCCATGCCTGCGCGATGATTTCGCGCACCGTTGTTTCATGAATGGGATTGACGACCGACCAAAGCAGACCGACCGCTATCGCTTCGACCCCATAGCGCCGGAAATCGGCTATCGCCGCCTCGACATCGGATCTCGACAGAGGCGTGAGCTCCCGCCCGCGCGCATCGACGCGGCCCCGCGCCGTCTTCGTCAGGTGGCGCGGGACATAGGGCTCGGGATAGTCGAGCCGCCACTGGAAGGCGCCCTTGCGCGGGCCCTCGCGCAGGACGAGGATGTCCTGATGTCCTTCGTTGAGGATCAGACCGACCTTGACGGTCTTGCGCTCGACCAGCGCGTTGGTCGAGACGGTCGAGCCGTGTACGATCAAATCGATCGCGGTCATGAACGTCGCGGGATCGAGCCCGTATCCGGCGGCCGCGACGTGCAGCACGTTGATGAACCCCTTCTCGAATTCGCCGGGGGTCGTCGGCGATTTGAAGATCGAGATTTTCCCACCGGGCTCGGAAACCAGGCAATCGGTGAAAGTTCCGCCTATATCGATGCAGACTTGATAAGCCATTTAAGGTCCGGAGCTGTTAGCGTTTCTTGTGATCGCGGCCCAGTATCAGGCTGGCCAGAATGATGAGGCCCAAAAGAACCTGCTGCAGATAGCCGTCGACCTGCATGAGATTCATGGCGTTGGAAATGATCGTGATGAACAGGGCACCGAGCAGAGCCGCCGTGACGCCTCCCTCTCCGCCGGTCAGCCGCACGCCACCGACCACCGCCGCCGCTATCGATTCCAGGGTCAGGTTGCCGCCGAGATTGGGCTCGCCCGATCCGGTGCGCGCGGTGAGCAGCATGGCGCCAATCGCGGCCAGCAGCGAGCAGACCACGTAGTCGATCGCAACGACACGTCCGGTGCGAACGCCCGCCGCCTTCGCCGCGCGAGGGTTGGCGCCGATCAGATACAGGCTGCGGCCGAACACGGTGAAGCGCAGGACCAGGAACAGCAGTGCGAAACACAGCGCGGCGAACACGATGGGCACCGGAATGCCGATCACCCGTCCCTCCGCCAAGGCCTCCGTGAAGGCTTCGGGAATGCCCGGCACGGGAAAGCCGCCGCTGACGGTTGACGCCAGCGCCATGACAATGTTGGCCATGCCGAGCGTCGTCACCAACGGGTTGATGCCGATACCGGCGATGAGGACGCCGTTCAGCCCGCCGATCAGCAGCCCGACGCCAAGGCCAGCGGCGATTCCCCACAGGATGGGCATATCGCCGGTTCCGGTCATCACCATCGCCGATATGACGCTGACGAGCGAGACGGTGAAACCAAGCGACAGGTCGAAGCCGCGCGTCAGCAGCACCATGGTCTGCGCCATGGCGAAGAGTGCGAGATAGCTGGTCTGGATCGCGATGTTCCAGAGATTGCCGCTTGAAACGATGCGCGGGTCGAGCAGACCGAGAACCAGCAGGGCCAGGAATACGAGCCCCGGCAGCTTGGCCTGCACCGCGAACTGGCGGATGTCCGGGCGAGCGCGGTCAAGAACAACCGGAGCCGCCATGTCTGGACGATCAGACATTGGCCCGCCTCCCCTGAACAATTCGGTCGAAAGCCAGTGCGCCGATGAGCACCGAACCGAGAACCAGCGTCTGGAATTTGCTGTCGATCTGCGTGAGGTTCATCGCATTGGCGATGATCGCCAGGCACAGCGCCGCCATGGCGACGTTCTCGGCGCGGCCTGAGCCGCCGCGCAATGAAACGCCGCCGATCACCGCTGCGGCGATCGTCTCCAGTCCCAGCGTGCCGCCGATCGTGGACTGGCCGGACCCGATGCGAGCGGTGATCAGCACGCCGGTGAACGCGGCCAGAAGACCGGAGAGCACATAGGCGGTAATCAGCACACGGTATGTGCGCACTCCCGACAGCCGGGCGGCACCGACATTGCCGCCGACGGCGTAGAAGTGGCGCCCGAGCGCGGTCCGACGCTGCAGAATGATGGCGATGGCGATCACCGCGATCGCCAGCAGCAAGACCGGCGGCAGGCCAAGCACCTGCCCTCGCCCGATGGCACCGACGAAGGCGTCGGAAACGCCATAGATCGGGATACCCTGCGTGTAATAGAGCGTAATTCCCGCGACGATCGACAACGATGCCAATGTCACCATGAAAGGTGATAGGGAAAGCCGCGCCACCAGCGTGCCGTTTACCAGGCCAACACAGGCGCCGCTGGCCAAGGCCAGCGCTACGGGCACCAGCAGCTGGAGCCCATGCGCATCGGGCATCGCGGCCATCGCCGCGGCAGTGACCACTGAGGCCAAGGCCATGGTGGCGCCGACCGACAGATCAAAACCGCCGGTGGTCATGACGATCATCTGACCAATCGCCGGAACTGCCAGGAAGGAGAAATTGCGCAGGACGTTGAGGATGTTCAGGCGGTTCAGAAAACGCGGTTCGATGATCGCGGCCGCGGCCGCAACCGCGACCAGAAGCAGGATGACGATCCCGCCGGTTTCCACAAAACGTCGCCGCAGCGTGTCAGGGCTCATGCCGCCTCCGTGGCGCCGGTTTCGGCGTCGAAATAGTGGCGCAGCACAGTGGCCTCGGTGATGCCGTCGGCTTTGAGTTCGGCGACTATGCGCCCTTCGCGCATGACGTAGACGCGGTTGGCCAGATGAACGAGCTCTGGCAGTTCGGACGATGACAGCAGAATAGCCGCGCCATTCTCCACCAGGGTTTTCATCAGCCTGTAGACCTCGCTTTTGGCGCCGACGTCGATGCCAACCGTCGGTTCATCGAAAATATGGACCGAGACCGGGCGCATCAGACCGCGCGCCAGCACGAGTTTCTGCTGGTTTCCTCCCGAAAATGACGCGGCCGCCCGTTCGGGCGCCATCGGCCGGAGACCCAGTGTCTTCAACGGAGCGGCTATCGCCCGGCGCTCGCGCCAGGACTTGAGCATGCCGCGCTGGGACAGTCTCGGGTCGTCGAGCGCGGCCATGGTCACATTCTCGCGGCCTGGCCGGCCAAGCGCCAGTCCCTCGGCGCCGCGGTCGGCTGGATAGTAACAAAGTCCGGCGCGCAACATGCTGTGCGGCACCGGCGCTCTGACCACCGCGCCATGGAGTTCGATCTCACCGGCCGTCACCCGCTCCAGGCCGAACACGGCTCGGCAAAGTTCGCTACGACCGCAGCCAACCAGGCCCGCCAGGCCGACGATTTCGCCAGCCCTGACCGTGATGGAGGCGTCCGACACGCTACCGGAGACACGCAGCCCCCTGGTCGCCAGCACGATTTCGGCGGGGCGCTGGCTAATTGACGGATAAAGTCGTTCGACCGGCTGGCCGACCATCATCTCGATCAGGGTCGCGTCCGATGCCGCGGCGATGGCCACTGTGTCGATCTTGCGCCCTCCTCGCAAGACCGTGACACGGTCCGCGAGCCGACGGATCTCGGCCATGCGATGCGACACATAGATGATGCCGACGCCCCGCGCCTTGAGGCCCGCGATGGCGGCGAACAGTTTTTCCGCTTCACCGTCGGTAAGCGACGCGGTCGGTTCGTCGAGGATGAGGATTTTGGCATCCGAAAGCATGCCCTTGGCAATCTCGACCATCTGCTTTTGGGCCCGGGTCAGCGTTTCGATCTTGCTGTCCAGCTCGACGTGAAAGCCAATGTCGCGGAAGCGTTCTTCCGCGCGGGCACGCATCGCGCGCCGATTTAGGAAAAGCCTTCCCTTGATCTCGCGTCCAAGAAACAGGTTCTCCTCGACCGTGAGGTCGGGGACAAGACTGAATTCCTGGAACACAGCCGCCACCCCGGCATCGCGGGATTTCTGTGGGGTCAGCGCGGAAACGGCTTGGCCGTCGATACGGCACGAGCCTTCGGTCCAGCCATAGGTTCCCGCTATCAGATTGATGAGTGTCGACTTGCCGGCGCCGTTTTCGCCGAGAAGGGCATGGACCTCGCCGCTCAACAGCGAGAAATCAACGCCGTCAAGCGCCACCACACCCCCGAAACGCTTCGTCATACCCGTAAGTTCAAGCATCTTTTGACACCACCGAGATCGAAGCAGAAAGGGCGGCAGGCCAAGGCCGAGGTCTGCCGCCCATCGAAGATGCGACTATTGTACCGAAAATTCAGGCTTCCACCCATCGGGCGCAAAAATCTGCGTCGGGTCGATCTTGTCGACGTTGTCCTTGGTCACGATGCCCGGCGCGACCAGCAGAACCTTCTCGTAGTCCTTCTTTTCCAAGGCGCGCACCGCGAGGTCGACGCTGATGCGGCCCATCATCACCGGATACTCGGCGGCAAAGCCAAGCACCTTGCCTTCCTTGACCAGCTTCAGCATCGTCTGGTTCTCGTAAGACGACATGATCACGACATCGTCGCGGCCAGCGTCGGCGACGGCGCTGACGGCCGCTTCCGCCGCCGCGGCCCCGCCCCAGATGACATTGAGATCCGGATAGGTCTGCAACGCGTCCTCGACGAGGCGCAGGCTTTGCGGAACGCCGGGCTCACCATAGAGCTCGGCCGCGAGCTTGATGTTGCCGGTTTTGGTGCTGTCGCGAAAGCCCGCCATATAGCTCTCCGCCCAACCCGATCCCTGCGGACCCGGCAGGCCGATCGCGGTCGTCTTTTTGTCGCCGAGATACTTCTTGAGGTACTCACCCTCCTGAAAACCCTTCTGGTAGGTATCGGGAGTGATGCGCGCGGTGATCGGAGTTTCCAGGATGGGATTGGCGACGGCGATCTGGACAAGACCCTTGGCATCGCCCTCCTTCAGCTTGGCCGCCAGACCGGCTTCCGAGATGGCTGCGACGAGGATGCCCTGGGCGCCGGATGCGACGCAATCGTCATATTGCGACAGCTGCTTGGGCAGTGCGTCATAGCCGCCGGCCTGCAGGACCGTCACTTTGACACCCAGGCGCTTTGCTTCCTCAACGATACCGTAGTCCACCGAGACCCAGTAGCTGTCCTTGAGGTGCGGAAACAAGACGCACAGGTTCCAGGGCTTCTCGGCCTTTTCCAGCGGCACATAGTCAAGTGCCTCGACTTTTTTCAGATCGCCGCCTTTGGCCGCGTTGATCTTGAAGGGCCACCAATCCTTGGCCTCGGCGGCGTTGGGCAGGACGGCCACGCCGGTGACGAAAGCCACCGCGAGGATGGATCGGAAAGCGTGATTCTTGGTCATGTGATTCCCCATTTTCGTGTGTTCCCGGGTCCGGAGCCGGCGATTTCGCCGGCTCCGCGGTCTGCCTTGGGAGCAGAGGCTTGCTGGCGGATCGCAGTACCGTCTAGGCGAGTTCGCCTTCAGGGCCATCCGCGCCGTTGTTCATTCACAGCGCTACCGTACTACTTATAAGTTATAAGTCAATAGGGTTTTCATTAGCCGGTGCTCAGCCGGGAAGGTGTCTTCAATCGCGGTTTCGCTGCCTCGACCGGGATCAGAATCCATTTGACGAAAAACGAGGTCGAGACAGCAGCCATGCAACTGGCCTCGACGATGTGGGCTTCCTCGCGACCGACGGGTAGCGGCTTGTCGATCGAGTTGCCTGACATCAAGCGCCGGCGAATAAGTCAAAGCGATCAGCGTGGCCTTCGAATACAGAGCCATTGGTCAGCAACCGCACTTCGCTATCGACCAAATCGTCATAGGTCTTTAGGGAGGGAGATGTGCCCAGTGCATTCGCGTGCTGCAACAGCCGCGCTGAACCGCACGGCAGCGTGCCATAACACGCTGCGGTCGGATGATTGTTGAAATGACGGTTCCCCGCGCACGACCGTGCCGCTTTCCAACTTCTCTCGTCTGGCGCTTGCCAGCCTGAGCTCGTCCTAGAGGTCGGCGCCCGGATTGCGGGTGTTGTCTTGCGACTTCATTCTCCCGGCAGCCGGGCAAAGGCCCGCAACGTGGAGGCTTCTAAATGGAACGCGGGTTCCCGATGCTTAGTGGGTGGTGCTGCTTGAGCAGGGGCAGGGCAGCACAGCCTCCGCCGGCAAGCCGTCGCGGCCGGTTCCCTTGATAGCGTGCCGGCGCAAGTCCCGCGTCACCAGACTCGCAAATCGCGATGCACGTCCAGCCATTGCGACATGGTTTTGCCAGCTGAGAGGCCGATCCCGTGTTCGGCGAACAGTCGAAACACTGATTGGTCGGTGTGCGTTCTTGGCGTATTGTGCAGCACTTCTGGCATTACTGGCCTTGCGGGGATGACGAGTCGGTCATGCGACAGTATGGATGTCCCCATCGGAATAGCCGGTCCGCCTTATCGGTCACACCCGCATATCGCTCCGCTTCTAGGGAACACCCCATCACGCGAGGAAAGACATGGCCACATGCGCAGTATCGCCAATCTAGCCGTTGGGCCGACGGCCCGGCGCTTGGGCCAGTCCACCGGCTTTAACCTGCGTCACAACTTGATCCACTGATCCTAGGTGACGACAACGTTGTTCGTCATGATTTGATGGGGCGGGGATTGGCCCAAAAGCGAGCCCCCCAAACTGTGCGGTTGCCAAATACGCAATGGAGTGAATTGGAATGATCATCGTAACAGGCGCCACGCACGGGATTGGGCAGGCCTGCGTGGAGAAACTTGCGTCTGCCGGTTCCAGAGTGGTGGCGACCGGCCGAGATGCAGAAGCGGGCGCGGCGCTCGAACGCGCCAATCACGGTGTCACGTTCGTTGCCGGTGACATCATCCGTGAAGACGATTGCCGCCGTGTCGTCGACCGTGCGCTTGAACTTGGCAACGGCCGGCTCGCGGGGCTCGTGAACAATGCCGGCATGTCGAAGCGCATTGCCTTCGCCACCGCCACCCAGGACGATTGGGATGAGATCCTTGCGGTTAATGCACGCAGCGTCTTTTTCTTCATCCGTCATGCGCTGGACGGCTTGCGGCTCGGGAGGGGTTCAGTCGTCAACATGGCCAGCATCGCCGGAAAGACGGGCGAAGAAGGGCTCGCTGCCTACTGCGCCTCAAAGGCCGCGGTCATCGGGCTGACGCAGGCACTCGCGCTGGAGTTCGGCGAGGAGATCCGCTTCAACGCTGTCTGCCCCGGCCAGATCGAAACACGCATGATGGGCAACATCATAAGCGATGCACTGCGCAAGAAGCAGCTCGAACTGCGGATCCCTGCCAACCGCTTCGGTGCCCCTGAAGAGATCGCTGATGTGGTCGCTTGGTTACTTTCGAATCAATCGAGCTATGTCAACGGCACGGTCGTGACTGTAGACGGCGGGGAAACAGCCGGCCTGCGCACACCGCGCGTCGCGCAGATCGATGGTGCTTAGGGCAATTCAGCTCAGCCGGAGCCGCGCTCGTCGAAATAGCGCAGAAAACCATGTGAGCCTCGCTGGATGTCGTTCTCGATCGCCTCGCGGGCCCTCTTCCTGTCGCCAGCCCTCAAGGCCTCGATGAGATGGTCATGTTCTTCCGCGCCGGTGTACCCGCGCGGAATTTCCCGATCGTAAACGTTAAGGATTGGACCCATCGAGGCCCACATGCTTTCGATCTGTCCGATCAGCATCGGCATACGCGACAGGCGGTAGACGCCGAAGTGGAAAGCGCGATTGGAGGATCGCGCTTCCTTGATATTACCGGCCTTATGGCTCTCTACAAATGAGGCGCGGAAGGTCTCAAGCTGTTCGAGATCGGCGGGGGCAAAATGGTCGGCAGCGTGTTCTGCCGCAAGCCCTTCAAGTGCCACGCGGATCAGCTTGATCTGAATGTAGCGGGCGCGGCTGAGGTCTGGCACCGCGGCGAACCTGCCGGAGCGCAACTCGAGCGCCTGCTCGCTGACGAGCCGCAGACAGGCTTCGCGCACCGGCGTAATGCTGGTTCCGAGCTGCTCGGCAAGATCCTGCATAAGGAGACGATCGCCCGGCGCGAAATTGCCGATGATCAAGCCATCCCGCACCTTGCTGTAAATCCGCGCGGACAGGCTGCCCATCTCCTCGGGCTGCATCTTCATAGGGCCCATGGGACTCCCCTCGTCTCTGCTGCAGATGTACGGAAATGTCGATTGACGCGTTTCACTACGTTTATAAGTTATAATCGCTGCCTATATTTTGTTACTCAGCGGCAGACAAGTACGTGCACGTTAATTGTCTGCAGGAAACATGTCCGTTTTCATAATTATTTGTGAAATTTTGTTTTATAAAAACAAGGAGACCCTTCTTTTCCGATTCTGACAATGGAATGTGACGACAGAAAAAGGCGCGATCTCATCTGCGTGGCATGAGTTGGTGTGCGAGAGATGATGACATCTGAAGGAGCCGGGAAGCTTACATGTCAATTTCCAGTCTGATGGGCAGAAATTTCCGATTCTGAGGCGACTCCGAACCGGCTGGACCGACGATGACGTCGGCACCGTCAAGATGATCCGGCAGGCCAGCAAGTCCAAAAGCTGCGTATGGCGTTTGCAGAGCGTTTCGCCGCCGAAGGGCTTCAAGGGCTGTTGCGCGACAAGACGCGGCCCTCGCGCATTGCGGCTCTCGGGCCGAAAGCCCGCCGAGCGCAGCTCTGACAAGGCCGCGACAGGAATCGAACGACGACTGGCCAGAATTATGAAATCCCTTGCGACACTATGCAATTTCAAACATTTCAGTAACAAATAGATTTAACATTCTCTTCACTTGCACTTTGGGGCGCGTTACCCGAATTAGCTGGAGCGGCCGAAACCCCCGCAAGATCAAGCGCGTAGTCGAAATCCAATCTTGCTGGTGCTTGTCGAGGGATGCGACGCGATGGGCCGGCGCAGGTGCGCTGTGAAGCAGCACTGAGCGCGCCGAAAAACGGCTTCCCAACAGGAGATTGATTTGGATTATGTGCAGTATTTCGCCGGAAGAATCGAGCAACTCAAAGGCCGTGGCGGGTATCGTGAATTTGCCGATCTGGAGCGTCAGTCTGGCAACTTCCCAAAGGCCTGGCTCAATAGGCCCGACGGCCGAAAAGAGATAACCATTTGGTGCACTAATGATTATCTCGGTATGGGGCAGCACCCCAAAGTGCTATCGGCAATGAAGCGCGCCATCGATGCCAACGGCGCAGGATCGGGAGGATCCCGCAACATTGGTGGCACCAACCATTATCACGTGTTGCTCGAGCGGGAGCTTGCAGGTTTCCACAATAAGGAAGCAGGATTGATTTTTGTTTCCGGCTTCAGCTCAAACGATTCATCATTGAGTACATTGGCATCTTTGATGCCGGACACAATTATTTTTTCTGACGAGCACAACCACGCTTCAATTATTAGTGGATGCCGCAACAGCCGGGCCGAAAAGCGCGTCTTCCGGCATAACGACGTTGCGCATTTGCGGGAGCTTCTGCGCAGTGTAAATCTTGCAAGACCCAAGATCATTGTTTTTGAATCGGTATATTCAATGGACGGTGACATTTCACCGATCAAAGATATCTGTGACATGGCGGACGAATTTGGCGCAATGACGTTTCTGGATGAAGTTCATGCATCGGGAATGTACGGTCCGAAAGGCGCCGGCATTGCCGCGGAACTTGGCATCATGGATCGTCCAACCATCATCGAAGGAACGCTAGGTAAGGCGTTCGGCTCGATGGGGGGTTATGTGACCGGACCTGCCTCCATTGTTGACAGCATACGAAGCTTCTCGATCGGTTTCATTTTCACCACGGCGCTTGCGCCAGCCCTAGCGGCTGGTGCGCTGGCAGCGCTGCGCCATCTTCGCGATTCAGATTCAGAACGAATTGATCTGCACCGGAAAACGAAACTTTTAGTCGGATTGCTGAAAGAGGCGGGCATCCCCGTCATGCCGACCCGAAGCCACATCATTCCTGTGCTTATTGGTGATCCATTCCGTTGCAAGGAAGCGTCCCGCCAGCTTCTAGATCAGCATGGAATATACGTTCAGCCAATTCTGGCGCCGAGTGTTCCGGTGGGAACCGAGCGGTTCAGGGTGACGGTTACGCCTGCCCATAGTACGACAGATATTCGGACGTTCGTCGATGCGCTCAGGCAGGTTCTGCAGCGGGACAATCTTGGCAAGGCTGCCTAATGTAAATGCTGGGAACGACAGGGCGCGCAGCCTCAGACCTGATTATATCAGCCGGGCTCGCCGAGGTGGAAGCGGCGGTCCGCGATCCGGTTCTGACGCCCGATCGCATCTTCGAATGTCAACGGAAAGCAGTTCCGTAACCCGCAATGACAGCTTTCGCGATCTTAAATGATGTGACTCCATGATTGAATGGGGCCGTTTGACGACTCGCTGCTTACACATCGGGCCGGTTCCAGATTCAGGGCTCACCATGAGCCGGTATGACCAGAGCGCATGTTCTTGTGCTGCGAGTTTGATGTGGCTTGGCGTGCCCTACCCGAGGGGTAGGTCACGCCCAGGCCCACGGGATCACACACCAACCCCAGCTAACCTGGTTTGAACGGAGCAAGCCTCCGACGCCGCCCTAATCAACAACGCTGCAACAGATCCTTCAAATCAATTTACAAGATTTTTACAACCGTCAGTCGTTGACAATGGTACGGCACCGCGAGTCTGAGGTCCGGCACGGCCATAAAAGTGACGCCGGTACCCTCGGACCGCCGCCAGCACGCAACATCGGGATTAACAGCAATGGTAAGAAGAAGAGCGCTCATATTGGTCGAAGGCCATAGGGGTACTGGTCAGCTATACGTCCAAGCGGCTCAGTGTCTTGGTCTTCATCCAATTACTCTGACGGCTGATCCACCTCGGTACGACTATCTTTCGGCGGAAAACGTTGAGGCAATCCGTGTCGACACTGGCAATCTCGAAGCGTTGGTCCGCGAATGTTCGCGGCTGCGTGCTACCCACGACATTGCTGGCATTACTGGCTTTGCCGGGGACCATGAATCGATCTATGCGACAGTTGGCAAGCTTTGCCGGCATTTCGATCTACCGGGACCGAACCCTGAATCGATTGAACGAAGCTGCGACAAATTCAAGCAACGCCAACTCCTCGCGCAGGCCGGCGTTCCAATACCGGCTTATCGGTTGGCAACGAATGCGGCGGAGGTAGAAAGCTCGGCTGCAGAGATCGGCCTGCCCGTGATTCTTAAGCCGGCAGTAGGCAGCGGCAGCATCGGTGTCCGATTGTGCCGCAGCCTCGAAGACGTAGCCGAACATACGACCTATCTATTGGGCGGAAAGCACATATGGCGGTCTACACCGAAAATACTCGTCGAAGAATTCGCACAGGGCCCGTTCTATAGCATTAATGTTATGGGGAATGAGGTCGTTGCGATTTGCGCCAATGACTTTGGTCCCCTCCCCCATTTCGTCATACGTGAGGTGACATATCCGGCCCTGCTAACCGATCAGGAGCGTGAGCGCATCGCCGATGTTTCGCTGAGCTGTTTGCGGGCTCTCGGCCTTGGCTGGGGGCCAACTAACATTGAACTCCGGTGCACGAAACGCGGTCCAGTTGTCATTGAAGTCAATCCGCGTCTTAGTGGCGCGCCCGACCCTCAACTGGTCCAGTTAGCTTACGGTGTCGACCTCGTCACCGAGCACATCAAGCTTGTCATTGGCGAGGAATGGGATCTGCGCAAAAAGCATTCACATACTGCGGCCGCGCGATTCCTGCTTCCTGATCAAGATGGCACCCTGGACTGGATTGGTGGCGACACTCAGGCAGCTGCTATATCAGGTGTGGCCGAGGTCAAATTGAATGTTGAACCCAAGACACCGATCGTCAGGAAGGGGGATTTCCGAGACTGGATTGGACATGTCATTGCCACTTCGCCCAGCCGTGCTGAAACCGAGGGCGCCCTTCAGCGAGCGGTCGACTTGATCGATTGGTCGATCACCCCTTTTCCGGCGACAATAGGAGGTGATCGAGAGCACGATGTTTGTGGGGCGTTCGGGCGGCCCACCAGTTCTGTTCCGATCAGGCATTGACGGCTTAAGATCCTTGAAACGCAGCAGTTCCGTCTACGTCAATGTCACATCAAGTTTGACGAGGCAAATGCAGCTTTGGCCACACCTGCCCTATCTCCCGCGGAACTTCTCCGCGACCCGTGGCGAGGCCGTCGGCCCAATTTGGGCCCAATTTGATTGCCGCCCACCGCCGCCGCAGGACGAACATGCGCTTGACAAGACAACCCCGGCCCGTTCAACCTGAGGCATTCACCAGGGGAGTCCCGGCAAGGGGCTGAGATACTGCTGGCTTTCGCGGCGCAGTGACCCGTTGAACCTGATCCAGTTCATACTGGCGTAGGGACGGTGCAAGCGCTTTGCGGGAGTTTACGCCCGAGGTCCTGTTTCGGCAGGTCGACAGAAGCGTCTTTTCATCCTTCCGGCACAGAACTGGGTCTCCAATGCAAGAGCAAAGGAGCCTCAAGATGAATGCCCTCACCCCCGCCGTCTCGACGGGACCGCTGCCCGCCTCGCGTAAGATCCACAAGCCGGGCGCTCTCCACCCACAGATCAGGGTGCCGATGCGCGAAATCTCCGTCCATCCGACAGCCGGCGAGCCGCCCGTTACCGTCTACGATCCGTCGGGCCCCTATACCGACCCGGCTGTCGAAACCAGCATCGAAAAAGGCCTGGCCCGGCTTCGCCACGAATGGATCTTGGCCCGCGGCGATGTCGAGGACTGTGACGGCCGCCATGTCCGGCCGGAGGACAACGGATTCGCGACGGGCGAACGCCTGACGCCGGAATTTCCCATCCGCCACCGACCGCTCAGGGCCAAAGCAGGCAAGGCGGTGACGCAGCTTGCCTATGCGCGCGCCGGCATCATCACACCCGAAATGGAGTTCGTTGCCATTCGCGAGAACCTTGGTCGCGAGATCCTGCACGGCAAGCTTGAGCGCGACGGCGAGGCTTTCGGCGCGACGCTGCCCGATTTCGTCACGCCCGAATTCGTGCGTGACGAGGTGGCGCGCGGACGGGCGATCATTCCCGCCAACATCAACCATCCCGAGAGCGAGCCAATGATCATCGGCCGCAATTTCCTGGTCAAGATCAACGCCAATATCGGTAACTCCGCCGTCACATCGTCGATGGCGGAAGAGGTCGAAAAGATGGTGTGGGCGATCCGCTGGGGCGCCGATACGGTGATGGACCTGTCGACCGGCCGCAACATCCACAACATCCGCGACTGGATCGTGCGCAACGCGCCGGTGCCGATCGGCACGGTGCCGCTCTACCAGGCGCTCGAAAAGGTCGGAGGCATTGCCGAGGATCTAACCTGGGAGGTCTACCGCGACACGCTGATCGAACAGGCCGAGCAAGGCGTCGACTATTTCACCATCCACGCCGGCGTGCGGCTGCATTATATCCCGCTGACCGTCGACCGGGTCACGGGTATCGTCTCGCGCGGCGGCTCGATCATGGCCAAATGGTGCCTGCACCATCACCGGGAAAGCTTCCTCTACGAGCACTTCGCGGAGATCTGCGACATCGCCAGAGCCTACGACGTCTCCTTCTCGCTCGGCGACGGCCTTCGTCCGGGCTCGATCGCCGATGCCAACGACGCGGCGCAATTCGCCGAACTGGAAACGCTCGGCGAGCTGACGAAGATCGCCTGGGCGAAGGATTGCCAGGTGATGATCGAGGGGCCCGGCCACGTGCCGATGCACAAGATCAAGGCGAACATGGACAAGCAGCTCGCCGTCTGCGGCGAGGCGCCGTTCTACACGCTTGGACCGCTGACGACCGACATCGCGCCGGGCTACGACCACATCACCTCAGGCATTGGGGCTGCCATGATCGGCTGGTTCGGCACCGCCATGCTCTGTTACGTCACGCCCAAGGAGCATCTCGGTCTTCCCGATCGCAACGACGTCAAGATCGGCGTGATCACCTACAAGATAGCCGCCCATGCCGCCGACCTGGCGAAGGGTCATCCGGCGGCGAAAGTCAGGGATGACGCCCTTTCCCGCGCGCGCTTCGAGTTCCGCTGGGAGGACCAGTTCAACCTGTCGCTCGATCCCGAAACGGCGCGGTCCTTCCACGACCAGACCTTGCCCAAGGAGGCGCACAAGGTGGCGCATTTCTGCTCGATGTGCGGGCCGAAATTCTGCTCCATGCGTATCTCTCACGACATACGCGCCGAGGCACAAAAAGAGGGCATGGCGGCGATGGCGGCGAAATACCGCGAAGGCGGCGATCTCTACCTGCCGGCGGACGAGACCGGCGCACCGCTCATACCTCAGCCACGTGAGCCATCATGAAGGTCTTGATCAAAGGGGCCGGCGTTGCCGGCCTCACCGTCGCCTTCGAGTTCGCCGCACGCGGCGCGGTGGTTACCGTTGCCGAGACAAGGCCTGCCCTTGGCGGCAATGCGTCGTGGTTCGCCGGTGGCATGTTGGCGCCGTGGTGCGAGCGTGAAAGCGCCGAGCAGCCGGTGCTGGATCTCGGACGTGACGCCGCCGACTGGTGGGACGCCGCAACGCCCGGCTTGGTAGCACGACGGGGAACGCTGGTCTTGGCCGCGCCGCGCGATGCGGGCGAGCTCGACCGGTTCGCCAGCCGCACGACGGGCTATCGGCGCGTCGAGGAAGATGAAATTGCCTTGCTGGAGCCCGACCTAGCCGGCCGCTTCCGCCGCGGATTGCTCTTCCCCGATGAGGGCCATCTTGATCCACGCCAGGCGATGGCAGCACTTCATGACAAGCTCGCGGCCATGGGTGTTGAATTCCACTTCGGCGCCGACGCCCGGCATGTTTTTGGTTTCGATCCTCAGATCGACTGTACGGGAATGGCGGCGCAAAATGACTGGCTGCGCGGCGTTCGCGGCGAAATGCTCATCCTGCGTACCCCTGATATCTCGCTGTCGCGCCCCGTCAGGCTGCTGCATCCGCGCTTTCCACTCTATGCAGTGCCGCGCACCGACCACCGTTTCATGATTGGTGCGACGATGATTGAAAGCCAGTCCGTCGGACCGGTTACGGCGCGTTCGATGATGGAACTGTTGGGTACCGCCTATGCCCTCCACCCGGCCTTTGGCGAGGCCGAGATCGTTGAAACCGGTGTCGGCGTCCGCCCAGCCTTTCCCGACAATTTGCCGCGCGTCGAAACCAAGGGTGAAATCATCGCGATCAACGGGTTCTATCGTCACGGTTTTCTCCTGGCTCCCGCCATGGCGCGCCAGGCTGCCGACCTGGTTTTCAGTCAAGACAGAACCAAGGAGCTTGCTCATGAAACTGATGGTCAACGGCGAAGCGCATGAGGTTGCCGCCACCACGCTGGCCGAGCTGCTTGCCGCGCTTGACTATGAGGGCGATTGGCTCGCGACCGCCGTCAACAACGACCTCGTGCACAAAGCCAACCGGGCGGAATTCCAATTGAACGACGGCGACCGGATCGAAATCCTCTCGGCCATGCAGGGAGGCTAGCATGTTCGACCTTCTTGGAACGACGCTTCCCTCCCGCCTGCTTCTCGGCACGGCTCAATATCCTTCGCCGGCCATCCTTGCTTATGCAGTCAGGGCATCGGGCACGGCGGTGGTGACCGTCTCGTTGCGCCGTGAAATGGCAGGCGGCAGGGCCGGCGAAAAATTCTGGTCGTTGATCCGCTCGCTTGGTGTCAGAATCCTGCCCAACACTGCTGGCTGCCACTCCGTCAAGGAAGCGGTCACGACCGCACAAATGGCGCGCGAAGTCTTCGGTACGAACTGGGTCAAGCTCGAAGTGATCGGCAACCACGACACGCTGCAGCCGGATGTGTTCGGTCTGGTCGAAGCCGCCCGCATCCTGTGTGAGGACGGTTTTGCTGTATACCCCTATACCACCGACGACCTTGTCGTCGCCGAGCGACTGCTTGCGGCGGGCTGCAAGGTCTTGATGCCGTGGTGCGCGCCGATCGGTTCCGCTCTCGGACCGATCAACATCACGGCGCTGCGCTCGATGCGCGGACATTTCCCTGATGTTCCGCTGATCGTGGATGCGGGGCTCGGACGGCCGTCGCACGCGGCAACCGTCATGGAGCTCGGCTTTGACGCCGTACTCCTGAACACCGCGGTCGCCAAGGCGGCCGATCCGGTCGGCATGGCGCGTGCGTTCGGCAAGGCGGTCGAGGCCGGTCGTGAAGCTTTCAGCTCGGGTATGCTTGAACCGCGCGACGTCGCCGTGCCATCGACACCGACCATCGGCAGGGCAGTTTTTTCATGAAGCTCGATCCCTTCTACCTGATCGTCGACAGCGCTGACTGGGTCGAGCGGCTGGTCCCGCTCGGCGTCAAGCTGGTTCAGTTGCGCATCAAGGATAGGGACGAGACCACGCTGCGGTCGGAAATCCGCCGCGCGAACGACGTCTGCGCGATCCATGGCTGCCAACTGATCGTCAACGACTATTGGCGCACGGCAATTGAGGAAGGCTGCGACTTCGTCCACCTCGGCCAGGAGGATTTGGCTGCGGCCGACCTGCTGGCGATTAGATACGCCGGATTGAAGCTCGGGCTCAGCACGCACGATCATCCCGAACTGGAAACGGCGATCGCTGCCGAGCCCGACTATATCGCGCTCGGCCCCATCTATCCCACCATCCTGAAGCAGATGAAATGGGGGCCGCAAGGGCTCGCGCGGATCAGCGCGTGGAAGCATCGGGTGGCGCCGATCCCATTGGTCGCCATCGGCGGCCTCAACCCCGACCGGCTCGACGGTGTCTTCGAGGCTGGTGCGGACAGCGCGGCGGTGGTCACCGACATCACGTTGAATGCCGATCCCGAAGCGCGCACGCGAGAATGGATCGAAAAGACAAAGCCATGGCGCTGAGCCGAGAACCGCATGTGCTCGTGGTCGGCGGATCAGACTCCAGCGGTGGGGCTGGAATTGCACGCGATATCGAGACGATCTCTTCCATTGGCGTGCGCACCTGCCTGGCCGTCACAGCGCTGACGGTGCAGACGCACGAAGCCGTGATGAAAATCCATCCTTCGCAGCCCGATCTTGTGGCCGATCAGATGCGCGCCGCGCTGCAGGCCAACAAAGTGGCGGCCATCAAGATCGGGATGCTCGCCACGGTGGAGATCGTCATTGCGGTTGCCGGAGTGCTGCGCGAAAATCCGCAGGTGCCGGCAGTGCTCGACCCGGTGCTGGCCTCGACGTCAGGCCGGGCGCTCCTGGAAGCCGGCGCCATCGCCGCCCTGAAATGCGATCTGATGCCATTTTGCCGTCTGGTCACCCCCAATCTCTTCGAGCTGGCACTCCTTGTTGGCTCGGAGCGGGCAGTGGATGAGGACGGCGTAGTGTGGCAAGGCCAAGAATTGCTGGTGGCCGGGATGCAGGCCCTGCTGATCAAGGGCGGCCATGCATCGGGACCGCAATCAACCGATATTCTGTTGCGCCCCGATCACGAACCAGTCCGCTTTGACACGCCGCGTCTTGCCGCATCGATGCGCGGGACGGGCTGCATGCTGGCCAGCTCGATTGCGGCACATCTGGCAAAGGCGCAATCAATCGAGTACGCCGTGCGCCAGGGCAAGCTCTTTGTGTTAGAAAAGCTTCGGAAAACCCCAGCCGAATAGCCGTAGAGCCGGCTCAAGCGTTCAGCGGCTGACGCTGAAATGGAAGCCGTAGCCCTCCTGCCCTTTTTTCACAGCGCGTGACGGGATGAGGCCGCTTTGCAGATCGGAATTCAGCGGCGCCGAGACAAGCTGCCCTGCCAGGCCGGGAAAGTAACGGGACTCTTCCTGCGGCGAAGCGCACTGCCAGTCACGCATGGGGATGCACTTGTGCCTCCTGGCGAGTGTGAGGCCGCAGGAGCGAGGCATTTCAGCGCGGCGGGGGCCGCCGGATCTGGCCCCGCAGTGCTGGAGCAAAGCAAAGGCCGGTTTGAGACGATTCCGGGGATTTCTACGAGGCTGCTCGCGACGCCGGCATTGAGTTCTACCAGCTCCTGAGCGGCATACGCGACCAAACCCGGTTGAGTGTCACCGCAGGGATGTTCCACGAGTGGGACAAACAGCTGCGGGACTGGCTGGTCCGCGAATTACGAAACTGGCATCGAGGGGATACGGCAGCTGCGAAGGTCTGGTCAGCGGATTTCGCCAAGATTGCAGACCTCCTGGAAAGTTTCGGCTGGAAAGTCCGAAGCACGGACTACTTCAAGACGCTCGATGCGTGCCGGTTGGTGGTCAACGTCTACAAGCACGGCGCCGGAAAATCGCTGGATGACCTGAAGAAAACCTGCTCCGAGTATCTAGACGATCCGCTCAAAGGCACTCGGCCGCCGTGGTCAGAGAAACTGCTGAACCACACGCACCTCAAGGTGAGCGATGACCAGTTCCAGACGTTCTCAGACGCGATTGTCGCGTTCTGGCGCGACGTCCCGGCAATGCCGTAGGTGGCAGCAACAGGTTCCTGATTGGTTTGAAAGGCCATTCTCAGTGATCGCGCCCAACGATAAGCATGCCAAGGTTTTACCCTCGCATATATCTTCGCTCCCGCTCCCGGCCATAAATTCTGCCACATTGGCCTGCTGCCAGTTCAGTGGACAAGGCACTTAAGCTAACATCGCTATTTCCTCGAACTCAACTGGGCTGAGATAACCCAGCGTCGAGTGGCGCCGCTTGGGATTGTAGAAGCGCTCGATGTAGTCGAACACGTCCGCCCTGGCTGCGTCCCTCGTCCTGTAGACCTTGCGGGCCGTCCTTTCGGTTTTGAGCGACGAGAAGAAGCTCTCCATCGCCGCATTGTCCCAGACATTGCCGGATCTGCTCATCGAGCATGTGATGCCATGGTCGGCCATCAACCGCTGGAACTGCTCGCTCGTATACTGGCTACCCTGGTCCGAGTGATGCAGCAGACTGTCGGGCTTGCCTCTCCTCCAGATCGCCATGATGAGGGCGTCGGTGACGAGCTGGGCCGTCATCTCTGCCTTCATCGACCAGCCGACAACGCGCCGGGAGAACAGGTCGACGACTGCAGCCACGTAGAGCCAGCCTTCCGCGGTCCAGATGTAGGTGAAGTCGGCCACCCACTTCTGGTTCGGCGCCGATGCCTCGAAGGCACGGTCGAGGATGTTGTGCGACACTGACGCGACCAGCCGCTCCCCAGCATCCTTCGGCAGGCCACGCCGACGTGGCCGGGCTCTCAGGCCGTTCTCCCGCATCAGCCGTTCGATGCGATGCAGGCCGCAAGAGAGCCCCTCCGCCAGGACATCGTGCCAGACCCGGCGTGTGCCGTAGGTGCGGTCGCTGCTCTTGAAGCTTCGATCTATCTCGACAAGAAGAGCCTCATCATACCGGGACCGGGCGCTGGGGCTTCGGTTGAGCCAGGCATGGAAGCCGGAACGGGACACATCCAGCGCACTGCACAGCCATGCCACCGGCCAGATGCTCCGGTGTTTCGCGATGAAAGCGAACCTCATGTCACTTCCCTCGCGAAGTAGGCTGCGGCCTTTTTTAGGATGTCGCGCTCCGCCTTGAGCTTCGCCACTTCGCGACGCAGCTTGTCGATCTCGAGCTGCTCCGGCTTCATTTGGCCGTGGCCGGGAAACGCATGCTGCGGATCGGCCGACAGATCACGTATCCATTTGCGCAGCACATTCTCGTGCAGGTCCAGATCCCGCGCCGCCTGCGCGACCGCAACACCGCGTTCCTTCACCAGCCTCACAGCCTCAAGCTTGAACTCGCGGCTGAACTTTCTTCTCTCCATGGGAAAACTCCGGTTCCATCTTCAACACCTTAACTCGGTGTCCATGGAACCGGCAGCAGGCCACATATCTGCATTGCCGGGAAAGGTGCCATGCGTAACGCATTGGTCGATGGGCGAAGATTCCGCCCGCAAGCGGGTTTCGGGGGCTCTTGCCCGCATTGCGGTACAGACATGATCCCGCGCGCGGCAGCGTCTGGGTTTGGCATTAGGCCAATAAACGAACACGTCGTTGGGTCAGCAGACACCTATCTGTTCGGCCGGTCAGACCGCCAAATTCGGTTCATTCAGAATTGGATGGGTACCGACCAAAATGAATCCCTAATCGACCGACTTCACAGAAAACGAAGCGATCTCCGGCCCTGACGAGCGAGTTTCGGCGTTGTCCGGGTGCTCCTGGATGAAAGATCGGGCTTCGCGCCTCATTTGGACAACGCCGCCAGGTAACCGTTTCCCTGAAACCTGCCCTTCATTCAGATTTGCAACATCAACGACTACCGGCTTCCTAGACCTACTTGGAGCCAATCGGAGGACAGCCGTGTCGGCGCCAGCCCGACCGCAAATTGCGGCCGACCCCATGGCAAACGTTGATTAGCCAATGAACTTGATCCACAGGCGCTTGAACCATGCGACGATGGCCCTGAGCCCCTTCGGCTGGGCGCCGCGCTTGAGCAGACGGTCATGGACGCGGCCCGCTTCGATCTGCGCGCGAGACATCTTGCCGGCCCATTGGATGCGGCCGCTTTTAATGATGTAGTGCGAGCCACAAGGGAAGTCGTGATTGCCGATCGACGGCCATATCGAGGCTCCCTCGTCTTCCATAATGAGGTCATATTCAGTCGGAACGAGCGGTGTTGAAACCTCCTCGCCGCACCCACACGCGCAATTATGCAGCGCGACGTGGCATTCGCGCGACACGTAAAGGACACCGTCTTCCAGTTGTTCCGGAATGTCTTCGACGAAGACCGTTGTAAGACAATCCACCCGAGCCATCATGTCACCCGGTTTGTGATATTGTTGCCCTCGATCATGTATGTCGCGTTCCTTTCGTTGCGCTCATCACGATAGAAGGTCAGCCAGCGTTTCCAGCGCATGACCGCCATAATCGCGTTCAAAGAATTGAGTTCGGCGATCTGGATTTCGGTTCCGTACACATCGGCCTCTTCGTCGTCGTCACCGAACGACAGATGGGTAGCCACTTCCGCCCACGGCATGCCAGGGGCAATAAACGTTGCCCTTGCGCAACCGTCGAGCGTGTTGTCGTCCAGCCCTATACCTATGCCAGTGTCGACGAATGCAATGCCCAGGCGAACCAGCCCTTCGGCAATCACGCGCCGCGACGATCCCTTATCAACGCAGACAAATACGAAGTCATAGGCTGAAAATTCGTCAATGTTGTCAGCCGTCACTCGAGTGGTGTGCGGCTTCACGCCCTTGTGCATGCGCGCGTAGAGCGCAGCGTAATAATCTACCTTGCGGGGGAAATTCTTCGCTAGCACCAGTTCGGGAGCACCAGGCGAACGGAAAAGATTGTGGTTGAGAAGCTGGTCGTCATCGTAGATGTGGATCTCGGCAACACGGGTCTTGGCGGCGAGGTCGAGCAGATAGGCACCGGTTCCGCCGAGGCCGATGATCGCGATGCTGCCCCTGAGTTTGCGGTTGGCGGCGAGGATTCCGTAGCGGACTGACGCAGAATCGGGAATCGCGAAGGGACTATCGTCCTCCGCACTGGCCAACGTGACGCCTGTACGCGCGTTGGCGGTCTTGTCGTGAGACCGCGCAGCAGCACCGAGGTGAGACTCATAGGTGACAACCTTGTCGTAAATGTTGGCATACTGGCCGGTGCCTTCTGGCTTCGACGAGAAATAATGGTGGACCTTGATGTCCGACCCCACAGTCGCTTCCTGACTATTATGGATGATATTTGTCATTGGCGTGCCATCGCGATGGCAAGGCGTCTCGCCGGCGAACCACATGGTGTGGTCCGTCAGTGGAGTCGAGGTCAGGCCTTCCGTATCCAGCGACAGAGTGCAGACAAGTGTGCCTCGACCAAGCGACATGTCCCGCTTCACATAGGGCACGCTGTGAACGAGGAGGACGAGGTCGCGCATCTCAAGCTCAAACCCCTCGTCCAGCAGTTGCTTCAGATGTGGATCACGACTTATCAGATCGGCGGACATTGAAGACCATCCCATTCTTGACTTCGATCTTTTCGCCCTCCACCAGATCACCTTCCGCGCCGTGTACACCTTTCAGGTAAGTTATCGTGTACTTGAATTTCTCGAAGTCGGCGTCAGGGTAGGCGAGAAGTGCAACCTCACGATAGCTGAGCTTTTTCTTGGGCACCGTACGCGGTCGCCCGTTGACTTTGATGACCACCGTCTTCGCTTCGCGGCTGCGGATGCGCTCGACTCCCTGTCCGCCCAGAGTCACCTCGCCATCAGCGGGAATGACCGCGTCGCCGGCGCTGTCCAGGATTAGCTCGAGTTCCTCATCGATGCTGGCGTAACGGTAGATGTCAGCTGCGGAGAGTTTGGCCGCCCCCCATTCCCAGCCGCGCTCGTTGACGGTGAGGGAGAAGGTCCGATCACCTTCGAATGAAAGGAACTCAGGCTGCGGCATCTGTCGCAGGTCGGTCGGCTCCTCAAGCCCGATCGAACGCGTCGACCCGTCCGCAATCTGGATGAGAATATAACCGCTAGCTGGATTGAGCCCGCCGATGGTGCGGACCTCGCGACCTGAGATTATGGCGTCATTGGTGGCGATCACGCGACCATCCAGCTTATATGTAAAGTTCGTTACGTCAGGCATTGAACCCTCCTTGTTTCTCATTCTGCACAAATCATATATGGAGTTTTTAGCCAATGTCTAGCTATTAATTGGCTAATTAATGATTGTTTTTTGATTGACAGGTATGGACTTTATAGCTACATGGAGAGTGCTGGTTAGGGAGAAGCGCCTGTGAAGCGTACGATGACGCTTAATTTGTCGGACGCAGAAATGAGCGTCCTTGAAACCATGTGTGAAGAAAAAGGGTTGTCTAAAACCGCACTCGTTCGCCAAGCGCTGCGGCTCTACAAATCAGTCGATGATCGACTGGCGCGGGGCGAAAAGGTGTTCGTCGAAAGCGCGGATAAATCAGAAAAAGTAGAGCTTATGGTTCTATGAAAGGGCTGATCGATCGAGTCTTTCTCAAAAATCGTGCCACAGGCCTGTACGAAGATGCACACCTGTATCATGGCTTGGACAGCACGAATCTCGCGCATATCGAAGGACGCTGGCGACCTCTTTTTGAGTTGCGTCGGAGGGAGGCTAAGGCTTCCCTTCAGACGTTAGCAGAGGTCAATGCTGAAGACGCCCATTGGGAATGGGGCAAGAAGGCGCTGGTTGCGCTGAACGACCCCTTCCTGTTCGATTTCTTCGTGCTTGAATGTGGTGGCAGTACCCAAGCCATCATGATGACGCGCAAAGGCGGTCAGGATTGCTTCAGTCGCCACCCCGAGCATCAGCGAGCGCCGCTGATCTACGTGGAGTTTTTGGCGACGGCTCCATGGAACCGACCAAAGTTGGTTGCTGACCCGACTTACAAGGGCGCGGGCCGTGTGCTCATCGGTACGGCCGTCAGCTTGAGCCTAGAAGAGGAATTTGGTGGCCGAATTGGTCTGCATTCACTTCGTGGCGCAGAAGTTTTCTACCGGGATGCGATCGGAATGACGGATTTCGGAACGGATAGCGAAGGAGTACATAAAGGACTTAGATACTTCGAGCTTTCCAGCAGGGATGCTGCGACTTTCCTATCCGTGCAACACTAACAAGAGGAGTCGACCATGAAATTACATTTCACTGCCGATTGGCTGCGCAGCCATATCGAACATGATCCGGATGTCGATTGCGACGTGGGGCTCCCGCTCCGCGACGCAGCTCCGCTTGAGCGTCTTATGCAGGAGAAGTCTCGTCATCAAGCAACTGCGGGGCAGCCTAATTCGGCTGCCCCCGAACAGAAATCTGCTGTGTTGTTTAAGTTGGTGCATCAGCTTCGACGCAAGGACGGTTTAAGCATTGCGCAGTTGGCTGCCAAAATTCGTGTTGATGCGGCGGAATTGGAGCAGGTGGAGAAGGATCCCAACTATGTTCCAGGCCCGCGTACCGTTCATCAGCTAGCCGAGTTTATTGGGGTTTCAGCACGTGCTGTAGGACTGCTGACTGCGGCGGCGTCCGCGCAGAATGACAATCTCACCGAAGCGGTGCATCGTTTTGCTGCGAGTTCAGACGACCTATCGAAACTAAGCCAGGCTGAAAGGCGCGACCTCAACGATTTCGTTAAGGTACTGGCGTCAATCGATAAGAAGAATGGATGACCATGTCTGCGATTGAGCCGATAATCGGGAACTTTGAGCGCCGAGATATCCATGAGCACATATCACGTTTGCTACGTGATCTCGGCAATCCAGAGCCCCCATTAAGGCTCGAGCAGGTGCGCGCGCTGCAAAAGCTTGACCTTACCTATTATAGCAAGGCGAACTTGAGCCTATTAGATGAGATCGCCCACAGGGCGCGAATGGCTGGGAACGAGATCACCAGCACGGCTAAGCGCATGGTCGATGTAGTCCAGCAATATGGCCTTCGTGGTATCCTAATGTTGACGGAAGGCGACAAAAGAATCTTCATCGATGACGAGGTAGCCGAGCTAAAGCGACGCTTCCTCATCGCACATGAAATTACACATGACCTTCTACCGTGGCATCGCTCCCTGCTTCTGGGCGACAACGAGTCCACGCTGAACCCAACATTCCATCAGGCAATGGAAGCAGAAGCCAACTATGGCGGACGCCATCTCTTGTTTCTCGGAGGAAGGTTTCGACCGGAAGCGCTGGACTGCTCATTGGAATGGAAGAGTATCGAGCAGCTTCGCAAGCGCTATGGGAACACACTTACAACAACACTTTGGCAAATGGTTTGTGAACGCGACCCGGAGTTTCCTGCCTTCGGCGTTGTCAGTCGGCATCCGTATCACAGAGATATTTGCGAGAAGGCGGGGAATGACAATGTGGCATATTTTCCAAGATCGATAGCTTTAGCTGAGCACTTTCCCGGAATCACCACCACAGTTGCCTATTCCGCGATCTGCGATCACGCAACGAACCGCAAACGGGGTCCAGTAGGCGAAGGCGAAAGCATCTTTTATGATGCGAACGGCGAACCCCATGTATTCTGGTTGCACAGCTTCTCAAACACCTACGATCTGCTCACTTACTGCATCTACAAGAAGAAACACCAGCGCATTTTCCCTGTCGGCTATAGGGCAGCCTAGGCACAGGCAGACGGTTATCTCAACGGCAGCTTGCCCATATGTAAGCACACCACCGCTGTTTCGGACGTCGCTTATTGTCGGCGCGACATTGGTATGACCTCGCCGAGCTGGCCGGACGGCCCCTCACCGCGGGTCGGCGCCACGAGCTTCAGCTTCACGACGCGAGCAGGCTCTTGCGAGAGCCAGCCCGGAGGAAGTGCAGCCAAGCTCTCAACATCATGAGCGAACAACGGCAGATCGTGCCGAAGCTCTTCCTTGGACAGCCCCCGTCATCCACCACGGTCCGAAATACATCAGCCAGTAACGTAGGTTGCTGCAGCGGCCAAACGTCATCGTAGGGCTCGGATCCTGAGTAGCCCTTGGCGCTGTAGCTACGATAAAGGCGGGTCGCTCCCTCGGCATCGACAATGCAGAGGCGTTGGAGACGCATGATCTGAGCCTTGATGGACACGCGCCAGCGAACCTTCAGACGCTCCAGCTCCCAAAACGAGGCACTAGTGACCTCAGCCGAGAACTGACTCGCCGGCAGAAGCAACGCTGAAGCGAACCGATGAGCTTGGTCTTGGATCAGCTTGAAGTTCTCGACAAGCTCATCCTCGGACACTGCACGGTGCAGCGGTGCAGCAAGAGGTGGGCCAACTCGTGCGCGGCATCAAATTGTCTTCGCGCGAATGACTGCGCTAGAAGTACGTGTGGGCGACGATCAGATCCCCACCTGCTTAGCCCATCCAACTGTGTGGTTTCCATTGGTTCGCTCGCCACGACGACGCCGATCTGCTCCAGCAGAGCAACTACGTTGGGGTCGGTCGCAATCCGATTCCCCAGTGCTCTCGCGCTGTTTGGGCAATGCCCTCCAGATCCTCATCCCCAGGCTTCGGTAGCCTAAGCCGTTGAGTAAATCTGGCAGGTCGACTTCAGGGAGAAACGCATAATGGCCGGCAACTGCCGTAATGTCTTCAAGCCAGCGGTTGACCGGATAATTCTTGGTCACAGCCACGCCCTGTACGGTGCGGCCCTCGTCCAGCAGCAACCGCAACGCCCCCAGTCGCCGCCCTCCGGCGACGACTTCGAACTTGGCTCCCTTCGGGGCCTTGCGGGTCAAAAGGTTATGGATGAGGCCATGGGCCTCGATGCTGGCGGCCAGTTCGGCCCTACCTGCGGGCGGGATAGTGATAACAGCGGTATTCATGGACTTGCTCGTGTCGATTTCAGGGATTGACCTGATGGGTTCAGGTCCCCTGAACCCCTGCCTCGCGGCGAGTAGCGGGGAGCGAGGGGGGGGCAAGTCCCGGGGGCGGAGGGGTCTCCCCGGTCTGCACCTAGCGAAGCGGAGGAAGATGGGGGAACCCGCCCGCGGCGGCTTGCTGGGGAGAGAGGGCCGCGCGCCTCTCTTCCCGCTACATAGGAGAGGTGCCGCTAGGCACATCCATGTCGGCGCAGCCGTGCCGCGAAGCGGCCCAAGAAAGAAGAGCGTACAAAACGGAAGCACCTAAATGCCCGCCAGCGGGACCAAGTCAGATCGGTGCAGGAGAAAGACCGTGGCCCTGAGACCGGCTCAACAGGGCGGCCGTAGGAGCATCAGCAACGCGCCGCCGTCAGGCGGGATGCGGAACGGACGGCCCCCCGGCGAAGGGCGCCGTTCTCTTTGAGCTGCGACCCTGGTGAGCGCCTTCGTGCCTAAAGCTGTGCCGTCGGGCTAAGCTTCAGCTTCAGATCGTTCTGAAAAGCCGAACATGGTTCGTCGAGTAACCCTTGAGGGAAGGATCCTTGTCGGGTTCCCTGTTTTTCGACAAAATCGCCCTGCAGAATTTATATTGCGTGATTTGGCGGCATCGCACTGCTGGGTGTCCGCCTTATAGCAAGCGTGGACCAAAACGGCTCCCACGTAATCATGCTCGACGTTGTTGGAAGAAAGGTGGGTCTGAATGTCTTGGAGAATGGCAACTCCATGGGACATCCCATCTGCTCCGGAGTAGGTCATTACGAGTTGACCGGGTCGTTCAAAGCCGCTTACCGAGCCGCTCCCTGCAACGTTCTCGTAGGTGCCAGACAAATCCGGGGCCGACGTGAATGTCACCTTGAAGGGGTGCCCCAGGCCGACGGGGGTGACATCCGTAAAGTCGGGACCGTAGTACACCGAGAGATCACGCAGTATGGAGATGATAACCCGATTGCGGCTTTCAAGTGTCCTCGCATCCCCCGAGGGCGCCACCTGATCTCTCGGGCAACCTTGTTCGGCGCCGCAGTTATTGAGGCGGCCGGCTTGGAAGCAGTTCCTTATGGCCCTCATGCATAAACCAGAGCACCCGTTTGAGGTGACTGCGAAGGGCCTTACGGGCGCGGATTGGCTCTTTGACCGGATCGATACCCAGTACATCCAGCGCCATCTCCTCTTCGCTGGCACTGTCGGCGCAAGCGTCCATGAGCTTCAAATAGAGCTCGAAATGCTTGTCATCATATGCGGTTAGGCTTTCCGACCAGGGGACTTCCGTTGCAATGGTTGGATCAGGCGTTGGGCGCGATCTGCTTTTCATCCATGTCTCGCTTTGGCGATGAACCAGGCCCCCGTTCCAATTCAGAATATCTCCATCTAGCGCACTTTCAACCGTTCTCGGCCTTCTTCGGACAGTGCCCAATCGTTGCATATGGTCGTGGGTTCCAAATTGGCGCGCGGCTGCTCGCGACCAATACATCCTCAACTTGGCGAGGCGATGTAACGCCCGGCTGAACCAGAATGGCGCGGGTATTGAGCATCGCCGATTGGATCGAACCTCTTATTTTAGCTTCGCGATAATCTTGTCTGGCTGCTTGCAAGCGTCCATCATGCCGCCGTACATACGCTTAAGGATCTCGCCCATCACCGTACGAGCAGCAAACATTTCCAAAATCGATCTTGCAACTTGAGGCTTTGCGTTACTGCATAGCTGCATTGCACAAAATGTGTTTGCGCATTGCACAACTTTTAGCCATTAAGCTTACAGCTGATGCACGCGATGGTTTCCTCCCATTCCATGGTATCAGCTGTTCCCCTCTGAAGGTTTTGACTTTACACCTAAAGGGCCTCGGTTTTCCGATGCCCTTTTTTTGGCGGTCGCCACGTCGTTAATGGAACGCGGCTCGATCGCCGGTTCAGCCATCAGGCTTTGGAACCCGTTCTGCCCGGCCGACCCCTCCCGACAACAGTCTGACCTTCGCCAGCCTTCTACGGGCAAGCGTTCGCGCCAAAAGTTCAAAGCCGCGTCCGTAACATTCGACGATGAAAGCCAATGTCATCAGGTCGAGCAGAAACTCGTCGATCGCATGTGTGAGCGCATCAGACTTTTGTCCGAACTGAAGGAGCAGGGCGCGCGCGTCTCGATCGCGGCCTGGCAATCGTCTGCATCTATCAGGGAACTGATCCTGTCAAAGATCTGCAAGGGTCCTCACTTTTCGGAAGCCGCACTCAGCATCGAACGCCGCTGATGAGTGAGTTTCCAACAAAAGAACAGGGTAACGTTTCGCGAAAAATCGCTCGCAGCGCGTCGAACGAGCATGATGCCTCAAATGACATGTGAATTCCGGCTCACCAACATGTCGTCGAAGGCGAGTGAGCCGGCCCATGTCTGCGTCCCGGCCGCCAGACCACTGGTCAGGAGGAACTGTGGCCACATCGTCGGAGACAAATGGGTCCATCTATTCTTCCAGCCGCCACGGTTCAGCCTAGATTACATGGGAAGCGACAATAACGGAAAGCAAAGGTTCGCAAAATGAGTAGGGTGGCTGGATCAAACGAAGATTTGGCTGCACCAAGGACCTTTGGGCCACTTCTGCAGCCGACCTTTCGCTCGATCTGGCTCGCGACGCAGGTTTCAAGCCTCGGCTGGTTGATGCAGACTGTCGCCATCAGCTGGCTGATGGCAACGATCTCGACTTCCGATCTGATGGTTGCGTTGGTTCAGGCTTCATCGAACCTGCCCGCTTTCGTCCTGTCCGTTTTTGCCGGAGCTCTCGCCGACAATTTCAGCCGGCGCCGGGTCATGTTCGCCGGTCGGTGCCTTATGGTGATTGCGTCCGCGATGCTGACCGCGTCCGTGGCGCTGGGCTTTGTCAGTCCGTGGATGATCCTCGGCTTCAGCTTCTTGATCGCAAGCGGCGGTGCTCTCAATGATCCGGCCTGGCAAGCGTCGGTTGGCGATATCGTGGATCGACGCGATGTTCCCGCTGCCGTCACCCTGCTTTCTGTTGGCTTCAACACCGTCCGGACTGTGGGTCCGGCGCTCGGCGGCATTGTGGTTGCCTCATTTGGCCTTATGGCGGCATTCGCCGTAACCACGCTCACCTATTTCGTACCCTTGGCCACTATTTGGCGCTGCAAGTGGAAGGTTCGCTCGTCCCCTCTTCCACGCGAGTCGATGAGGACGGCAATTTATGACGGGCTGCGCTTCACGGCGATGTCATCGGAAATCAAGGCCGCGATCTCGCGCGGAACCCTCTTTGGCTTGGCGAGCATCGCCATACTCGCGCTGCTGCCGGTGGTTGTCCGCGATCAGCTGGGAGGAGGCCCGCTCGCCTATGGCGCGCTCATGGCGGGCTTCGGGACCGGAGCCGTCTTCGCTGGCCTCTCCAACAGCCTGTTCAGACGGAGCTTGTCGCAGGAGCGGCTGATGAGGCTCTCCTGCGTCGCCTGCGCGGCGTGCTCACTTTCCCTGGCACTGACAACTTCGATCGGGGTGGCGGCAATTGCACTCGCTTTGGGCGGCGCGGGCTGGGTGACCGCCTGGTCCGGGGTTGGTGTGAGCGTGCAGCTGGCAAGCCCGCGCTGGGTCGTGGGGCGCACCATCTCGATCTACTATGCTTTGATAGACGGCGGCATCGCGCTCGGCAGCTGGGTGTGGGGCACGGTGGCCGAAAACCATTCGTTGACCTGGGCGCTGGAGGGCTCCGCTGGAGCCCTGTTGATCTCCGCTGCAGCCGGCGTTCTCTTTCCTCTTCGAGAGCGCCGCGACTCCGAGCCCGATCCCTTGGAGGAATTCGATGCCCCAGCTGTCTCTCTCAACTTGAAGCCGAGGAGCGGCCCGATCGTGGTCAAGATCGAATATCTGATAGCCGAGAGAAATCTCGAGGCTTTCCTCGACCTCATGCGGCAGCGGCGTCATGTACACAGCCGGGTCGGTGCTCGGAATTGGACGCTCCAGCGGAACTTGCAGAAGCCTATGCATTGGACGGAAACGTTCCGCACGCCGACCTGGACGGACTACCTTCGCCTCAATCATCGTCTGACGGAAGTGGAAAAGGAACTGGACGAGCGTGTCTTCCAGTTGCACGCGGGAGAGGAAGCGCCTCAGATGACACTTTCCATCGAGCGACCGACAAGCTCGGCCCGCAAGCCCGAGCACTCAGCTTTTCGCCATCCCCCTCATTGAAGCCCGGCCGGCACAGAAAACGCGATTCTTGTCTATCGCGCTCAAACCGGTGCGGGAGACGGACAATCCACCAAAATTCGATGATGGGTGGCAGAGAAGAACCCCAGGCTGAGAGTGCGACCGATCGGTCCCCACGGTGAAGCGGAGCCTGGGGCTACAGCGGCACGCGACTATTGCCGCGTGTCACCTTTTGAATTTAAAGTCTTCCTCAGTCCGCCTCGCTGATCCGGGCCAACGCTATCTTGAGGTTGGCATTTTGTCCCGCCAGCTCGCTGAGACGATCACGTTCGGCGGCGACCACATCCGGACTGGCGTTGGCAACGATGCACCCGCGCGGAGCGTGCTGTTGCTGGAAGCAGGAAGGCATGATCGGCCAAAGCCGGGAGAGGTGCTGCCGGCAGTAGCGAATGGGCTGCTGCGTCAGCTTGGTGTCTGGACGCCGTTCGCCGAGGCCGGCTTCGTTGAAAATCGTGCCCTTGTTTCGGTGTGGGCCAATGAAGTTCCCAGCGAGCGGCACGGCATGTTTTCCGCTCACGGTGCCGGCTGGCAGCTCGACCGGACGCGATTCGACCGGCTGATGGTGCAGGCGGCCAAGGCGGCAGGTGTGGACACGCGGTTTGGCTCGGCCGTGGGTTCGGCAGTGCGCGACGATCAAGGCTGGCTGCTCAAGCTGGCCGATGAAGCTATCGTTGCCCGCGCCGTGGTTTGGGCGACCGGTCCAGTTGGAGGCTGGCCCGATGTTTCGGCGCCAAGCTCACCATGCACGGACATCTTGCCGCCTACACACGCTTTTTCGACCGCGCACCGGGCGATTGCAGCATGGTCGTCGAGGCGCGTCCCGAAGGCTGGTGGTACAGCGCCGACTTGCGCGTGCCTCACCGATCCGGATCTGGGCAGCGAACTGCGCAAAGCCGGACATTGGTACCGCGCTTTAGCCGCAACGCAGTCCGTCGCGCCGCTCGTGCCGCCCAACGCAATCGAGACCGCCAGCATGATCAAGGCGGCGGGAACCGCAACGATCGATCCCGCCGCCGGTGACCGCTGGGTCGCGGCGGGCGACTGCCTGTTCTGTGCCGATCCACTGTCATCACGCGGGATCGTGCATGCACTCCGCTCAGGGATCCTGGCGGCCTACGCGGCATCGGACATGCTGGACGGGCGTGGCGATTCGCCTGCGCCCGCTATGCAAAATCGCCACACGCGGCTTTGCCGATTAGCTCCCGGCGCTGGCTGCCCACTATGCAGCCGCCGCGCGACGGGACACGCCTTTCTCGCAGCGGCGGCGCAGCCATGTCTTCCACGCGTCTAGCATCGAAGGAGGGAGGTCAGAGGTGGTCTCGGGACGGGGTGCTCGGCGTTTATGAAGCGACCGAGCGCCAGCGAGTGGTCGTCGGCGGGCTCGATGGCGGCATCAGGTCAGGGAACTCGGCCTCCATGATCATCTCCGATTTAATTCAAATTTGTCTGTATATATTGACGATTGCACTACCTTCACCTCGTAGACGGCAATGCGGGCGGGTAGAGAGGGTTCTATGATATGACAAGCGATTTTTCCGCCGCCCGAGTGCATTTAGATCGAGCGTATGACTACCTTTGTGGGGATGACCCGATGAGTCAAAGGGGCCGCGAAGCCTTGGACCTGCTAATTGAGGCGGTTGCCGTCGAAGAGTTCAAGCAGCCACGCCAAAGCGCTGAGGTGCTAAGGTTTCCGATCGGGCGCCGCTGCTGAGGTAATCTCCACGGCCGCCATGTAGCCTCGCGGGTGAGGCGCTCACGGCAGGGACTCGCCGCCCCGTGAGGGCCGGGAACGAACGCATTGGCAAACGGAAAGCCCACTTGCCAGACCAGCGCCCGGCCGGCGTGGCAAGTAGGCCGGCGGTTCCAAGCGGAGACATTGATGCCGGACTATGTCGTGCTTTGCATCGCATTAAGCTGCTGCGGGATATACGTAACGCCATCCCTAAACACATCGAATGCGGCAGCGACAGCGCGAATCCCAAAGCGATGCTCCCGCCGTACCCGGACAAAGCCGTTTTCGAAGTCCACTATCCCGTCCTTGGCCAGCATGGCCAAGCGCTCAGCCGAATCGCGAAGACGGATCGGATCAGATCCGTGGGCGACACAGATTGCCGGCACGTCAGCCTCGAAATCGCACATTAATCGCTCGATAATTGCGGCTCGCACGCGGTCGTCGTCTGTGAGGCGATGGCCCTTCGATGTAGCCAGTCGGCCAGCTGCGATGTGCTGGATGTAGGAATCCCGTGTAACTTCGTTTTGAACGTATCCCTGGCCGATGCGGCCGATAGCCGACGCGCCGAAACCGATCAGGGTTCTGCAGGTATCGGCCGAGTAGCCCAACGAGTTACGTCGCAGGCGACCTGTTTCCTGTGCCAGCGCGAGCTCGTCGTCCGGCAAGGCGAAATGGTCGAGCCCGATCTGTCGGTAGCCGGCGGCAATCAGCGTCACGGCGACAGCCGCATACTGTTCAGCGCGGGCAGCGCTGTCGGGAAGAAATTCCGCCTCGATGAGGCGCTGATTCTTTACTTGGGATGGGATGTGCGAGTAGCCGAACAAGGCAAGCCGGTCGGGGCGCATGGCGACCGCCGCCCTCACTGTTTCTACGCACGACTCCACCGTTTGACGCGGCAGGCCGTAGATGAGGTCGAAGTTGATGCGGCTTACTCCATGCCGGCGCAGCACTTCCACGGCAGCCGACGTCTGGGCCTCGCTCTGGATTCGGTTGATCGCTTTTTGAACAATGGGATCGAAGCTCTGTACGCCCAGGCTCGCGCGGTTCACGCCGGCCGCTCCCAAGCCTTCCGCCATCTCGGGCGTGAGTGTTCGTGGATCGATCTCGATGGCGACCGTAGCTGTTTTCGAGATGGCGAAGCGGCATCGCAGGAACTCCATCAGAGCGAGGAACTCGGCTGGTCCGATGAGAGACGGCGTTCCGCCGCCGAAATGTATGTCGCTCACGGGCAACGTCTTCGGCACTCGCTCCGAAACCAGACGGATCTCGTCACGCAGCGCCGCCAGATAGTTGAGGATGGGCGCATCACGGCGGGTGATGGTGGTTGGGAAGCCGCAATACCAGCAGGCTGATCGGCAGAACGGAACGTGCAGGTAGAGTGACACCGGATCATCAGCCGGCAGGTTCCTGAGCCATTCCTCATAAGCCTCGGCGCCGACCGCCCCAGAGAACTCCGACACAGCCGGATAGATAGTGTACCAAGGCAGCCGGGCCTCTCGAAATTTCGTGGTCTGCAACGGTCACCGTCCCATGCTGATAACATCCAACCTTACCGCTGCGCTCGCCTGCGTCTTTGCGCTATGTCAGTCCGTTCCGCTTTGGGCTCGAAATTTTTTAGCAATGGGCGCCGTTCAGTCTTGGCTGGACAGCGATGGTCTGAGCGCACTCGGTCAGCGACTGACGATGGTGTTCCCGCCGAAACCCTCACGCGCACCGTTTTGTTCCACCGTCCCTTCCCTTCATCTGCGCGTGGGAGACTCTTCTGAGCGCAGATGCCGCATCCGATGAGACAATACGGTGTTGGGTCCAGACTTTGCACGCCAGCTAGCGCCGCCCATAATGATCTCTGCCGTCTCGATGAGCTCGTTGTGTGAATTGCTGGCAAGAAGCATTAGCTGTGCCGCGCCGCTTTCAGCACGAAAACCTGCTCGACGCGACCGCCAGGTCCGCCGCAATGCCAAGGCTGGCGCCTACCGACTCAGTGGTGCAAGGCTGCGGCGCGTGGTTATCGACCATCAGCTCGCCAAAGTGACGGCGTCGTACCGAGCGGTGGCCGCCGCATGATGCCTCAACGGCGGGGCTCACAGCAAACAATGCCGTCGCCATTAAGCCAAACTGTCGCCAAGCGAACAGACGAACCGTTTGCCGTTCGTGCTTGGGTGGATCCGCAAGGCAAAAAGAACGGAAGCGCGAACCAAGGTCCGCCCGCACATTTGAGCTTCAAGCCGCAGCTGGGTCGTCAGGGTGGCACGTCATTTGCAGTAGCACCCTTTGTGAGGCCCGCCGCGGAGGTGAAAAGGGTGGTTGTACAAAAATGTTGTATGACCGTCTGGGAGTGATAACTACTTAATATATGTGACAACAAGTCTCAATCACATTCTAAATTCTCCTGAGCATTAGCACGACAGGTGCAGCAACACCCCTAGAATTCAGCTTGATGCGCTATCAATCGTTGTTTTAGCAAGAATCATTTATCGGTCTCGATTCCTTTTACTATTTATACGGAGATCAACAATGACCATTGGGAGCCTCCTCCTCGGCTCAACTGCGGCACTGATCGCCGTTTCCGACGCTCGCGCCGTGATCATCGTCCCCCAGCCTGATCCGACTGAGTACCTCAAGATCTGCGACGTCTACGGCTCCAGCTACGTCTATATTTCAGGCACCGAGGCCTGCCTGCGCATCGGCGGCTATGTCAGTTACAACGTCGGCTTGGGCCATGTCGGATTGTTTGACCACGCAAGAACCTCGGATGTGAGGACTGGTGAGGATCAGGGTACATGGCAAAACAACGTGCGCTTCACACTGAAAGCTTGGACCGGCCAGGAGACCGAACTCGGCACGTTGAAGACCTACACCGAAACCCGCGTGAATTTCGGTAACCGCCACACTTCGGTTTCGGACAGTTCTCGGTCCTATGCCTTCAACGGAGACAGCATCTTGACTTTCGCCTGGATTCAGCTTGGTGGCCTCCGAGTTGGTAAGGACTGGTCGGCCTTCGACATGTTTATTGGCGGCGCGGGTGACGTACTCAACCAGACGCCGGTTCCGTACGGCGCTTTGGATACCAATGTGGTCCAGTACTACTTCGACGCCGCGAACGGCTTTTCGGCCGTGGTTTCGCTCGAAGAAGGCTCAGGCGTGGTCGGCACAATCGACAACTACGCTCCGCACATAGTCGGCGGCTTGAAATACACACATGGCTGGGGAGGGATCACCAGCGTTGCTGGTTATGATAGCAACTACGAATCGGTAGCCGTCAAGGTCCGTGTCGACATCAATGTCACCGACGAACTGTTGCTGTTCGGAATGTTCGGCTACGGTTCCAATGGCAAGCTCAACGACGACTCCATGAACGCGATCGACGCTCATGGTCGCGGCTTCTATAAGATCTGGGGCGGGAACTGGGCTTTCTGGGCTGGCGCCGCTTACGAGCTCAACGAGACAACTTCGTTCAACCTTCAGCTCTCGGGTGATCAGCTCAAGAACTATGGTGCCGCTGCGAACGTCGCCTACGCGCTTCTTCCAGATTTCACAGTTACGGCTGAACTCGACTATGACCGCTACGGAGGCTCCGCCGTCGGAAAGGTGAAAGCTTCCGAAGTGAACTGGGCCAATGCCAACAAGAAGAGCAGTGTCGGCGGTATCCTGCGTTTCGAACGCTCATTCTAATGCGATGAAGCGTTGAGCTCCGAGGTCCAGTTGATGCGCGGACATTTCCCCTACATTCCGTTTGATTGTGGATGCGTGGCTCGGACGGCCGTCGTACGCGGCGACGTCATGGAGCTCGGGTTCGACGCCGTGCTCCTGAACACGGCGGTCCCGAGGGCGGCCGATCCGGTCGGCATGGCGCGTGCGTTCGGCAAGGGCGGTCGATGCCATTCGTGAAGCTAGCACTGGAATGCTCGAACCGCGCTACTCACCGACGGTCGGCAGGGCTGTCTTCTCATGAAGCTCGATCCCTTCTATCTGAATTTCGACGTGCCGGCTGGGTTGACGGGCTGGCGCCGCTCGGCGTGAGTCTGCTGCAGCTCCGGATAAAGGATATGGACGAGAAAGGACTGCAGACGGAAATCCGCCGCGCGAACGACGCCTGCGCGGTCCATGGTTGCCAAGTGAGCGTCAACGACAATTGGCGCACGGCAATCGAGGAAGGCTGCGACTTCGTCCATCTTGGTCAAAAGGATTTGGCTGCCGCCGATGCTGACGATTAAATACGCCGGATTGAAGCTCGGCCTTTCGATCCACGATCACACCGAACTGGAAACGGCGCCAGTGGCCGAGCCGGAGTATGTGGCGCTCGGCCCATCTATCCAACTAGCCTGAAGCAGATGAAATGGGCGCCGCAAGGGCTCAAGCGGATCAGCGAGTGGAAGCACCAGGTCGCGCCGATCCCATTGGTCTCCATCGGCGGCCTCAACCTGACCGGCTCGAAGGCGTTTTTCGAGGCTGGCGCGGAAAGCGCAGCCGTGGTCACCGACTTTGCGCTGAACGACGCCCCAGAAGCGCGCACGCGAGAATGCATCGAAAGACAGAACAATGGCGCTGGGGCGAGAACCGCATCTGCTCGTTGTTGTCGGGTCAGATTCCCGCGGTGGGGCTGGAATTGCCCGCGAGATCGAGACGATCGCTTGCCTTGACGTGCGCACCTGCCTTTGCTGTCAGCGCGCTGACGGTGCAAACCCAGGAAGACGCCTTGGAAATCCAAGTTACGCAACCCGGTCTGGTGACGGATCAAATGCGCGCTGCGCTTCAAGCTAACAGAGTGGCCGGCACCAAGGTTGGCATGCTCGCAACGGCTGAGATCATCGTCGCTGCGGTTGCCGCTGTGCTGCGCGAATATCGGGCGCATATCGACAATCCAGATCCGGTGCTGGCTTCCACGTCAGGCCGAGCGCTTCTTGAAGCAAGCGCCATCCCGCATCATGAAGTAGCATCTGATGCCGCTTTGCCGTGTCGACACCCAATGTCATTGAACTGGCGCTTCTTGCCGGCTCAGAGCTAGCGGCCAATGAGGTCGGCGCGCTTCAAGAAGGACCACAAGCCACCCCGTCTGCTGGACTACTCCTCCACCATTCGAGACACGGATGGTTCCTATCCAGACAATTGATTTTATCAATCTGCGACAATACCGCATAGCGGCGCCGGCGGAATG
Source organism: Mesorhizobium sp. LNHC221B00 (assembly GCF_000502935.1). Classification (NCBI taxonomy): domain Bacteria; kingdom Pseudomonadati; phylum Pseudomonadota; class Alphaproteobacteria; order Hyphomicrobiales; family Phyllobacteriaceae; genus Mesorhizobium; species Mesorhizobium sp. LNHC221B00. The sequence goes on along the minus strand of NZ_AYWR01000011.1, from coordinate 324,987 downwards.
GTCATCCGTAGCAAGACGAGCTGCTTTCGGCGGCCTGCAGGACGCGCACCGCGACCGAGTACAAGCCGGCTCGTCTGCAGCCATGTTCGGATCGGCCGCATCGGTGCGCCGAATGAGATTGCCGGCGGAACGCTCTATTCGTGCAGCTGTGACGGCAGTCATCTCACCGGGGCCATCCTGCCGATCGATGGCCGGCAGTCGGTGCAGCATGGGCTGACACTGTTCACGGAATGAAGCCGTCGCGCTTCGGACGGTTGAAATGGAGGACATTAGCTTGGAACCGATCAGTCTCGACGAGCTTCTGGCCAGCGTCGGCAAGGAAGTCGGCGTGTCGCCGTGGCGGGTGGTCTCACAGCGGATGATCGACCAGTTCGCCGAGTCCACCGATGACCACCAGTTCATCCACTGCGATCCGGAGCGCGCCAAGCGCGAGACGCCGTTCGGCGGCACCATCGCACATGGCTTCCTGTCGCTTTCGCTTTTGTCGGCGATGACTTTCGAGACCATGCGGCCGCTCGAAAACTGCAAGATGGGTGTCAACTATGGCTTCGAATCGCTGCGCTTCCTGGCGCCGGTGAAAACCGGATCGCGCATCCGCACCCGTTTCGTACTGGCCGACGTCAAGGTCAGGCCGTCGGGCTGGGTGCAGACGGCGCTGGGCGTGACGATTGAGATCGAGGGCTCGAAAAAGCCGGCGCTGACCGCGCGCTGGTTGACGCTGACGCTGATCAAACGCCAGCCGGAGGCGGCCTGAATTGTCAACGAGCGTCAGCAGAGACGATCTTCACGTGCCGGGGCGATGTAGGCGACCAGTGCGCACCGATCGGCAACGCGGCCACGGGGGTCGGCTAGATAGAGTGGCAGGAATGCCTAATCGGGGCTCCGTCTCGGAAGGGGCGTCGATGTATCGGAAGCGCTTCGGCTTTCGGCGCTGCATTCCTTCTTCACGAAGTCCATGGAGAATTCCCGACCACGGGGTCGAAAGATCGGCTTGTGATCGGAGTGGGCAGATCCTCCCCGACTGAATCTGCCAATAGGGTGTTAGAGTTAACCGGGTCGAACTTGAGGTCGCGGGTGTCGCTGATCGGCTGCTCGTCGAGCTCGAGAGCTGCCAGCTAAAGGCAGAACACGGCGATGCCAAGAGCTCCGCAGTTGATGTGGACGCCCAGAGCTGGGAGTACAGACCGACGAGTTCCCGGCGGGCGAATTTGCCATTGGTAGCGCGCCAGACCAGTCGCGAGAAAGCCTCGATGAGAAGGCCCCGAGCCGCGCGCGGCATCGACTACGTTTGGCGAGAGGCCTTCGAAGACGAGATCGAGTGTAAGATGGACGAGCTCGACACGCATATCGCGCAGTCCCTGCGATCGCGCCTTGTCCGCGGCGCTCGTGCGTGCGAACTGTTGGTAGATCGAGCTGACTAGATGAACCGGGATGGCATTAAAGCGGAACTCGAGACGTTCGGACTCCGTGCCGCTGAAATCCTCAAATTGAATCGGCCGGACTGTTGGAGCTATCATCACCCGCTTGGCTTCCAGAGCTACGGAGCGGGTTGATTATCTGAACGTCCTCGAAGTCCTTTTCATTGTCGGTCACTACGACACACTCGTTGGCTTCGGCTACAGCGGCAATGATTGTGTCTAGGGCGCTCCGCGAACAGCCTCTGGCTTTGCCGTTGGCCATCAGCCGCGCCCACACGAGGCCAGCTTTCTCGTCGAACGATAGCACGCGGCCAGCGAACAGCGCTTGCGGGCCTTCGGAGCCCTCGAACCAAGTTTCAAGGCTGCTGCGCTTTTTCCCCTTCGGCTTCTCTAGGATGACTCGGCGAATTTCGGCGACAGTCAGCGAAGCAATGAAGAGGTCTTCGTCCTTCTGCGCGCCCATCCAGGCCAGCAACGAGCCCGAAGGCTCCGGCTTTATGACGTTGCTGATGATATTGGTATGAAGAAGGTAGCGCGTCACAGGTCGATCTTGCGCCCCTCTTCGCGCGGCCGGCTGAGGTCGAGATTGGAGCCAACCAGAGGCGATCGACGCAACGCGGCGAGAATGCTGCCCGCTTTCGGTGGCTCACCCGCCACCGCTTGCTGTATGGTCCGACGAAGCTGTCGGGCATCCGGCCCGCTCTCCGTTAATTTTCGGGCAAGAGTTCGCAGTAGATCGCGGTCTGCGTCGAACGCCAGGATCTCGAACCGCGCGATGCCGCGCTCAGCCAGGCGAGACCGATAATTCTCGATGGCTCTCTTCTGTGCAGTGTTGCCCATCGCGTGCCTTCGTTCTCTATCCGGATATATAGCCATGGCTTCTTCGGAGCACAAGGTGCCCGTCATCGGCCAGCACTGGCTCCTGCGCGACGCGCGTTATTGATCACAGAGAATTTCCAGCTTGTCGAAGCACTGTGACTTGGCATCATTGTCGCGAAACGGAGTATTTCGCGTCAGGACAGGAACGCGATCATAGCGCGACCGAAGCGTGCAACAGCCGAAAAGCTTCGTGTGGTCGCCGGCGCGGCCCGCGAATCGGCTGTGCCTGCGTCGCCGAAGCCCGATCGACGCTTCGTCAATCTGGTCCGGCTGCTGGCGCGACCGGCCGCACGGGATTTCGTTCAAGCCGAAACGGATAGCCAGACGCGAGACCGCGTCCCGGAGTAAGGGGCCGCCTCATGAAGGTCGCGCTTGGCGCTCGCTACTCAACTGACAATCACCGAGACGCCTCGATCGAGGATCAGTTGGCTCTGCTGCTTGCGTGCTGAAAAGCAAGGCTGGACAGTCGTCGACAGCAATACCCACCGCGCGATCTTCGGCGCGTCGCTGTTGCGTCCCGGCCTTCAGGAGCTGATCAGCGATGCGATGCAGGGCAAATTCCTGATCGTGCTCGCAGAGGCGATGGATCGCCTGACCATGACCGCTGCAAACCGGGAGCAGGCCAGGCTGGGCAAACGTTGCAACAGATCCTTCAAGGAAATTCATAGACTCTTAGCAACTCCGGCTCGCTGTGAATGGTAGGCTTATTGCAACGTCTGAGGTCAGTGGTTCCAAACCGTGGCCCCGCTTATCTTCGACTCGCCGAACTGCCTGCAAGTTCGGCTAAAGGCAGGAAGAGCGCCCATTTGTTTGTTGGACACAGGATATCGACGGTCGTCACGGCCACCGAGATTTGTCCGGTCGTTGGACAACCTTCGAAATCTGCAACTTCTGTGGAGAACGCGAAATGAGAAATTCGGTAGGACTTGGTCCTGAGCCATGATGACACTGGTTAGTCGCCTACGCATGGCAGCGCATCCTGACCGCCTTCGAATCCTGGGCCTTTGTGCGCATGCGGACCTAACTGTCTGCGAGCTAGGGGAGATTCTGGGCGTGTGTCGAGAGCGGGTTGCGCGACACGTCCGGCTGCTCGCCAGAGCCGACTTTCTTTGCTGCAACGAACAGCCTCCGTGGCGCTCGTACCATCTCAAAGCAGGATCCAACGACGGCGGGCTGGTTCAATTATTGGTCGATCTCCTGCCCCATCGCGACGGCTATCATAAACAGGACCTGCAGCGGCTCGAAGCGGTGCGAGACACGCGGCCGAAGGGGACCGCGTGCTTGATCGTGAAATAGGTCAATTCAATTGGAGCGCGAAGCTACCATGGACAACTCCGCAGACGGCGCGATCGCACAGCCCGACACCCACGGGCGGTCTTCCTTGGCCGCGGTTGATTGCCGCGTTCACGAGCTGCTTCTGAGACAGGAGCGGCAGGAGCGGACGACCCTCAAGCTCATCGCCTCAGAGAACTTTGCGTCCTCGGCCGTTCTGGAAGCGAACGGCTCGATTTTCACGAACAAGTACGCCGAGGGGTACCCCGGTGCGCGCTACTACGCTGGAAACGAGATCGTTGATGAGCTTGAGAATCTGGCCATTGAGCGCCTGAAAACATTATTTGGCAGCGAGCATGCCAACGTCCAGCCTTATTCCGGCTCGCCGGCCAACCAGGCTGTCTATCGTGCGCTTTTGAGTCCCGGTGACAAAGTCATGGGCTTGCCCCTTCCGGAAGGGGGCCATCTGACTCATGGTTGGGCCATCAACTTTTCCGGAACTGACTATCAACGCGTGCCCTATGGACTAGATGAAAAGACACAGCAGATTGACTATGACCGCTTGCGCGAGACAGCCAAGCGGGAACGGCCGCGGCTCATTTGGGTCGGCGGAACTGCTTACCCGCGTGTCTTTGACTACGCGGCAATGGCAGAAATCGCCCTGGAAGCGAACTCCTATCTCGTAGCCGACATTGCGCACATCAGCGGCCTGATTGCCGCAGGAGCGCACCCGAATCCCGTGGGCCATTGCGACGTGGTCAGCAGCACGTCCCACAAGTCGATCCGCGGTCCCCGCGGTGGCTTCATTTTGTCAAGGAACGAAGATCGCTATCAGTCGCTGTATCATACAAAGAGCAAATACAATCTCGCCAGACGAATAGACCGGGCGGTCTTCCCTCACCTGCAAGGCGGGCCCCACATGAATGCCATCGCTGCGCTAGCGGTTGCCTTGCACGAAGCCGCGAACCCGTCCTTCCGAAGCTACGGCCAACAGACGGTCAAGAATGCCAAGGCTCTGGCACATGCACTGCTTGAGCGAGGTTATGACCTGGTGACCGGGGGGACGGACAATCACATGCTGATCCTTGATCTTCGCGATCGGCCACTATCGGGCAAGGCCTATGCCGAGCGACTAGCAAAGGCAGGAATCATCACAAACTTTAATATGGTGCCTGGCGACCCGCGGCATCCGGCGGTCACAAGCGGAATTCGCCTGGGGGCGCCAGCAGTGACGTCAATGGGCATGCGCGATGTGGAAATGGTGCAAATTGCTGGCTTCATTGACTCCGTCCTCCAGCGGCCAGACGACGAAGATCTCCATGCCTGCGTGCGAAGAGACGTTGCCGACTTGTGCGCTGCGTTCGAGGTCCCGGGCATCTGCGACAAGTAAGGTCGGCCAAGCAAAATGCCCATACCACATCCAACACCCGAAGCGAGGTATTCATGGCTAGGCAGTTCGTGTTCTCTTCCGAATCGGTTGGCGCGGGGCACCCGGATAAGTTGGCCGACAACATCTCGGATGCCATCCTCGATGCCATCCTCCGCACAGATCCCAAGGCGCGCGTCGCCTGTGAAGCGTTGGTAAAATCAGGGATAGTCGTTCTGGCTGGCGAGATTACCAGCGATGCGCAGGTGGATTATAGCCAAGTTGCGCGCGATACGATTCTCGACATTGGGTACGACGACGAGGCCGTCGGCTTTGACGGCCGGCGTTGCGCCGTCGTTCATGCCCTCACCGAGCAGTCGCCCGACATCAGCCAAGGCGTTGACGAGGGAAGAGGGCAAGATCTCCAGCAGGGAGCGGGAGATCAGGGCCTCATGTTCGGCTACGCATGCCGCGAAACCGATACCCTGATGCCTTTGCCGATCCAGCTCGCTCATCGCTTGACGAAACGGCAGGCGTATGTCCGGAAGGCACAACAGCTTGGCTGGTTGCGTCCTGACATGAAATCCCAGGTCTCAGTGCGCTATGAGGGGTTTCGCCCGGTCGCCCTGGATACGATCGTGGTGTCGACGCAACATGACGAGCAGGTCTCGCAAGAGACTGTCCGCGAGGGCGTCATTGAGGAAATCATAAAGCCTGTCCTGCCGACCCACCTGGAGACGGAAGGCATCAGAATTCTGGTCAACCCGACGGGGCGGTTCGTAGTCGGCGGGCCGCGCGGCGACTGCGGTCTCACTGGACGCAAGATCATCGTCGATTCCTATGGCGGGATGGGTCGTCATGGCGGCGGCGCCTTCTCGGGCAAGGACCCGTCCAAGGTTGACCGCTCAGCTGCCTATGCGGCCCGCTATGTCGCAAAGAACATCGTCGCTAGCGGACTTGCGGACGTGTGCGAGGTGCAGCTTGCTTACGCAATCGGCGTGGCCAGTCCGGTTTCCGTCATGGTCAAAACGTTCGGGACAGCCAGGGTTGAGGAAAGCAGGATCGAGCGCCTCATTCTTGAGTTGTTCGATCTCAGACCGAAAGGCATTATCAAGATGCTTGATCTCTTACGCCCTATATACCGCAATACAGCGACCTATGGCCATTTCGGCCGTGAAGAGCCTGATTTCACCTGGGAGAAGACAGACAGGGCGGACGAATTGCGTCGCGAGGCAGGTCTCGCCGCCCCGTGAAGCCGCCGGCGAACGGATTGGCAAGCGGAAAGCCCATTCCCACCGGGCAGAGCCGCGCCTGGCAGGCGTGGCGAGAAGCCGACTCGGGTTTTTGGCGGAGATTTTGATGCCGGATTATGACGTGCTTTGCATCGGCAATGCCATTGTCGACATCATCGCCCAGTGCGACGAGGCATTCCTGGAGACCAACGGCATCATCAAGGGCGCGATGAACCTGATCGACACAAGGCGCGCCGAGCTGCTGTACAGCCGCATGGGCCCGGCGATCGAGGCCTCCGGCGGCAGTGCCGGCAACACGGCGGCCGGCGTCGCCAGCTTCGGCGGACGCGCCGCCTTCTTCGGCAAGGTCTCCAACGATGCGCTGGGCGAAATCTATGCGCACGACATCCATGCGCAGGGCGTCGCCTTCGACACCAAACCGCTCAAGGGCGAGCCGCCGACGGCACGCTCGATGATCTTCGTCACCCCCGATGGCGAGCGCTCGATGAACACCTATCTCGGCGCCTGCATCGAACTCGGCCCCGAGGATGTCGAAGCGGACAAGGCTTCGGGCGCCAAGGTCACTTATTTCGAGGGCTATCTGTGGGACCCGCCGCGCGCCAAGGAGGCGATCCGGCAGACGGCGAAGCTCGCGCACGAGGCCGGGCGCGAAGTGTCGATGACACTGTCGGATTCGTTTTGCGTCGACCGCTACCGCGACGAATTCCTTGAGCTGATGCGTTCGGGCACGGTCGACATCGTCTTTGCCAACAGCCACGAGATCAAGTCGCTCTACCAGACATCGTCGTTCGACGAGGCGCTGGCGCAGATCCGCAAGGACTGCAAGATCGCCGCCGTCACCCGCTCGGAAAAAGGCTCGGTGATCGTGCGCGGCGACGAGACCGTGATCATCGAGGCGACCGCCATCAAGGAGCTGGTCGACACGACGGGAGCCGGCGATCTCTACGCCGCCGGTTTCCTGCATGGCTACACGCAGGGCCGCAACCTCAAGACCTGCGGCGACCTTGGCTCGCTGGCGGCCGGCCTGGTGATCCAGCAGATCGGCCCAAGGCCAAGGCAGAATTTGCGCCGCGAGGCGGAACGGGCTGGGTTGCTGTAGATGCGCGGGCAACTAACCAGCTGCCCTACCGACGCGATCATCGCAGTGGCGGAACTGTGTCAAAGCTCGCTGATAGCGACAGCCATTCGCTTCGGAGAACTGACCGATGCTGCTGCCGTGAAGCTCGCTGGAAGGCGGTGCAAGGCGGGCTTGCCTTGACGGCATTCAGTCATCGAGATCGCCACCGGCATTTTCCAGAAGCTCAGCTTTACGAGTATGCCTATCGTTCGGTGCCGATCCATTCCCGGGTTGCCGACATGGTGCAGGCCCAGCGCCTCCGCTGGCCCGAAAGTAAGCTGCTGTTCCCGTCCCATACCGACCAGAGCAAGCCCCGCGACAATTTCCGTAAGGGGCTGGAGCGGTTTAAGGCCCTCCCGGTGTGCCGGAGTATTTCCAGCTCTACGATCTTAAGCGGATTGCGATCTCCTCATGCTGACTCGCCAGGGCGTGTCGCACGAAGCCATATCCCACTACGTCGACCACAAGGGAAATCTGGAAACGACCATGATCTACGACCTTGGTCTCGTCGATCCCTTGCGCCCCGTCACCGAAAGACTCGGCGCCCTGCTCGGCATATAGGCTCCGACGCCGAATACTTAACCCTTTAGCCGATGAAATAAGATACAAATCTCCATCGATATCAGGCTAGATTATGCCATGTCATCTTCTGAAAGTTACTCGGTACGAGGCGACCGCGCCTTAGGCGCGGGCGATCAAGATAAACTTGGCTTCCGAGGGGTGGCCAAGCGTATTGCTACGTCATTGGTCGACCGGGCATCTGAGGACGGCCTAGTCGTCGGACTTGAGGGGGCTTGGGGTTCTGGAAAATCGAGCCTGCTATTTTTGGTCGGCGATGAGCTCGGCAACCTACCTCCCGAGGGAAGGCCGACAGTCATTCATTTTCGACCTTGGCTGATCGGCAATCGGGACGCCCTGATCGTTGGCCTTTTCGGCGAGTTTTCCAACCAGTTGGATCGACTGGCTCTCGCAGCTGGGGACGCTACGCCAATCTCAATCAAAAAGGCTAAAAACGCCGGCAAAGCCCTGCGCAGCTTCATGGGCGGATTAAGCAAGGCTGGAGGACTCATTGAAGTTGCAGGGGATTTTGCAGGGATTGGCGCGATTAAGCTCGCGGGCAAAGGCCTGAAAGCCGCAGGCGACATGGCCGGAAAACAAGCCGATCCTCAGTTGGCCACTCTCAAGGACCAACTTGTCGCGTCGTTGCGCGATCTTGGTCACCGTTTTGTCGTCACCATTGATGACGTGGATCGGTTGGAACCAACTGAAATTTTGGAAATTCTGCGCCTGGTAAGGTCTGTTGTCGATCTTCCGAACGTAATCTATCTGCTCTGCTACGATAGCGAAGTGCTGGCACATAGCATTCAGGAAGCCGCCAGTGTCCAGAACGGCGGGGCATTTCTCGAGAAGATCGTCCAACTGACCGTGATGGTGCCCAAGCCGGAAGCTTTCCAATTACGCCAGTGGTTTGCCGAGGCACTACAACAAATTGGAACAGCTAAGGATGAGGACGAGCGCGAGCGGCTACGCAAGGTCATCGATCACGAGGGCGGCCGGCAATTGCGGACTCCCAGATCGGTGGTTCGGGCATTAGATTCAGTTCGTTTCTTTTGGCCCCCTCTCCGGGAAATTGGCGCCGATCTGGCGGATCTGGTCTGGCTGCAGCTGATTAAAGACGGCAATCCGGCGTTGTATCGATGGATCGAAGAATACTGCGGAACGGCGGCGGCCCTGTCCTTGGGAACGGCCCGGGTGGATGAAGCGGAGAAAAGCCAGCAGGTGGATTCACTTGAGGCCGCAGCCGGTAAAAGCGTCTTTGACGACCATCTCTATCGGCATGCTTTCTCGGAACAGCTTGCTGGCGTTACCCCGAACTTCTCAAAAGCCGGACCTGCATTCCAGCTTTTCGAAAGAGTTGACGACCGAACGAGAGATGAGGCGATTCAAGGTCGGCGCCTGGCCAGCCCCGACCACTACAGGTTCTACTTCGCGATGGCCACACCATCCCACGCTCTGACGCAAAGTGATTTCGATGCCTTGCGGGACGCACTGACAGTTGGTCCCGATAAAACGACAGCGGTGCTGTTGACGTTGCAAAGCCAAAATGCGGCTGGAACTCTCACCAAGGCTGACTTGATGATCGAGCGGATGAAAGGTGGCGCCTACGAACTGTTAGACGGGAAGCAATGTCGAAACCTTCTTATGGCCTTGGCGAACAGCATGGACGAGGCATACCGTCTTCGTCCGTTCGACGGGTTTGCTTTCAGTTCATTGTGGGACAGGACGCTTCCGCTCGTAGCCCTGCTTTTGGCGCGGCTGAAACCCGCTCAACGCAGTACCACAACCCGTGACATGTTCGCAGAGGGCGCTGCAATCGGATGGCTTACTTTTGTGTTTCGGCATGAGATTTTTGCCCATGGCCGGTTCGGAGATCGGAGTCGTAACGAGAGCGACTGGGTATTGGCAACGGAGCAGCAGGTGGATGATGCTATCCGCATCATGCTCTCGCGGTACAATGCAATGACCCTCAAACACATTTTGCACTCCCCTCGCCCGCTAAGCCTTCTCTTCGCATGGCAGCAAGCCGGCGATGAGGAAGGCCCCCGGCGGTTGTTGGGCACTCACAGCAAATCGGACGAGGGGCTTTTACAAACTCTTGAAGGGCTCACCTCTCAGATCAACAGCAGTGATAGGGGAATCGTCACGGTGCTGTCTAGAGAAAATATCGAGCCATTTCTTGACTACGAGCAGGCAACAGGGCGAATAAAGGCACTCGCGTCGAAACCTAGATTCAAAGAGGCCGCTACTAAGATCATGAAGCTTATCGACGAAGGGAAGCAATTCTGAAACGCCCTTTTTACCGCGGATTTTTCTGACATCAGCGCTTAACGTCATTTTTTGACTGTGACGCAATGAACCAACGGCGATTTCGGCTGCAAATCCCACCAAAAGAAAGTACGGCTTATGGAAGCCCTGCAAGCGCTGGTGCTGACCAGCACGCAATTGCGTGACATGCTGACGGACGCTGCGAGACAAGGGGCGGCACTCGCCGTAGCCGAGCTCCGCGCTGATCTTCGCCAGTCGCCCGAAGATGCTACGTTACAGAAGCTCCGAAGCTACCTGACCGAACCGGCTTCCCTTTCCAATCCCCATGACCATTGGGCAGACAGCGGGCTGATCCGCCGGATTCAGGTTACCTCACGCGGAAAGCCAAGATCCACGGCGTGGTTCATGAAGTTCCAGAGGCAAACCGGCCTGCACGAGTGTTTTACTCGCCAAAGCCCCGCTTACGGCCGGCGGCGCGAATGGACATTTGCCGATATCGGGTTGGCGTGGGATGCTTACTACCGCAAACGGTAACATTCCATATTGCGTAGGGGCGATGACAGAGGGCAAATATCCGGGGGAGCTGGCCTCCCCGGAGCAGATTTATGAACTGGCTGAAGAGTACCGCAGAGCCGCAACCGAGCTCCTTAAACTCGGCCGATCCGGCAAGCCGCTTACTCGAGCGCCGTTTAGACTGTGCGCCATACACGCGATCGAACTCTACCTGACGGCGCTTTTGCTCCGCCGCGGGCACAACCCCAATCAGCTTCGCAAAATGCAGCACGACCTGTCGGCGCGGACGGAACATACCTTGGCAGCGGGGTTGCTACTTCGCGCGAAGACCGCCAAGCATCTTCAGTCCCTCAGTCAGAACCGTGAATACCTCGTAACTCGCTATGGGCCAGAAATGGCCGCAACCGCTTCACACCTAACGCGCCTTACCGCCACGCTCGAAGAGGTGGCGGTAAAGGTCACGGTATTGATCGGCCTACCGCCAAAAGCGCCGGCAGGCCCAGTTGCAGGCGGCGCGGCTCAGGGCCGGGATTCGGCGGCCTCGTTGTCCGCTGCGACAGCCAATTCGACAACGTGATGCAACAAGAATACATCAACGAGGTACGCGGCCTCGTCTCGTGAGATCGGCAACATGTTTGCGGTGATCTCACTATCTATATAGCCTTCGGGATCCCAAAGGCTTCGAGTCAGCTTCTCGTTGGCGGGCTCCATCCGCCCAATAATCCTTTCGAAAGCAGCGTTAGCGGCATCGATAAGCACGGTACGATCGGCCCCGGCAACAGGCAGGGACGCAATAACGGCATGGGTATCCATGACGGTTGTTTCCTTATGGGAACGGCGGTTTCTTACCTCAGCATTTTCGGTCGCCAGGCCGGTGCTGGTTAGTGTGGTGGCTAGTCCAAAGCGCCAGGCGCCACCTTATGCTCACGTGCGCAGGAGCAGGATACGCCGGAATTTTGCAGATGCAATCCGGCTTTCAGTGGATTGCGCCGCTCTCCAGAAGCGACCGAGGGAGCGGAGATGTAAGACAATTTCCCGGCGAAGATGGTCGCGCTCGCCATACCCACGGAAATCCTCCTGAGAATAGGTTGCACCTTGTTCCTCTTGGCCGGAGGCAGATCAGCGTCGCCAATCATATACCCGTCGTAATCCACCGCACACATATCGCAGCCAGTCTCTAAGATGTCTTGGACGAAGGCCGGGATGTCCTCTTTGCTCATCAGCTTCATCGGTACCTCTCTCATACACCAACATCGGCCCAGACCACCGCAGCAGCTTCAATATCGCGAATTAGGATGTGGCCGTCGAACTCTCCGTCCGTCGCACCCGCGCAAGGGTGCTTTCGCTCACCTGATAGTCGGCAACCAGCTGACGGATGTTGTCGCCGGCGGCGAACCTTGGCGCGATATCCTGGCGCTGCTGCGCAGTGAGCTTCGGCTTCCGGCCGAATTTCACGCCGCGCTCCATCGCTCGTTTGCGGCCGATCGCGGTACAGCGGAGGATGTTGCGGCGCTGCCAGTGCGCGGCCCAACCCACCACGAACATGATGAGATCGGCCATTTCCGAGGTCGTGTCTATGAACGGCTCGTCCAACAGTCGGAGACCAGCACCCTTGCGCTGGATGGCACGCAAGATCGTCAGCAGGTCAAGGGGATTGCGGGCTACACGGTCGGTTGCGATCGCCAGCACCTGGTCGCCTGGCCGAAGCTGGCGCAGCATGGCCTTTAGCCTTGGGTGTTGCGCATCCTTGCCACTTTTCTTCTCGTGGTAGATGCATGCGTTCGCAACCGGCAGCCTTCAGGCGGTCGAGCTGGTCCCCGAGGTCTTGGCCGTCGGTCGAGACGCGCGCATACCCGTACTTCATTCACATGCGCCTCCCCTGCTCTGTCAAAACTCACGAGATTTGCAACATCCCTGCCCTGATATTTTTGCCCATATCCTCGGTGCTGGGTCACGACTGTTTGCCTAAATTTTGCGCATAAAACCAATGTCGGATTTACGAGGAGCTTTGCAGCCTCGGCTACGAGGGAGGCTATGACGCCGTCCGCCGATACGCGAAGAACTGGGCGAAGGCGAGAGGGTCGGCGATGGCGGACGCCTATGTGCCGCTGTTCTTCGCGCCGGGCGAGGCCTACCAGTTCGACTGGAGCCACGAGATCGTCCTGATCAACGGCGTGACGGTGACCGTGAAGGTCGCCCATGTCCGGCTCTGCCACAGCCGCATGATGTTCGTCAGGGCCTATCCGCGCGAGACGCAGGAGATGGTGTCCGACGCCCACGACCGGGCCTTCGCCTTCTTCGGGGGCGCCTGCACGTCGCCGCTTCCTGCAGATGTGCAGCCATTATCTGGTGCAGCCGGTCGCCTGCACGCCGGCATCAGGCTGGGAGAAGGGTCAGGTCGAGAACCAGGTCGGGCTGGTGCGCGAGCGCTTCTTCACGCCGCGGCTGCGCTTCAAGACCTATGAGGAGCTGAACGCCTGGCTGCATGACAAGTGCGTCGCCTACGCCAAGGCGCATCGTCACGTGGAGCAACCGGAACGAACGATCTGGAACGTGTTCGAGGAGGAGCGCGGCAAGCTACTCGAATATCGCGGCCCCTTCGACGGATTTCATGTGATGCCGGCCTCGGTGTCGAAGACCTGCACGGTGCGCTTCGACAACAACAAATACTCGGTGCTGTCGACTGCGGTCGGAAGGCCCGTCGAGATCCAGGCCTATGCCGGCCGCATCGTCATCCGGCAAGACGGCGTTGTCGTCGCCGAACATGCCCGCTCCTTCGGGCGCGGCGACACGGGGGTCAGTTTTGGAAACGATGACGTAATTGCTGCCGTCGCTCCTTTGAACGAAGATTCGGCTGACGGCAAAAGCCGCCGACCATTGAGATCGAGGAGCCGCAGTGAAGCAATATGTCGGACTGGATGTGTCGCAGAGGGAGACAAGCGTCTGCGTGGTCGACGATAGTGGAAAGACGGTGTTCCAGGGAAAGGCAAAGTCCGATCCAGGAGCCTTGACGGAGCTGCTGCATAAACGTGCGCCTCACGCCGAGCGCATCGGATTTGAGACTGGTGCCATGTCCAGCTGGCTCTGGCACGAGCTGAAAAGGGTCGGACTGCCGGTCGTCTGCCTTGATGCTCGGCATGCAAAGGCAGCGCTTTCAGTCCGAATGAACAAGAGCGATGAGAACGATGCCCGCGGCCTGTCCCCGGCATCGGCGTGGTGACTGCGCTCACTTTCCGCCACACGATCGACGATCCCTCGCGCTTTCGCTCGGCCGCCAATGTGGGTGCCTATCTCGGCCTAACGCCGCGACGAAAGCAGTCCGGTGAAACGGATATCAATGGCCGCGTCTCACGCTGGGGCGATCGGCTGTTGCGAACCTACCTGTACGAGGCGGCCAGCGTGCTCCTGCACCGGACGAAGAAATGGTCCACCCTGAAAGCCTGGGGGATGCGTCTGTCAAGACGGATCGGTTTGAAGAAGGCAAATGTGGCGGTCGCACGGAAGATTGCCGTTCTCCTTCATTGCATTTGGGTTGACGGCACCAGCTTTGAGTGGGGTAACGAAAAGATGGCTTAGTCGACTCCACCCCAAACGAGTTCTCGGGCCGCTATCAACGCGGAACTCGTGATGTCCCCGCCGGGACGGTGGTTGCGGCGACCTCGGTCAAACGGCTGACAGCAGTTTACCTGCATCTCGTTGGAAACGTTGAGGCGCCCGACCCGAACATCATCATGAGGCATTCGACCTCGGAAAGGACCATGACCCCGGCGATGGCAGTGCGAGATCCGGATTGACAACTACCCGCAATTAAAGGGCCGTTTGACACCTACCGCACCGCGAAATCGGTTGGGGCTCATCCTGCACACTTTCCGCAGCCTCGGTGTTGGCTCGGCGCTCGCGGATCACCAGCGTCCTTTGAGCGGTAGCGCTTTTCAGGTTGAGGTTAAAGTCCTCCGATTGTTGTGGCTCCGCACGGCCTCCATTAGTTGGACAATGGGGGCAGCGGTGCAGCGGCGGCAAATGGACGACTCACTGTTTCACAATGTTAGACAAGCGTAAAAGCGCGATGACATAACCACATAAACATTTCGTTATGCGCCATTGACAAGAGAAGGGATTGCTGTGATTGTCTGGCGTGTCGTGGTTCTCGCGTGCGGCGCTGCCGCAGCGGAGCTAAGAGGGAAGCCGGTGCGATGCCGGCGCTGCCCCCGCAACTGTTAGCGGCGAGCCAACCCCACTCATGTCACTGAGGCGAATACCCTCGGGAAGACGGGTAGAGGCTATGACCCCGCGAGCCAGGAGACCTGCCACGACGAATTACGTCCACGGGCGGGGTGTCTCGGTGGCCGCTGCAACCCGGGCGTGCCGGGCCTGCTAGCGCCTTCCTTGTCACCGACGCCCCCAACCATCGGGGTATGACATGACTGTCTCTCAGCAAATTCCTGTAGCAACGCTCGGCGTGCCGCGCTTCGGTCGTCGGCGAGAACTGAAATTCGCCCTTGAAAGCTACTGGTCCGGAAAATCGTCCGCTGGCGACCTTCTTGGAACGTCGAAGGCACTCCGTGCCGCTAGCTGGGAGGAGCAGCGCGATCGCGGCGTGTCGAAAATACCGTCAAACGACTTCTCGCTTTACGACCATGTGCTCGACACCGCAGCTATGGTCGGCGCCATTCCCTCCCGTTACGGCTGGAATAGCGGCGAGGTCCCACTTGACATCTACTTCGCAATGGCGCGCGGCAACCAGGGTCAGACGGAGGATTGTGCACACGCTGGTCACCAGGAGGCGGCTCATGGGCCCGGTGTAACCGCGATGGAAATGACCAAGTGGTTTGACACAAACTACCACTACATTGTGCCGGAACTGGATGATGATCAGACGTTCGCCCTCTCGTCGACGAGACCCGTCGATTACTTCCTCGAGGCCAAAGCTCTCGGCATTCACACACGCCCAGTCATCCTTGGACCCATCACCTTCCTCAAGCTGGCGAAATCGCCTGCCGAAGGGTTCGATCCTATCGCGCTCCTACCGCGGCTGCTGCCTGTTTACGAGCAACTCCTGCAGAGGCTGAAGCTGTCGGGAGCCGACTGGGTGCAGATCGATGAGCCAGCGCTTGTCCTCGATCTGAACTCCAACGAACGAGCTGCGTTCGAGTTCGCCTATGGCCAGCTGTCGAAAGCCGCGCCCGAGCTGAAGATCATGCTGGCTACATATTTCGGGCATCTGGGAGACAATCTCGAAACCGCGGTTTCTCTGCCCCTGGCCGGGCTGCATATTGATCTCGTGCGCGCTCCCGAGCAGCTGGAAACGGTGGGTCGGCTCGCTCCGAAGGATCTGGTGCTCTCGCTTGGCTTGATCGACGGCCGCAACGTCTGGCGTGCGAACCTGCCCGCCATTCTCGACCGCATCAAACCGATCGTCGCCGGCTGGCCCTTGGACCGCGTCGAGATCGCGCCTTCTTGCTCGATGCTGCATGTGCCGATCGACCTGCGCATGGAGACGGAACTCGACGCCGACATCAGCTCGTGGCTCGCCTTCGCGGCCCAGAAGACTGACGAATTGGTGTTGCTGGCCCGGGCCCTGTCCCAAGGCAGAGATGCGGTGGCTGGCGCGTTGAAAGCGTCTGCCGAGGCTGCCGCCACGCGCGTGACATCCACGAGGATCCATGACCCGCTTGTTCAGGGGCGGATCGCTAGCATTGACGACAGCGCGAAGCGACGAGAGAGCGCTTTTGCCGAGCGCTCCAGAGTCCAAGCCGGCTCACTCGGGCTGCCGCCGTTCCCGACGACGACCATCGGGTCCTTCCCGCAGACGCCGCAGGTACGCAAGGCGCGGGCCGCTCATGCGAAGGGCCAGCTGAGCTATGTCGACTACGAGACGTTCCTGAGGAAGGAGATCGAGGCTGCAATTCGCTGGCAGGAAGAGATCGGGCTGGACGTGCTGGTGCACGGTGAATTCGAGCGAAACGACATGGTACAGCATTTCGGCGAGCAGCTGTCTGGCTTCGCCTTCACCCAGCATGCCTGGGTACAAAGCTATGGGTCGCGCTACGTGCGTCCCCCCATCATTTTCGGCGACGTATCGAGGCGCAATCCGATGACAGTGCGCTGGTGGCAATTCGCGCAGTCGCTTACGGAAAAGCCCGTGAAGGGAATGCTCACAGGCCCAGTCACCATTCTCAACTGGTCTTTTGTTCGCGACGACGTACCCCGCTCCGAAGCCTGCCGCCAGATCGCGCTCGCCATCCGCGACGAAGCGACGGATCTCGAAAGATCCGGCGCAAGGATGGTCCAGATCGATGAGGCCGCGTTTCGCGAAGGATTGCCACTGCGCCAATCTGACTGGAAAGTCTATCTCGACTGGGCTGTCGAATGCTTCCGGATCGCTTCAACGGGTGTAAAGGACGCGACTCAAATTCATACCCACATGTGCTATTCGGAGTTCAACGAGATCATTCACGCGATCGCTGGAATGGATGCGGATGTCATTTCGATTGAGACGTCGCGCTCGAAGATGGAACTTTTGGACGCCTTCACGAACTCCAAATATCCGAACGAAATCGGTCCCGGCGTCTATGATATTCACTCACCACGCGTCCCGGAAGTCGGCGAGATTTCGGACTTAGTCATGCTTGCCCGCGAGCGACTGTCCGATGGCCAACTGTGGATAAACCCGGACTGTGGCCTCAAAACACGCAAATGGGAGGAGGTCCGCCCTGCCCTCATGAACATGGTCGCTGCAGCACGCGCGCTCCGGCAGAAAGTGCAGGCGTGAGGCTTCTCTTCCTCACAGTGTGGGGAGTTGCCGGCTGGCGGATGTCGGCCGGGAATATGCCAAACCGATCACACTCTTGGAAATAAGCCACACGGCGAAAATGTGCAATTTTCCTTCGGCACGTGTCCTCATCCCGCAGAAATATAAATGTGACACTACGCTATAGTATTGGTCCTTGGGAACATACCGGCCCCGCGCCTCGAACAAATCGTACACACGTCGTTTGTAACCGCCCGGTTGTTACCGCGGAGATTTCGCTTTGATGCGAGCGATGAGTTCCTGGTCATCGACGAAGGCTTCGAGGAAGTCACTCCATTCGTCAGCGGTGCGGCGCGCATGGGTAAGCATTTGCTCCAGCTCTTCCATTCCGTCGCGGGTGAGCGAAGTTATTGCCTCGTCCGGTCCGGTGTAGACGCTGATGATGCTGCCGTAGCTCAGGTTGTCATCATTGCTGACGATCGCCTGAAGGAGTTCGGCATCTTCATCGAGCAATTTGGCGACGTAGTCGATGCTGAACACATGGGTCACCGTTGCCATCAGGCAGCCTCGGCGGAGATGGCGGTGACAGGTGACCAATTCCAGGGAAGCAACTCGTCGAGGCGATTGATCTTGTGATCTTGGATGCGGTCGAGCACGTCTGCGAGATATGCCTGCGGATCGATGCCGTTCATCTTGGCCGTCTCGATGATTGTCATGGCGCGAGCCAGGGTCTCCGCGCCGGTGTCGGCGCCGGCAAATAGCCAGTTTTTTCTTCCGATTCCAATCGGGCGCAGGGCTCGCTCGGCGGCATTGTTGTCCATGGCGACGCGGCCGTCTTCGAGGAACAGGCACAATGATGGCCAGCGGCTCAGGCCATAACGGAAGGCTTTTGCCAAATCGCTCTTGCCCGGAATGCGGGTCAGTTGCGTTTCGATCCAGACACGGAATGCCCCGATCTTTGGTTTGCTATGCTTCTGACGTGCGGCAAGGCGGGCATCGGCAGGCTGACCCGCAATGCCGTGCTCGATGTCATAAAGCGCACCGATACGGTCGAGAGCCTCGCATGCGATCTCGGATTTGTTCGAGGTCCAGATATCATGGAAGTCGCGTCGCCAATGCGCCCAGCATGCCGCTTCTCGGAAGCGGGATTTTCCATCGGCTCCAGGCTCATAAAGCTTGCCGTAGCCTTTGTAGCCGTCAGCTTGGAGGATGCCGCTTGTCTGCCTCAGATGGCGGAGGACGTGGTCTTCCTTCCAGTCCGGAGCAAAGTAGTAGACCGCGCCAGGCGGAGCGCCGCCCGCCCATGGGCGTTGATCGCGGACATATGTCCAGATCCTGCCTTTCTTTACGCCTTTCCCCAGCCCTTTGTCCTGCATGGAGCGATCCAGCACCCGGATCGGGGTATCGTCGGCATGAAGAAGGTCGCTGGCCATGATCACGGTTCCGATCCGCTCGATCAGGGGCTGAAGCACCTGCATGGCGCGACCGCACCAATCGACCAACGTACTGTCGGGGATGTCGGCACCCATGCGGGCGAAGATTTCGTTCAGGCGATACAATGGCAGGTGATCGTCGAACTTCGAGACCAGGATGTAAGCCAGAAGGCAGGCTCCCGCCATGCTGCCTGGTATCGGACGGCTGGGCGCGGGCAACTGCACCATCTTTTCGCAGCAGCGGCAGGATTTCTTCAACCGAGCGACCTCGATGACCTTCATCTGCGCGGCGATCATGTCGAGGATTTCGCTTGTGTCTTCGCCCACAAGACGTAGTTCACCGCCACAGGCGGGGCAGCAGGCGCCGGGATCGAGCTCCCTGCGCTCGCGAACTGCCTTGTGCGACACGCGCGGACGCCGGCGCGTGATCCTTTCGGGCGCGTTCGTCATAGGCGCGAGAGACGCTGCCTCGTCGGCCTCATTGATTGGCCCGGCATTGCTCTCCGCCGCGGCGATCAAAAGATCCTCCAGCGCCAGTTCCAGCTGCTGGATTTCCCGCTCGACTTTTTCCGAAGACTTGCCGAAGACCTGTTTCTTCAGCCGGGCAATGCGCAGCCGCAAGGCCTGGATCAACTGGTCATGCGCCTGCAACGTCGCCGACATCTTCGCATTTTCCGCCTGCAAGGCGGCGATCATCGCCTTCAGAAAGGCAGGATCGTCTGGAAGATTTTCGGCGACATTCGGCATGCACCTGACTACCATAAGTCAGGACGAGTAGCCATAAAAACCATTAGATTCAGAGAGATAAATCACCCGACACGCGCCGGCGGCGCACCCCAATTGGGGCGTCGCCAGTCAATTCCTTCCCACAACATCGCCATTTGCGCTGACGTCAGCCGGGCCGTCCCGTCGGCCGCCGACGGCCACGGAAAGCGGCCCTTCTGCAAGACCTTGTAATAAAGACAGAACCCCTGGCCATCAAAATAAAGAAGCTTCAAACGGTCGCCACGCCTTCCCCGAAAGGCGAAGACCGCGCCTCCCGTCGGCTTCTGGCGCAACACATCCTGCGTCAGTGCAGCCAAACCCTCGATCCCTTTGCGCATGTCCGTGAACCCGCAGGCAAGGTACACCCGAACCCCAGTTCCCGGTCCGATCATGCTATCTCAACCGCCTGGATAAGCCGAGTCAGAGTGGCGGTATCGATCTCTCTGTCAAAGCGCAGGTTGCGCCCACAGCATAGTTGCAATTCGACCAGCGCTGACAATCTGTCGGTGCCTTTGCCCATACAGAGTTCGCTCCGCGCCACGGGCATGTCCACGGGAAGGAACATGGGACCCGCCGACGGCAACAGGAGCCCCTTCCTCCTCAGCTCTCGCCGCCAGGTGTAAATCTGCTGCCGTGTCACATCATGCCGCTCGGCAACCTCAGTCACAGTCGCCCCGTCAATTCCAACCGACATGACGATGTCGAGCTTCTTCTTATCACCCCAGCGACGACGCCGTTCAGCACCAAGAATCTCGACACGCATCGCAAACCTCGCACAAGACACGTCGCAAACGACGTCGTTAAACACGTGTCATAGGACATCACGACGATGTCAGGCAGGCGGTGACAATCGGGCGGTTACCGTCGTTTCTCAAAGTAGACTGCTTGGCGCGTTCGCTCAGGCGGCGACAATATATGATGCTGCGCGTCTGTCCGCTTCCCCAGTTGATTCGCGCAGACTACGGGCGAGGTGGCAGGTTTCGGGTATTGCTAGCGTCCCGCCAATTCGGAAATGGACCTCGCGATTCGTCCGTCCAAGTAAGAGTCGCATCATTGTCGATTGCCACGTCCGCAGCCAGCTGGCCCTTTATTTTCCTGAGATCTGCGTTACAGGCCGGGGCGTTGTCGCCGTTTCGGAGGGTAAGATGGGATAGGCGACCTCGGGTGCCTCTCCGGTCAGCGAGTTGAGGAAGGCAACAAGCAGGTCTACTTCTTCGTCCGCCAGTACTACGCCAAGCTGGGTGGTCCCCATAATAGCGACGGCCTGTTTCAGATCCCAAACCTTGCCCGAATGAAAGTATGGCGCGGTGAGTGCAACGTTGCGCAGCGGCGCCACGCGGAAAACATAGTAGTCATCGGCTGCATTGGTGACCGCAAATCGGCCCTTGTCTTTTTCCGGCAGGACCACGGCGCTGGGCTGTTCCACGAGGCCGAATGGGAAATAGGCTTGCCCACCAACGTTGATGCCGGCATGGCAGGACGAGCAGCCTTTGTCCATGAAAAGCGCCAGGCCCTGTTTCTGTTCGGAAGTCATGGCAACCTCATCACCATTCAGGAAGCTGTCGAACGGGGCCGGTGTGACCAGTGTCGCCTCGAAGGCTTCGATTGCCTTGGCGAAGTTGTCGAAGGTGACCCGATCGGCTTCAGCCGGAAAAGCTGCATCGAACCACTCGACATATTGCGGCATGGACTTGAGCGTGGCGATGACTTGGTCCGGTGTATTGGCCATTTCGATGCCGGCTTGGACCGGTCCCTTCGCCTGAGCCTTCAGGTCTGCGGCACGACCATCCCAGAACTGAGCGATGTTGAAGACAGCGTTCAGTACAGTCGGCGCGTTGCGCTGTCCCTTCTGCCAACCATGGCCGATCGAGGTTTCGTGATTGTCGTCGCCGCCGGTGGCCAGGTTGTGGCACGAGTTGCACGACACGACGCCTGACGCCGAGACGCGTGGATCGAAGAACAGTGCCTTCCCGAGAGCAATCTTTTCCGGGGTGATCGGGTTGTTGGCGACTGTCGGCGTGGTGGATGGCAAAGCCCTGAAGGTGGCCAATGCCGTATCTCTGAGGTCGGTGGGGATCGAATCCGCAGCAAAGGCGGCGGGTGCCAGCAAGGTGACAGCCATCGTTCTGAATAGGATTTTCATAAATGGTCTTCCTGCGTCGTGCACGCAGCCACTATGCGATCTGCGGCTCATGAACGCCCTGAGCTAGATCAGCTGAGGGAGAGGACCGGGGTCTGACACCTGTTTTCGCGGCTGAGCTGGGACCCTCTTGGAAGTGATCGCTCTTCTCCATTGGACTTCAGGGGGAAGGAGTACCCCTGCTCGGCGCCGTTTGTATGCATCAAAGCACGCCCTGGTGGCGGCTTCGTAGATTCGGTCACTGCGATCCTCCCGCCATCGTTGAGAAAGTCGATAGCATCCGCAAGACTGGCAATCTCTTGCACGATGTGCGCTGCACGCCTTGCGAAAAGTGAGCTTCTGAAACCTCAGGGTTCATTCGTTCCTCCTGACCTGCTGATTGCGTGAATCGGCCTTATTGGCACCCGCCGACTGCACATTGTGATGTCACCAGCGATGGCGGTTTCAATACCTAAGCAGCGACGGTCTATGCGATAGTATAGATGTCCTATCGGAATAGCCGGTCCGCCTTGTCGATCGTCACACCGGCATATAGCTCCGCTTCTACGAACATCCCATCACGCGAGGAAAGACATGGCCATCACGCGAGGAAAGACATGGCCAACACGCGCAGTATCGCCAATCTAGCCCTTGTGCCGGCGCGACGCTTGAGCAGGTCCACCGGCTGTAACTGCCTCACACCTTGATCCACAGATCCTAGCAGATAACCACGTTGTGGTCATCATTTGACGGACGCGGGGCATTGGCCCATAAGCGAGCCACCGCAAACTGTGCGGTTGCCAATGCGTAATGAAGTGAATTGGAATGATCTTCGGTTGCGAAACACGCACGTCCGACGCAGCTTGCGTTGACAGAGGCGGTTTTACGCGCAATAGCACTTCCGCCGGCCTATTTTTGTGGAGTTCAATTGTGGTTCGGCCAACGGCGCGGGGCGCCGGACCGGCGCCGGTAAACCTCATTAAAGAGAGAGAGACCCTGCATGGAAGAATTCTTACCGCGCATCGCCACTGGTGCCGGCATCGGCCCGGCTCTCGCAGAGAAGGGCGTTGGATTAATGCTGGGTTTCCTGCAAAGCCACGCGGCCGACGGTCCCGTTGCGCGCATGATCGAGGCCATTCCGGGAGCTTCGGAATTAGTAGCGAAGTATCGTGGCGACGACCCAGAGGGTGGCGGCCTTATGGGGCTCGGCCAGCAATTGATGAGTGAGGGTCTCAGCATGGCAAAGATCGCCGGCCTCGCCAACGAGACGATCGCCTGCGCCAAGGAACATGCCGGCGACGAACTCGTGGACGAGGTCCTCAATTCCGTTCCTGGCCTTCCCCAGTTCGTCTGATCAGCGGCAGCCGGGGTCGTATGACCTCGTGCGCCCGTGCAGCCCCTCTGCGCAGCAGGCATTCTCCGCCGAGCGTTCCGTACGCCATCCCGATCTCGCCAGACCACCAACCGCCGGGCACGCGAAGCGAGCGTTGGAGTACTTCATTCGTCCATTGCAAAATCGACTTCAGGCGAATCGATGTGTATAATTTCCGGCGGTAAGGGTTTATCCTGAACGCTTTCGATGAAGCCCGCGAGATAAGCAAACGTATTGTATTTCTCGAGGACCAACCGCTTCGCCTCTCTTATTGCGCCGCGACGTTCCTTCCAGAGGTCCGAGTCGATGATTTCTTGAATTTTTGGGATTACGTTCTTGTCCTCTGGGTCAATCAGAACCATAGAGTCCGAAGGGAAGAACCTCGTGATTGCCGGGCTGCCGTAATAGATCGGCATTGTTTCAGCAACGAAGCAGTCCATAAGCTTCTCTGTAAAATAGTAATCAGCACGAGTATTCTCGAACGCTATACTGTAACGGTAAGGTGCGAGTGCGTTCCATTTATCCCCAATCAGCCGAAAACCTCGGCCGAACAGGTCAAAATCGAGCTCCTTTCTCAGCCGCTCCAGAAACGCCAGCCGATATCGATGTCCTTTAAGCAGGGCGATGTCACTGGTAATCCATGAGAGCCGAAGCGGCTTATCCACGACTTCGCTGACCAGAAGTTGGTCATATGTCTTGTTTACAGACCAAGACCGAGTGATAGGTGGAGACAAAACGAATCGGCGCGCTGCATTCTGCCGAGCAGCCAGCTCTGCGTCACACGTCAGGACGATAGTATTTTTCCCCTGCCCTTCATGAAACGCGCGATGAGCTTTCGTCGGCGGTTCGCCGATTGCAAAAATTGTCCTGTTTGGGCTCGCCTCGATATCAACAGGGAGCCCAAAAAGAGAAGCAGAGTTAAAGACGATATGCCAATCGGGCACGAAGGATGTCGTGCGAACAAAAGCGACATTGTTCCAGATTCCACTGCCCTTTGGAGTGAGATGGTGGATTGCATCATCCAAAACGCCCCAAGAATCTAGACATGTAGCGACAATGGGCGCCGGGCGTTCCGTCAACAATTTGGCCGACAAAGCAGTTCCACTCCCTCACTCGTGAAGGTACTCAATGGCCATTCCGGATTGCGGTAACGTTGGGCAGCATAAACCCTCCGGGACCCGCTGTCGAGGCAATTGTCGCTTTGCACTTGACCAGGTTCTTCCTCGCTTTGTGCGGTGATCAGGCCGGCTGAGTGGCAGCATGCGTGCCCTAAGGAGTTCGCAGCCCGCTCTGCCTACATCGTACGTTTAATCGTCTTCAGGCGGTTGATCAGCCCTTTCGCCTGGCCGTTGCTCCGCGGTAGTTCAATGGCATCGCGAACGGCGTCAACGTCACGGCGTAGGACCAGACCGAAACGCGTGATGGCGACGAGCCCGGAGTTGACGCCACGTCGATCGAAGTGTCGAGCTTGCCGAATTCACAGGCCCGGCAAAATGCCGCGGAAGCGCATGGCAAGCCTGCGCATAGTGGCAAACTCATGTGATCCCTGCTTCAGGACGTCGACCTTTGTGGCCTGGTTGATCGTCAGCACATCCCGAGCTTCGTGCAGAGGGCCGGGGCGACTACCGGCGAGATCACACGGCCGGTCGCGGGATTCCGTATGGGACAGCGTCGCTGGCTTTTTGACGCGTATGATTGAAGCAGGCGACGCACTGTCCTTGCCCGGCCTCTCGGCACGGCGCCAGCTTGCGAGAAGCCGCTCCAGATTTGAGAAGCTGCCCGTGTCGCCGCGCTGTTCGATATCGTGGAACAGGTGTCGTCCGCAACGATTGCCGTCTCTCGAGGACCGGCTAAGAAACGCCTCGAAATACATTGATGTCCTTGGTTACCAACGGCGGTTCCCAGCCCCTTGGAAGAGCGGCTCACCGGGCGATGAACTTACATTTGGCCATTGCCAATGAACGTCCATCGTCCTGACGCCCACCAGCAAGCGATCACGATCCCTCGATTTCACAGTCCAAAGAAGTAAAGCGGGACACAAATAGCGCGCTTAGCCTCGACTACTAGCAACTTCGGCGCAAAGTTACAGCCGGGACGCGCCACGCACCACGGCAGGGTCGCCAACAACGAGTGGCTCAGCGGTCACGACGGGAAATATGGCGCATCGATGTCGCTTCTGGACGAGCATTGGCAATAACGCTGTCGAGACATTGTTGCTTTCAGCGGCAACCGGCCCTATGAAGCGACGCTTCGCTGACTATGTTTCACCGCCTGGAGAGTTTCATGACAGAAGAAGCCGGAAAAAACGTCGACCCCCTCATTGAGCTTGCCGCCGATGTCGTGTCGGCCTATGTCTCCAACAATCCGATCCCGGTGGGGGATCTCCCTGCCCTCATCGGCCAAGTGCATGCGGCTCTGACAGCGACGGCCGGAGGTGTCTCTGCGCAAGAGCCGGTTGCCCTTACGCCTGCAGTCCCGATCAGGAAATCGGTGACACCGGACTACATCATCTCCCTTGAGGACGGGAAGAAATTCAAATCGCTAAAGCGCCATCTGTCGACCCACTATGGGCTGACGCCGGATGGATATCGGGCCAAATGGGGCCTGCCGGCGGATTATCCCATGGTCGCGCCGAACTACGCCGCGGCGCGCTCGACATTGGCCAAGACGATGGGGCTCGGCCGCAAACCGAAGGCGCCGGAAGCGCCGGAGCCTGCGCCGACGAAGCGAACCCGCAAGAAGGTCGCGGCTTGATTTCGGCAATCGAGATTCGTTCTGGAGCGTTGCAGCCATCGGCTTAATCTGCGCGTCATATAAAAAGGCGGGGCCAACCCAGGGGCCAACCCCGCCTTCCTTTCAAACAACTTTGTTTCATGAGGAATTCGCGACGCCTGCAGCAATCTGCTGCCCTCAGTTTTTGCTCGGTCCCATCGAGCGGCCGTGAGGATCTACGTGCCTACTCTTGCCAGGACGCAGGAGAAAATTTCAACCAGCTTTGCTCAGGCTGCCAGCGGAGGACTTGCCAGTGCGGCGATCCTGCTCGATCTCATAGTTGATCTTCTGGCCGTCAGCGAGGGTCGAGAGGCCCGCGCGTTCGACAGCGGAAATGTGGACGAAAACATCCGGACCGCCATTGTCGGGCTGGATAAATCCAAACCCTTTGGTGCTGTTGAACCACTTTACCGTTCCAGTCGGCATATACTTGTTCCTTCTTTTACAATGCAACGTGGGCAGGCCATTAGGCCTGTCCGAGTCATAGCCGAGAGTTGGGCGCAGCAAAAAGCGAAAAATTGTTAAGCCCCGATCAGCTGGCGCACTCCATTGTAGCGTAGCCGCCAGCAAGCACTGTCCTACACTACCGCTCGAGCATGGCCGGAAGCGCCCGATTTCTTCCAACGCTCCTCAGCGCCACGTCGATGGCTCGTGTTTGGAGGCGTGGGACGTAAGGCCGACCGCTGCTCGTGCCGCCAGGTCAAAGGCCGGGTAGTTCACGGATCTGCCTTCGTGCATAACACCTCGGGAGCGCCTTAAGGAGTTTCGAGTTGGATTGTTTCAAGAGGGTCGAGGGGTTGATCGATGCGACCAGCGTGGAAGCGATCGATAGCGCGCGCGTTTTGCTGGACCAGTTCAAGGGCAAGTCAGAAACAATCGCCCAAGCGATTGACGACTTCCTGCTTGATTTCATGACCTTGCTGTTTGTGGTAGAAGCCACCCGCGAGCAGTTCCACAATCCGGCGAGGCGGTTAGCGCGCATCAGATTGAGCAAGGTCAGGCTGTTACTCACGCGATGCTCTTGACCTAAGCGACCACTCCGCCAAGCATGCATTTGCAGCCGAGCGCACCAGGCGGTATTTTACGCACATGAAATCAGTCGCGACCGCTAAATTTTGCTGTTTGGTTCCCAGGGACGACGGCAAGCGCGGACAGCTTCCGTGCTGCTGTCCTGCAGCGGCAAATGTGCTGCATGCCCCCATCCAAGGCGAGCTCGACGTTTGTTTCTTACGTTGACCAAGGTCCCGCGAAAACACTCCCCTTCCCGCAGCAACTCATCACGTTCAACGGCCTCGCGGCAGGCCATCACGCCAGAAGAGAGCAACGGCATCGTTTTTCCCGCCCAGTCCTACGACCTCGTTTCCAGCGCCTCGCGAATGTCGCCACCCGCCGTTTTTTTTCAGGTCCGTCTTCGCGCGCGAGCTGGCTCCGCGCCCACTTAGCTACGCTGCTCACGCCTCTACCCTTCAGCACCGCCCGGACTGTCGAGGACATCGGTCCGCTGGAGCGACAACATTTCAATTCTGACCGTCGGTGCAGCGGCCTTCGAAGCGCATCCTGTACCCCTCCCCGGCAGCGCGCCTAATCGCTTCCGAAGGAAGAAGATATTCTCAGCCGTGCTCGCGTCGCCTTCAGCCCTGTTCAATCGCCCACAATGTCGGATGCGCAACATGGCAGAGCCCGATTTGTCAACAGCCTCCAATGGTTTTCTGATCTGGCACGGTGCATGCCTGGTCATCCGCAAGACGTCGCGGACCAAGGAAAATCCCTCCAATGGCCACCTCCCCAAGAACACCGCCGCAGGTCTCCTGGGTCCATCCGAAGGTGAGGCTCGAGTGAGCCCTGGGCCCATGATTCATCTGACTCGGCGCTGCCCGCCGATCCTCCCACGGGGAGGGGAAGACGCAGCGTTCATCAAAATGAGGACCAAATCACTTTTGCCTCGAACCCTTTGCCTTGCCAAACGCAGCCATCGATCGCCCCCCAAGCTGCGCAAGGCGTTCACTGCCACCGCCCTGGCCCTGGTGACGACCGCTCCGGCTCTGGCCGCCACCGACGGCGGCAAGATCGCGGATTTCCTGCTCGGCAATGGCATGGGTCGACATCCCCGATCACCGCGCGCCAATCGTCACTCATATGGTCTGGCACAAGGTCCGCAGCGCCGACGAGCACCCGGCAAATCCGGACTTGCCCATTTCCTCGAGCGTCTGATCTTCAAAGCGACCACCAACCGCGCCGACAGCGAGTTCACCGAGCCGTCTAAGTGAGTGGCGGCTACAATAACGCCCTCACCGCCTATGACTCGTTTTGGGCGAGATGATGGGCTTCGAGGCCGATCGCATGTTCAACCTCATCCTCAACGAGGATGATATCAAGACCGAGCGAAATGTGATCCTGGAGGAGCGCCGTTGGCGCAGAGAGACGAACCCGCAGGTCTGCTGGACGAGGAGGTCAACACGACATTGCGGCCGAATCAGCCCTACCGCATTCCGGTCAAACGGCTGGATGCAGGAGATGGAAAAGCTGAACGGCACCGAAGCATTCACGATCTACAACAAATATTGCCGACCGAACGACGCGGTGGCCGGCACGTAGAACCAGGCGCTGGCCGCGAAGACCTTTGGCAGGGTTGTGCGCAGGCCGGACCTGCCCGCGCGCAACCGCCGGTCGAGCCCGGCTAGTAGAACCGTGACTCATCTTCTAGCGAATTCAGGTATTCTCCCTTTCCAGTTGGGAACCGTGGTCTGCTAGCTGTCTGGCCGAGGTCCTATGAGGAGCTTGGACGTCCGGACTACACACCGAACCTGCTATATACGCCTGGCGTTGAGGAGGAAACCGATTGCCCCTGTGCCCGCCGATGATCCGTCACCTGAGATCCCCTGACCTGTTTGGACCCATCGATCGCCTGCCGGCACTTGGCACGCGGATTAGAGAGCGGACATTCGAGGTCCTCAACCCGTCGACCGGCGAAGTGCTGGCAGAACTACCTGACATGGGAGTCGAAGAGACATGCGCTGGAATCGAGAAGGCCTATGTCGCGCAGCCTGGATGGGCAGGGTTTACCGCACGTCAGCGCAGCGATGTTCTATGGCGATGGCATGAGTTGATCATCGACCACACCGACGATCTCGCTGCAATTCTCACCGCGGAGATGGGCAAGCCGCTTGCCGAGGCCAAATCGGAGATATCGCATGCTGCGGCGTATCTGCAATGGTACGCCGAGGAGGCAAATCGCGTCTATGGCGAGACGATCTCCGCGCCATCGACGGACCGCCGAATGTTGGTGATCAAGCAGCCCATCGGGGTCGTCGGCACGATAACGCCATGGAATTTCCCAGCCTCGATGGTGGCGCGCAAAATCTCGCCAGCCTTGGCAGCGGGCTGCACGATCGTCCTCAAGCCCGCTGAACAGACGCCGCTCGTGGCTGGAGCAATGTTCGCCCTCGCCCATCAGGCAGGCTTCCCCGAAGGCGTCGTCAACCTGATCTATGCGTCCGAAGGTGACGCGGTCGGCCGCGAACTTTGCACAAATCCCAAGGTCCGCAAGATCAGCTTCACCGGGTCTACTGAGATCGGGCGCCTACTCATGCGCCAGTGCTCGGACCAGATCAAAAAAGTCAGCCTAGAGCTCGGCGGCAATGCACCCTTCATCGTCTTCGATGATGCCGATATCGATGCCGCGGTTGACGGTGCGATCCAGGCGAAGTACCGCAATGCCGGCCAGACCTGCGTTTCAGCGAACCGCCTTTACGTCCAGTCGCGCGTCCACGACGAGTTTGTCGAGAAATTCGGGGAACGGGCTCGCCAACTTCAAGTTGGTGACGGTTTCGCGCCCGGAGTGGACATCGGACCCCTCATCGACAAGCAGGCTCTGGCCAAGATTGAATCCCATATTGCCGATGCCGTAACTAAAGGCGGCGCAATTCGATGCGGGGGCAAACGCCTCGGCACGAATGGCACGTTTTTCCAACCAACGGTCCTGACCGGTGTCACCAGCGAGATGGCCGTCGCGCGAGAAGAGACATTCGGGCCGCTCGCACCGATTATTCGCTTCAAAGATGCGGATCAGGTCGTGCGTGATGCCAATGAAACGATCTACGGCCTCGCGGCCTATTTTTATGCCTCGAACCTGAAGCGTGTCTGGCGTGTCGCCGAGGCCTTGGAATATGGAATGGTCGGGGTAAATACCGGCCGGATGTCTTCGGAAGCGGCGCCGTTCGGTGGGATAAAACAGTCCGGCATCGGTCGTGAGGGATCCCGCCATGGCCTCGAGGACTACCTCGAAATGAAATACCTCTGCATGGGCGGCATCTGAAGCATCGGCTTGCAGGGTTCACAGACGGGTTACCTAGCGAGCGATCTCCAAACATGTGAATTGTAGAATCGCTCCTCGATTGGGAACTGAGGGGCGGTCCGCACCCGAGCAAACACGCAATCCTGAGGAGCCCCCTAAAATAGCTGGATGTATCTCTCGACGGACAAGCGTCTGCATTTTCGGCGAAGACGGCGCGCATGCGACGGAGGATACGCTTGCGATTTGGCGGCCCTCGCCGACTACCCTCAGGCGACGGGCTGTCGTTGCGCGGGTCTGGTTGGAAGCTTGTGCACCAAGCCATCGTCAACGCTGATTGAGCAATATCCGGCTTCAGGGGCACAATTTGGACCTGCTCCATTCCGATATCAGTAGCTCAGCTGTTCTTCGGCTGACTGCCGCGCCGGTACACGCTCGGACAGAATCGCAGGTACTATCACGCGGCATTCGCATCCACATTGGTGATCGGCGCGCGGTCCAGGGCGCGCCAGCTTGACCAAGCGGGTCGAACCGCATTACAGCCTTGACCGGCTGGAGGACGGAAATCCCGATGCCGAAGAGGTTGGTCAGCTCAGTCGAGCCCACACGGCATTGTCGGCACGAACAGCAAGGGCTGGGAAGCGATCGGCCGAGCGGTCCTCGAAGGCGCGGGCCAGGGTTGTTTGACGACGCGTTGATTCAGGCGCTAATCTAGTCTCTACCGTTCAGAGCGGCTTCCCTCGCCAGTGACAGCGAGTCAAGATTTTTGGCGTCGTCGGCTTTGATTGCCGCGCAGATCTGGTCGAGATGGGGACAGCTCACTGGTGCACCTTTGGGCTCATAGTGTTTCCTCGTCGTCGAGATGAGGATTGCCGGATTTGGCGTAGAACACCAACACGGGTCCGAGATCAAAGCGCGTCCCGGGCGCAAGGCGCTGGACGGACCGGGGCCATGTTTCGGTTGAGGCGCCATCGATGCCTCGCGCCAGCGTTCTGGCGAAGCGGGGCATCAGCGGAGCGAGTGTCGGTGCCAGGATCGCAGCGGCCGTCGTCTGAAGGGCTAGCAAAGTCCGATTGCGGGCAGGATAGAAACGTCGCGCCGCCGCAAAGTCTCGCGCCCCGCGGTAGATCACGCAATCGCGCACGAATTCGCAGACCTGAGTGGCCGCGCGCCGAACCGAGAAGCCTTCGTCCGAATAGGCGCGCTCCATCGCAGCGCGATAGATCTCTATGCGAGCAAAGAAGGCGCGGTCGACCGGGCTCCAGTCGCCTGCATCGGGTACACGGCCGGCAAAATCCTGCTTGATTTCCTGGTTCAACGCCTCAAGCCAGTTCAGCCAGATGCTTTGGAACACCTCGTTCTCGGTGCGGCGCAGCGCGTCCAGCGTGAAATCCGTCCGCTCACCTTCCGGGCGTGTCAGCCCCAAATGGAGGCGCACGACGTCAACTGTCTTTGGGCTCAGAACCTCCTTGCCCCAGACCGCATGGCGGCAGCTGGTTGAGAACTTCTTGCCGTCGAGCAGGTAGAACTCGTTGACGTGATAGCGGATGCGTGGCGTCCAGTGGGAGAAGACCTCGGCGTAAAGAGCGGGGTAGAGTAGCGCGTGGTAGAAGGAATTGTCGAAGCCGAAGAAATGGACAATCTGCCAATCGCTGCCGGGCATCTCGGCCTTCCAGTCGCGACCCAGCGAGCGGCCGAGCGCCTGGATGTTGTAAAGAAAACCGAATGCCATCTCCGGCCACACCCAGATCACTTGCCCCGGGAACCCTTCGGCCGGCAGGCCCCAGTCCGAGGGGTGGGTAATGGGCACTGAAAAGTCGCCGCGTTCGCGTAGGCGCGCGAAGAGATCCAAGATCCGTAGCGGAACGCCCGACGCCCTTAGATGCCGATCGATATTGTCGTAGCATTGGTCCATGGCAAGTTCCGGACGGCGGAGGGAGCCGACCAGCGGCGCCTCGGCAGACTGCCGTGACCGCGCTGCACCTAAGTCGTGGCAAAGGTTTGGGGCACCGCATTCCTCGCAGATGTTGCCAGCGGCGGAGCCGCCGCAATCGGGGCAGAGGCCGCCAACATCCGGCTCGTAAAGATAGTGGCCTGTCACAGCATCGAAAAGCGCAGGGCTCTGGCGCAAATCTACCGCCGCGCTGCTCAGAAGACTCCGGAAACACGCGGCTTGGAACTCGCCGTAACCCTCATCGCCCATTGTGGCTTGGAAGCTGTGGACGTCACAATCGAGAAGTGCAAGCGTGGCGCGAATCTCGTCGGCGTAGTAGCCCGCCACGTTTGCAGGCGTCGATTGATCGGCATCGGCGCGTGTCGCGACGTAGCTCTGGTGATCGTCGCTTCCGGTCAGGTGATAGGCCTCGGCTCCTTTCATGCGGAGGAAACGAGTATAGACGTCAGCGCCGAAATAGGGGCCAGAAAGATGCCCCAGATGCAGATCGCCATTTGGCGTTGGCGGCGCTGAGAAGACGAAGGTCGGCCCGCGTGGTGCCGTGATCTTTGCAGCGACATGAAGGGCGGCCTCGCCATCACGCCAGTAGACATCGACGAAATCTAGGTCTTCGTTTCCGTCGTTGCTCAGCACATGCGCTTCAAAAGGGTGGAACAGAACGACATCGCCGGCCTCGACCGAGATTTCCCCAAGGTCGGTCCTGACCTTGCCCGCACCAGACAGGATCACGAAGGCCTCGATTTCGTCGTGCCGATGGGGCTCGGATGTGACGCCGGGTCTAACCTTTCCGAGTGAAAACCCCGCGCGAGCGCTGCCCGTTCCAAGCGTGGCCGTGTCGATACCGAAAGCCCGCGACAGCTCCGTTCGACAAAACGAGTATTTGCGCATGACTCCGAACCTAACCTGTTGAAGCAGTGAGACTTCGGCTGCCAACGCAACAGCCTACCGTGCAGTTCGTGGAAAGAAACGGTAGCCCGCCCCGTTGGCGGCCCCGGCCAGAATAATGCGGCTCTGGGCAGCCAGGCGTGCCACGAGGGGGGCGCCAGTCGGGCTGTAGGCGTAGAAGACCGCCCTGCGACCACCTCCACAATGCATGTGCCGAAGCGTCGTAACCGGCTGCGGACTCCGCCTGGCTGGGTGAGCTCAATCTCGATAGAAAATGCCATTTGGGGGCTTGAGCTTGTCGAGATCAGCCACTTTGCCCTCGGGCGGGTTAAGGGCGCGCTTAAGCACGTTATACTCAGCGCGGGTCGGTCCACCAGTTGAAGCACGCTGGAACACCAAGTAGAGTGTCCGCCGAGAACGATTGCTTTTGTTCAGTCGTGAGTAGTGCGGTGCGTAATCGTCGAAGATGAAGATGTCGCCAGCCTTCCATACTACGGCATCCCAGGAGAACATTTCGGCGACTTGAGGGTCGATCACCCCACCGGCATCCATGGGAAACACCCCCTTCTTGTGGTTGCCGGGACTGAAGAAAAGCCCGCCGTTTTCCGGGTCGGAGTCGTCGATGCCTATGGCAACCACCGCATGGACCATCCGGTCCGGGAGTTTGTGTGGGATGTGATAAATGTCCTGATGCGGGAGATAGCCGCCGCTGTCGGGGTAGTGGAAAATCAGCAGCTCCTTGAGCCTGCGCGTATCTTCGCTAAGCAAATCCTCGACCGCTGATTTTATGCGCTGATCTTCTAACAGCAAACGACGCAATGGATCATGGAAGTCGAGAAAATTCTCGATCTTGGAGGTGATCTTTCGATTGTCCGTCGTCTTCTCGAACCACATGAGCCATTTATCATCGCTGACATCCCAGCGTGACATATCTTCGACAAAGATAGAGATATCTTCCTGAGCCGCTGGAGCGAAGAATCTTTCGAGCCTGACGTATCCATCTTTCTGCCACTTTTCTCTTTGTGCATCCGTCAACATGCGAAAAGCCTCCGGTTGGAAAGACTGGTTGATCGACGTCCCAGTTAGGGCAGTCGGGCGCTGGTCAAGTTGCGGGTCGACGGAGACGGACTCACGTCATGTGGGACGGCGATGCTAAGTGCGTTCCACTCCGGCGGAGATTGTCCGCAGAAGCTCGGAGCGAGCCTCCCTATGTCAGGCTCAGTCGGGTCCAGGGGTTCCGTAATCTGGGCCGGATCAATCGCTTCACCCGGTCCAGCCACGACACGCATCGCTAAAGGTCGGCACCATCCACTAACTGCCGACCCACCCATGGCCGCCAAGACCAAGGCGCTCTTTCGAGTGAGCGACTTGGTACGGCCTTGGCAACCGTAGGGGAAATGCACGCCCCCAGAATAATGCGATGCGCCGCTTGGTCCAAGGGCGGTCACGATGATATCGGAGAAGCCTCCGGCCTTCACCGCAGCGCAGGCGGACATCATTCCTAGGATGCCACCGCCGATGATCAAAAGTGCACGAGTCATATCCCGCTGCCCATTTCTTCGGCTGCGTGGTCGGGCCAGCTCTCGACCGAGGTATGGGTGGTGAAGCCAGGATGCGCGGGGTTCGCGCATGGCGCGCGCCCAAGAAGGCTATCGAGGATGCGGCGCGCGCGCCAGGCCAGCAAGCTTAG
Source organism: Mesorhizobium sp. LNHC221B00 (assembly GCF_000502935.1). Lineage (NCBI taxonomy): Bacteria > Pseudomonadati > Pseudomonadota > Alphaproteobacteria > Hyphomicrobiales > Phyllobacteriaceae > Mesorhizobium > Mesorhizobium sp. LNHC221B00. The sequence continues at coordinate 290,311 of NZ_AYWR01000011.1, read as the reverse complement.
GTTCGGATCGGCCAGGCCGCGCTGCCCGAGGCTCGCATTTTGTACGAAGAGGCGTCTGTCACACGGTCCGTCCCAGCTCACAGAAAAATCCTCGCGTATAGCTAGTTCATTGTCGATCTGCTCCAACCGGTCCATGATCGGTTCCAATAAGCTTGGCACCGCGTTCTCGTAACCGGTGGCCAGGATGACGACGTCAGCCGTGACTTCGACCTCGTCCATGCCGTGTTGCAGGGCCAGCCTGTGACCTGGTCCTGCGTTGATGCAGTGCGAGACGGTGCAGCCCGGCCGCAGTGTGATATCGCATCGGTTTGGCTCGAAAAACGCGTGACGGTACAGCGCCTGATAGATCGCGCGCAACGTGCTTTCCGAAATGCCATCCGAAGCAAGCACGAAACGCCGCAGGATCAGCTTGCGTTGCGACTCGCTCATCGCCGCGAAGCGATCCGAAAAGCAGGGCATAAACAACTCGTTTGTAAACGGGCTGTCGTCGAGAGGCAGGTAGTTCTCACGCTGCGAGACCCAAGTGATCGAGGCAGGCCGCCGTTCTTTCGGCAGGCCAACAAGGTGCAACATCACCTCGGCTCCCGACTGGCCTCCGCCAACCACGCAGACATGCTTTCTTCGCACCTCAGGATGGATGTGCAGTAAAACAGATGAGTGGAACAGGTTGCGTCCAGTCCAACCCTGAAATTGAGGCGGAATTTGCGCCTGCTTGCCAATGCCGACCACGACGTTTCTGGCGCCGAGAACCGCCTTATCCGTGCGCACCCGAAACTCGCCGTCAAAGCGGATCTCGCGCACCGTCTCGCCGCCACGCACAAGTGGGTTCCTGTGGAAGACCCAGTTCAGGTATTGCTCGAACTCAACTCTGAGCACGGCTTCGAACTGTGCGTTCAGGAAGTGATACAGACGCCCGTTCTCGTGCAGGAAGTTCACGAAAGTGTAGTCTGATCGGGGATTCACCAGCGTGACCAGATCCTTGAAGTGGCTGACCTGGAGCTCCGAGGAATCGAATGCGATGCCTGGATGCCAGCGGAAGTCGACCTGCCGATCCAGGAACAGTGCCCCTTGCCCAACTTGCTCGTGTATTTGACACGCAAGACTCAAATTGGACGGCCCAGCACCGATCCCAACGCAAGATAACTCCACCTGCTTTCCTCCTATAGAGTCTTCCCAGAAGGCGGCTTGTTCGCGGCGAATATCGGCCACAGCGATTGGGCTCCTCGCGAGCCGTTTGCGAGCCCCGGTGACGACCGGGTTTGCGAGGATTTGTCCACCGCGTTCGGGTCGGCGCATGTATACTCGAGCATTCCAGCGCAGTGACAATCGACGGGTCATTGTATGTCCTTTCCGCCCACCTGGATGCCCGCGCCGTCACGCGAGACGCTTTCCAAGTCTATTAAGCTGCTTGAAGCCGGCGCAATCGCCCGCCTCAAGCATGGCGCGCCGGCCTTTCGGCGACTCGATAGCAGCCGAGAGCGCGGTTTCACTGCGGCGACGGCATTTTCGGTGCGCATGATCATTGAGGACGTCTCGTTGATGCATTCGCAGAATTCCGCGCATAAGCCATGCCAGAGAAGGAAAGCCTTATTAGACAACGATTCGCGGATTTGCTGTCCTGTCGCAAATCCGACATTGAGTGGGACGCTCACGGCCGCGCCCATATTCACGTCGATATCGCCTTTTCGAATGGCAAATCGGGCACGTTTCTGCACCAGAATACTTCTCTTATTGAGACCAGCACGAACCTTCATAAACGGACGGTAACTTAACCTTCCGCCGCGACCCCTCTCTTATGATCAAGCGATTGTCTATGTTGGTGTCGGATCGATGCTCTTGATGAGATGGTTGCCGATCGGCGCATGCCCAGACATAAGTGCATCAATGATTGCGCAATCTGAGACCTTCACCCAACTGGATCTCGGTAAAAATAGCCCGGAAGAGAATTGCGCAATGACTGCTCTGCCGGTCCAAGAGCACGACGCCTTTCGGTCCCTGCGACTCAATCCAGGTGGAGGGATGAGGCCGCAAAGCAGTTTTGTGCAGGCCACCGGTCGGCCAGGAATGGAGCCGTCGTAAAGGGCAGTTATTTTGATCGCCGCGCGGAGTCCTCAGGGCGTGCCGCGCCTAACACCGGCGACGTAGTGGCTGTCGATCGCGCCGTCCCCGATGTCGATCCGAAGCTGGGCCAGTTTTAGCGGTGAGCTTCACTGCTATTCCCCAGCGACCTCGCACAGGAGGTTTGATCAGGCGGTCGCGGCTGCGCTCGTTGTCGGGTCTTCGACAAAGTCGGATGTGAGACACACCGCAATTTGGTCCCCGTCATTGTCCTGAAATGATTTTCTCGCTTGGCACGACACGTGCATGGCTATCCTCAAACGTGCTGCGGCAAACACTGAGGAGAAATCATGCCATGATCAAGCTCGCCGAACCTTCGGCCGCAGCCCCGAAAATTGAGCTTTCCCCGGCCCACGGAAAGCTTTGCGCCTGTTTTCCCGGCTACATCACTCTTCGGGTTATCCGGACGTGACCGCATTCGATTTCCGCCGAACGTCGAATGCTCCGGCCCATCCCTATCTTTGGATCGAAGATGTAGAAGGCGAACGGGCACTTGACTGGGCCGCCAGCCAGTCGGCCAGGCCCCTGGAGCACTTCGGTGGAGCGCAATTCGAGCGGGACCACGACGGGGGCACTACGCTGCAGAGGCGGATTGCCGCCCAGGGCGGCTCAAATGGCGCCCTTCTAATCGCCAGTATGCTTACTGGCTATCCTGGGCGGATCGGCGCGCTGTTCTTCATAATGCCGCTCGTCGATATGCGCCGCTACACCAAGCTTGGGGCGGGCGCGAGCTGGATTGACGAATATGCCGATCGCGACAGGCGGAGGAATGGATTTCCCAAAGAAATCTCCGCCTATCACGCCACGACGCCGGGACCGCCGATCCTGCTTGCCACGACGAGGCGGGACAGCCGCGTCCATCCCGGCCGGCGCGCGCAAGATGGCCGCAAAGGCTGCAGGCTTTTGGCTATCCCGCTTAGTTCAACGAGCTCGGAGCGGGCGGGCACGGCTACGGCAAGAATAATCGGGAGTGGGCCGCATTCATTGTCTTGGGCACCATTTCCTTCGCGGTGCGGTGGCCTAGCAAGATTAGCCATAATGAAATGTATCATTTCTGACGATTAAGGAGAGACCATCATGGAAAGAAAGCAAATGGGCGTGGCACGTCGCGTAATAGCGGCCATCATCCTGGTGCTTGCGGGACAGCAGGCCGTCGCGGCCGACCTTGCGCAAGCCGCGAGGGTCCCGCAGCCGGGAGCCGCGGTCACGGAACCAAACCCTTGGCAGGTTCGCCTTCGCGCGTTGGGGGTCATCACTGAGAATTCGGGCTACGTTAACACGGTGCCCGGCTCCGGTCTTTCCTATTCGGACACGGTGGTTCCGGAACTCGATATCTCGTATTTTTTCACGGAGAACATCGCCGCCGAGCTCATACTCGGCACCACCTATGCAAACATCGGGGGCCAAGATACGATCGGCGGGCTAGGCAGTATCGGCAAGGCTTGGCTGCTGCCGCCTACGCTGACATTGCAGTATCACTTTACCAATTTCGGCGCCTTCAAACCCTATCTCGGTGCCGGCGTGAACTACACGATCTTCTATAACCAGGATACCGGCAGCGCCGATGCACTCAAGGTTAAGAACACGTTCGGCACCGCGCTGCAGGTCGGGTTCGACTACATGGTGGATCAGCACTGGGGCATCAACTTCGACGTGAAGAAGCTCTTCCTGAAGCCAGACTTCGACGTCACGGTAGGCGGCGCGAAGCTGACGGGGAAGGCGGAGCTCGATCCCTGGTTGATTGGCACAGGTGTCACCTACCGCTTCTGATCACGAAAATGAAGGCGGCTGCTGGTAGCCGATCTGAAATGAAGGGCGCCTTGCGCGCCCTTTTTACGGTCGTCCCTGCGCAGGCGACTCGACCCGGATCATTCGAGGAGGCGGCCTTTTTATCCCTTAGACGGGGGATGTGATCCGAAAGGAGGAACGTTCTGATCAATTTAACGATGACCGCGCGACGCATAGCAGCCGATTTTTGGGCGTACTTGAGAGGCCGTTGTGGAAGGCGGAGCCTCCCCGCTTTCACCGGACCAGGAGGGTTGCCTTGTTCAATGTGGCCCCAACTAACGCCTGAAACAAAGTGCTTAGACGCGCCTCGGAGCAGGATGGCTTTGCCGTTGTTGTTGGAATGCTGCGGCCAGACTGTTTACCGACAACGTCTCCTAGACGTCATTCCTGAGTTACACGCTTGGTGGAGCATTGCTCACCACAACTGGCCTTCCACGGAACTTTCATCGGGTGGCGATTAGATCCTCGGCGGTTTTAATCGCCATGGGTCCTGTTTTGGGCTCTTGTGGCTGCCGCTGTAACCATACGACCGAGACCGCCTCAGCGCGCAGAAGAAATGCGCCCGGTTCACAAGCGCCCACCGCCCGACCGAAGGCGCGCGGGCGTCGTTAAGAGCTGGCCGAAGTTCCCGCTTCGGTCTTCGGTCGAAGCTGATTGTGAATGCTACACTTTGCGCGGCGGCTTTATTAATTCGCAGGGGTCAACGTTGAATGCCTCCGCGATTCGTCCAAGCACACTCACACTTGCAGAGACGCGGGCGCGCTCGATCGAGCCCACATAGCGCATACTAAGATCCGCGCGTGCAGCCAACTCTTCCTGCGTCAGATCTTGTTCATGGCGCAAGCGACGCATGTTAATCGCCATGACCTCTTTGAGATCCACGGGCGAGATAGGCGCTGAAAAGGAATTATCGTTCTAGGAATGATCGTTCCTATTCTTTATAGTTGGCCAGTTGGTGAACGGACTCCCTCGGGCCCAACCGGCCGCCCGCCACCATCCGCCTGAGATCAAACAGCGAAAGAGCGGACATGAACCCAAACATTGCCGACGAAGTCCCCTGGTCGGAGAACCTTACGAGCTACGACAGGGAGCATTTCACGATCTACCTGCGGATCCTGGATGCCTGCGCCGACAATGCTAGCGAAAAGGAGATGGCCGAGCGCATTCTCGGCATCGACCCGTCCATTGACCCGGTCCGCGCCCTCAAGGCTCTTCGCAGCCATATCGACCGTGCGAACTGGATGGTGACGACCGGCTACAAGGAACTGTTCGCCGGCTGACGCACAGCGCCGACTGTTATGCTCTAAACAGGGTGCAGGTATCCGCGCCCACGACGGCGAATTGAAGGTTGCGCTCCGCATGACGAAGAAGAAGATGCTGACTCTCTTTTCGGCATCAGCAGGACTGCGCCGCACATTGCAATGCCGTCAGGTAGAACGGCAATATCGTCGACCATGCAGGCAGCTATTCCGCAATGACCGGCAACACGTTTGCGCACCGGCGCGGAGACCAAAACACGGCCGCACTGCGCCCGCCAGACTCAGCGAAACAAAACACCGCAACGCGACAGGTGCCGGCCGACGCGATCAGGTCGACGGTGGCTCGACGCGACAAATTGTTGGCCTGCTGGCGCGCAGCAAGCAGATCATGCTGGAATGTGGGACTGCGCCGCAAGAACTCCCAAGCTCAGGCACGCAGCGTTAGCTGAGCGGTATAGTAACGTGATCTTTCAACCAGTCGGGCGGATCGGTCACTGTCGCTACAGATGCGCATGACCGCGCTACCCTGCCCGCCCCAGCGGCCCGGAAAGATCACGCCGCACGGCGAAGCACCGGTGTCCAAGTACTGGACCCTTAATGCCGCTGCTGTCGCACGGTGTAGAGTCTCCTTTGGCACTTCTAGATGGCCGCCAGTGCGCGTGAGGCGCCGATCGCCCGATCCGCTCAAGCGGCCAGCCAGCGCGACGAAGAATGTGCTCCGTGTGCACGGCGGCGGCCCTCACGGATGGCTCAGCCGGCGTGAGAGGCCGAACTCGAAGAGCCCGTAGTTCCCGAGAGCAATACGTCCGCTCCCTTTTTTCGCGGAGGAAGCTATGTCGAGCGCGAAACTTGCTGCTTTCCCAGACGCTCGGATCCTCAGGTGCAGCCTTCCCTCCAACAGCACCGGAAAAGAGCCGGGAAGCATAGCAGGGCCCGCCGGCGCAGAAGGCGGACGCAATCTTCGAACCCGCCCCTCGAACCCGAGCAGCAAGAGGTAGTGCGGTATGAGCGCGTAAACGAAAACGACCTCATAGCCGCCATAGACTCGCACGTCCCAGTCGAGACGTTCCTTGAAGACGCCAAATCGTAGGCGACGCATTGCATGCAGTTCGTCAGCAAGGTCATCGTAGCAGGGGCGCGAAGGGCCTCCTCGCCGGGAAAATTCCCCTTCACAGGTGAAGCTAACGTTCAGGGAACTGAAAAACCCGAACCGGCTAGGCGCGCAATTGCCTGTTTGGTGGTCGTCACCCCAAGCTTCCGTCGAGCGTTGCCCAGATGAAACGCGGCCGTGCGCCGCGTGATCCCCAGGATGCGGCCGATCACCCAATCGGACTTGCCGCGGGCCGCCCATTGTAAGCACTCGTATTCGCGCGGCGTCAGCAACACACCGTCGACTATTCGATCGCCCGACAATCTGCGGCGGACGAATGTATGAAAACAGCTCGCGAAAAGCGGAAGACCTTGTTCGTAGCGTTCCGCCACGCGAAAGTATGCAGGATCGGGCTTGTCAGCGGCAAAGGTCACCGCCGCAAAATTGCCGCAGCCATCAATGATCGGGATCGTCACACCGCAGCATATGCCGAACTGCGCTGCTTCCTCGAAAAGCCTAAGCTGAGGCCTGGATAGATCAAAGCTATCAACTCGCCATTGGAATGGGGACTCGCCAGAGCGTGCACGCACAATGACCGGGTCGACACGCTGATACCGGTTCTCAAGATAGCGTGCTGTCCAGAGCGCCGGATAATTCGAGATCAGCATGGGCTTGCCATTAGACCCCGGCGGCAAGGAGATGTAGGCAAAGGCGAGTAGATCGAGACTTGAGGCGACATCGGCCAGGGCTGCACGGAAGTCGCCGTCATCGACACTTGCCGACAACTTTTCCAGGAATGTCTCAAAGACAATTCGCATGTCCTTCGCCATCCCATGAACTCCATGGCCTCGATATGCCTGTTACCGTCACCCGGCCGCGCAGGCACCAAATGTCAGCCTACGGGGCTGACCGTGGCCTGTCTCGCGGGCATTTGGACACAGCCTCCATGTGGCGCAGTCCATACGGGGCGGCAGTATCTTCATAGCGGACATGGAGAAGCTCGAGGTGTCGTACGAACATACGTCGCTCTCCTTCTCCAGCCTTGCATGACGCGCTGCAGCCAGCCTCATCCAGCGTTGAGAACCTAGCCCTGCCGGCGGGGAGGTGCACCGGCAGGGCGTGCCGCGCTTAGGGTCGCCGCCGCGTGGCGACCAGACAGCGGCGGCAATTAACAGCCATGAGTCTTCATCCTCCTCCCACCACGGACCTCATGATCCGCGGATGAAACGTCAGGGGTATGGGAGCCGCAGGCCCTTGGACGACAATGCTTTTCAATGGAGGTCTCGCGAAGTTTGTGGTGCATAATTTCGTTTCCATCCTGTTTTGAGATCACTCAAAATGGATAAAGCTAGGTACCTCACTATCGGTCGGAACAAATTGCGGTCGAGGCTTTTCCGTAGCGATGCCGTGGGCACGCCTATTCGCGTCCCGCGCGCCATTCTCTGTAGGCCAGGTTCAGTCGAGCGCCCACGTCGGTAAAAGGCCGCGGGGGCAAGGTCTGCGGCTTTTCGAACGAACGGAATATTTCGCCGAGCTCTGAGCGGTGCCCGAGTAGGAGTTCGGCAGTCGCAATGCCTGCGGCGGTAGACTTGGTCCCACCGATGCCATTGCAGGCGCACGCAGCAAAGATACCGTCCGCAACTTCCCCAAACAGCGGCACTGTGTTCCGCGTCAGCGCCATAGCGCCTGCCCATCGATACTGCATCTTCAGGTGACGCTGGCCTGGAAAGCGGTCCGCAAACTTGCGGTCATGCAAATCACCCGCGCTTTTGATTGTTGCCGCCCCGGCCTCGATGGTTGGATGGTAGGTGTAGCGTGACCGTATCAGGATGCGATCGCCATCAGATCCGTTAATGCGCCGCACCGTCGTCCCCATTGGGGAAGCGGGCGTGGCTCCCCATTTCCGATATCCGCCTAGCGTGGAAGGAGCAAACGGCTCAGTGAGCGAGGCGTGCGTGAAGACATGAAGAAGCTCACCTTTTCCGAATCCGAAGCTTTCCGCGTGGCCGTTTGTCGCCAGGATGACCCGCCCCGCCCTAATCTCTCCCTTGGGTGTCTTGATGGAGCAGCCGTTTAAGGAGGTTTCGATAGCAAGTGCGGGCGTGCGCTCGTACAGCCTCACGGGTTCCTCAAACACATCCGCAATGGCCCTCACGAGCGCCGCCGGCTGCACCATGACCGCACCGGGGGTGAAAAGCCCAGACTTATAAGATCGCGTCCCGGTGATATCCTCGACCTCTGCAGCGTTAAGAAGCTGATTTGGTTCCCCCAAGAACTTGAGCTGCAAGGAGTACGCTTCGAGGTGCTCCGTACCGGCATCGGTCATGGCGACACTGTATTTGCCGCTGGGATCGAAGACGTTCTCGTCCCAGCCGTGCGCCTCTGCCAGGCGGGCGTAATGTCGAATTGCGGTCCGCGCGACCAGGATCTCATTGTGGCTTTTGGCTACGGCGTCCGCCCCGAAACTGCCCGATGAGATGTCGTGAGGCAGGTCAATAAGGAATCCCGAGTTCCGGCCGCTGGCCCCGTGTCCAACTTTGTCAGCATCAATGATGGCCACGGACAACTTGGGATCGAGATCGGCCAGTCGCACCGCGGCGGCCAATCCGGCGAAGCCCGCACCGATGATGGCGACATCGACAGTGATCGCGCGTTCGAGTGCGGGTGTTGACATCCGCGCCGGGAGCAAGGCCTCCCAGCCGGACTCCACGCCGTGGGCGGGAAGGCGACGTGCCCGGTAAGTCTTGCTGGCCATCATACCGCTTCTTGTTCAATCAGCGGGCCGAGGGCCGTGCGAAGCGCGGAGATGCGGTCCGACGAAAGGAGGCGGAACGGCTTCCGGGCGCTGCCGCCGCCATATCCGGTGAGTTCCGAAGCCGCATAAACGCTCGGAACATAGTCACCGTCCCAGAGAAGCGACATGATCGGTTCCAGCAACTTCCAGAGCGACTGCACGTCGTCCCACCGCTTTTGCTGCGCAGCTCTGACGATGGCAACGCAGGTGCGCGGCGCAATGTTCGCACCGCCCCAAATCAAGCCGGAGCAGCCGGCGAACAGGGAGAACGGCACCAGCGGATCGGCCCCATTGATGACATTGAGACCAGTATCGATCAACCTGACTTGGCCGACCAAATCGCCGCTGCTGTCCTTAACGGCTTTGAATTCGGGTAGTTCGCAGAGCCTGCGCAGCAAACGCGGTGTAATACGTACACCCACCGCCTGGGGCACATTATATCCAATAATAGGCAATCCGACCCCAGCGACCTCGCTGTAGAAATCGAAGACACTGTCATCGTCGGATGGACCTTCGAAGAATGGCGGAAGGACCATCACACCGTCTGCTCCAGAACCCTTCGCAAAACGGGTTCTTTCGACGACGTCGCCAGTAAGCAAGGCAGATGCCTGGGCGACCACCTTGGCCCGCCCGGCAACGACGCGCGCACCGCGCTCAATGAGCGACCTCGATTCCTCCGGTGTCAGGTAAGCGTGCATACCTGTGCCGGAGCTGAACACGAAACCGTCGACGCCTGCGGCCAGATGCCGTTCAATGAGCTCCTCGAACCGCACGAAATCGATGCGGCCGTTGGCGTCGAACGGCGCCGTGATTGCGAGATTGAGGCCGGGAAAGGCGAATGATGACATTTCAGAAACCTTCATTTGAGCTGCTCAGGTCGATCCAGAGCGTTTTGGTCTGGGTATACTGATCATGAGCGTGCAGGGACTTGTCGCGGCCGCCGAAGCCCGACTGCTTGTAGCCGCCGAACGGGGTTGCAGCGTCCCCCTCTCCGTAACAGTTCACGGTGACGGTCCCGGCCTTGATCGCCCGTGCGGCCCGCAGTGCTCGTGTTCCGTCAGCCGTGAAAACTGACGCTGCGAGGCCATATTCAGTTTCATTGGCGAGGGAGACCGCTTCCGAGAGGGACTGCACCCCAATCACAGAGACGATTGGCCCAAATATCTCTTCCCGGACGTGCTTGCTATCGTGGCGGTCGAATTCAATGATCGTGGGTTCGATCGTGGTCCCATTGAAGACCTTGCCGCCAGCCACAACCCTTCCCTCGCCTCCCAGATAGCCACTAACCTTCCCGAAATGGGTGGCAGAGATCAGCGGGCCGATGCGCGTGTCGGGATCAAGCGGGTCGCCTACGGTCCAGGACTTGGCGACTTCCGTCAGTTTTTCGAGGAGGCGGTCCTTCACGTCATTGTGGACGAATACGCGCGAGATCGCCGAGCAATTCTGGCCCATATTCCAGAATGCGCCGTTGCCGATATGAGCGGCCACCGCGTCGAGATCGGGAACATCGTCCATGACAATGCAAGGGTTCTTGCCGCCCATTTCAAGCACGACTTCCTTCAAATTGCTTTCGGAGGAGTACTTCAGGAAGCGGCGGCCGGTGTCGGTGGAGCCGGTGAATGAAACGGCGTCGATATCGGGGTGCCGGCCAATCGGTTCACCAACGTCCGGGCCGTCACCCGTCAAGACGTTAAACACGCCAGCCGGCAGGCCCGCGTCCAAAGCGAGTTCAGCGACGCGCAATGTGGTAAGCGAGGTCTCCTCAGCCGGCTTGACCACAATCGTGCACCCTGCGGCAAGCGCTGGGCCGATCTTCCATGCGAGCATCAGAAGGGGAAAGTTCCACGGAAGGACCAGGCCGACAACTCCGATCGGCTCGCGGACAACAAGGCCGAGCGACGCATCGTTTGCAGGGGAAACCTGATCGTAAATCTTGTCCACGGCTTCAGCATGCCATCTGAGGCTGTTGATCGCCTCGGGCACGTCAATGTTGATGCAGTCGCTAATGGTTTTGCCGCTGTCGAGGCTTTCCATCAGCGCCAGATCGAGCGCGTTATCCTCGATAACGGACGCCAGCTTAAGAAGCACCTTCTTCCTGATTGCTGGGGGCAACTTAGACCAACGGCCGTCCTCAAACGCTAGCCGAGCGGCAGCGACCGCCTTGTCGACATCCGCCGCCGAAGCCGCCGGAAGCTCCGCTAGGACCTTGCCCGTCGCCGGGTTTATCGTCGGAAATGTTTTACCGGAGAGGGCGGCCGTTTGCTCTCCGTCCACGATCATCCTGTTCGGCAATTTGAGAGCGGTTGCCTGCGTCTTGTAGTCGACTTTGTTCAGCATTTCTGTTCTCCCACGTGTCCCACTGACACTCGCAATGATTATCCCTCGAGTTCGCCCTGCATGCCGTTGGGCACGGCATAGAGGGCCACGTCGTTTCGGAAAATTTCAAGATGGGCGCGCACCAGTTCGCCGGCCCGCTCTGCGTCCCTGGCTTCGATGGCCTCGATCATCTGGTCATGTTGCCGCGCGGCGGTTTCCTGGTCCTTCTGGATTCGGGGACCGCCGTTTTGGCGATAGAAGATCTTTCCGATCCGGGCGTGATCGATGAGAAGCTTCTTTAGGCTGGGAAGCAGATAAGGGTTGTGTGCCATCTTGCCGATATTGAGATGGAACTGGTGATTGAAGATCACCCTGTTCTCGACGTGGCCATCGGCAATGGACTGCCGGAATTTCTGCTGGGTGCGCTTGAGGACTTCGAGGTCTCCAAGCTTGTGGTTGACAGCGGCGAGCTTCGTCGTTCCGACGTAAATCATCGGTGCAACGATCAGGAAATCCCGAAGCGTCTGGTAAGACATTACCGATACGCGCGCAGCGCGGTTTGCCTCAAGATCGACGTAACCCTCGCCCGCCATCTGCCGCATGAGTTCGCGGACCGGCGGACGGGACAGGCCGAATTCCTCGCTGAGAGCGACTTCGTCGAGAACCGCCCCCGGCTCGAGCTGCATCGTCAGGATACGATGCACCAGCGTTTCGGCAAGAATGCCCTTTCGGTCCGAGGCGGCAGGTTCGACCAAGCTCATTGCGGCTCCTCAATTTTCATAATAGACATATTGTAGACAAACATCATGAGTCAAGATAGGAAACGCCATAAGCGTTGACGCCTGAGGCATTTCCCAGGGTCTTCCAACGGATGGAGCCAGACACGGTGTTTCAATCCTCACCCCGGCGGGCGCCTTCATTTGACGTGATCATTGTGGGTGCCGGCTTTGCCGGAATGTACATGCTTCATCTCGCGAGGGAACTTGGCCTCACAGCCACGATTCTGGAAACTGCGCCGGGCGTGGGTGGGACCTGGTTCTGGAACCGATATCCCGGGGCGCGGTGTGACGTCGAGAGCATGCAATACTCCTACTCGTTCTGCGAGGAGCTGCAGCAAGAGTGGCACTGGAGCGAACGGTACGCATCGCAGCCTGAAATTTTGAAGTATGCAAACCACGTCGCGAACAAATTCGATCTTCTCCGTGACATCAGATTCAACTCGCGAGTAGCAAGCGCAATTTTCCACGAAGGGGAGGATGTCTGGCAGGTTTCCACCGATGGTGGAGAGCATTATCGTGCGAAATGGTGCGTTATGGCGACCGGCTGTTTGTCCGCTGCCCAGCGCCCGAACATCCCAGGCTTGGGTACATTCAAAGGCGAAATTTATCACACGGGAAATTGGCCCCAAGAGCCGGTAGATCTGGCCGGCCGAAAAATCGGCGCCATTGGTACGGGATCGTCGGGGATCCAGGTGGTCCCCGAGCTCGCGAAACTGGCAAAACATCTTCACGTTTTCCAACGGACCCCGAATTTCAGTATCCCAGCACGCAATCAGCCCATGGACAGCGCCTACGAAGCCGAGTGGAAGCAAAGCTATGCGCAACGGCGCACGGCGGCCCGCACGATGCCGGCGGGGATTTTTTCTGACATCGGCACCAATTCTGCGCTGGCCGTATCTGCGGATGACCGCCTGCTAGAATATGAGAGACGTTGGGCTGCAGGGGGCACCGGATTCACCGGCGCATATTCCGATTTGCTCAAGAATGAGGACGCCAACAGCACAGCTGCTGAGTTCGTCCGGAAAAAAATTCGCGAGGTTGTCACCGATCCCGCCGTCGCTAACCTCCTGGCGCCGGTCGATCATCCAATCGGTAGCAAGCGCATCTGCGCTGATACAAACTATTTTTCAACGTTCAACCGGCAAAACGTGACCCTGGTTGACCTGCGCTCCAATCCTCTACAGGAGGTCTCGGAAAACGGCCTGACCGCGGGCTCCCAATTCTATGAGCTCGATACGTTGGTGCTCGCTACAGGGTTCGACGCCATTACCGGCGCGCTGAGCAAGATCGAAATCGTCGGTCGCCAAGCCCTTACGCTAAAAGAGAAATGGCGGGACGGCCCGAACACATACCTGGGCCTGATGACATCGGGATTTCCCAACCTGTTCATCGTTACCGGGCCGGGGAGCCCGTCGGTGTTGACTAATGTGATCGTAGCCATCGAAGATAATGTCAAATGGATCGCTGATTGCCTGGCCTACCTCAAAACGCGGGGCGCAGAGACTATCGAAGCAACGGCCTCTGCCGAAGAAGGTTGGATGGAGCATGTCGGGCAGGCGGCTGAAGGCACGTTGTACACCAAGGCGAAGTCCTGGTACCTCGGCGTTAACGTGCCCGGGAAACCCGCTGTGTTCATGCCTTATGTCGGCGGGGTGCCAACCTACCAGAAGATCTGCGAGGAAGTAGCGGCCGACGGCTACAGGGGCTTTGTTATCGAAGGGCGCTCGAAAAGCCTGCGTGCGCGACAGGCGGTCGGATGAGCGGCGAGGTTGCAGGGAAGGTCTGCGTCGTAACCGGAGGCAGCCGAGGGATCGGTGCCGCAATCTGTGCGCTCTTTGCCGACCACGGCGGTAAGGTAATCAATCTCGATCGCGATCCGCCAGCAATCGAAGCCGGCATCCCATTCTATGGTCTTGATGTGACGAGTGAGCAGGAAGTTGTAGCTGTCGCACAAATGATCGCCCGCGATCACGGCGGCGTGGACATCCTTGTCAACAATGCGGGTATTGCCCCTATCGGGCCTAGCATGAGCTTCCTGCTAAAAGCGTCCTTCGCCGTTATGACACCGGCGTATTTCTCTGCAGCCGTGAATTTGGAAACATTATGCGCGGGCGCGGTGGCGAGGCATTGTCAACATTTCGTCGATTAATGGGTTCTCCAATGTCCCAATGCGGCTCGCTTATAACGCGGCCAAGGCCGCCGTCATCTCAATGACTAAGGTGCTCGCCATCGAATGGGCCGGCTACCCGATCCGCTAAACGTAGTGGCCACAGGCATGATTGAAACAGAGATGCTCAGGAAGGCTGTCGATGACGGCCATATGGATGTCGATGCCTACATGGACCGTTTGCCAATGCGCCGATTTGGCCCAGCCCCGTGATGTTGCTGAAGCTGTTCTCTTCCTTGCGTCTGACCGGTCCAGTTACGTAACCGGACAAGTCATCGTACCTGATGGCGGGTGGACAGCCTTCAACTGGATTCCATGGAGCGGCGACCCGGAAGCACCGCAGGTCAAGAGCGAAAAAACTGCCAATGACTAGCTCGGGCACTCAGTGCCCGGCGGCCGCATACGGTCTGGCGCGGCGAAAAACTGAGGCCTGAATTTACTTCAATGCAGCGCAGGAGTAACAGTTATCCATGTCCAACTACCGACGGCTTCCGTTAAGCGCATTACGCGCATTTGAAGCTGCCGCACGGCATATGAGTTTTACCAAGGCTGCCAACGAGCTTTCGGTTACTCAAGCGGCGGTCAGTCGTCATATTCTGACGCTAGAGGACCATCTCGACATTCAGCTGTTTAACCGCGGTAACCAAAAGGTGTCGTTATCGCCGGCTGGCGAGGAGCTATTTGAAGCTGCGACCTTGAGCCTCGCCCATATTGCAGCAGCCTTCGACAGTGTGAAGCGACGCGAGAAAGCCCGACGCTTGACGGTCGGCATGCCAATGTCGTTCGCAACGCTGTTCATGAGCCATCGAATTGGTGATTTCGTAGCGAACAACCCGGATGTCGACCTACACCTGGTTTCGCTTGAACGGAGCCCGGCCCCCGCGACAGATGGTTTCGATGTGTCCGTGGTTATGGGGTATCTGGCGCGCCCAGGCTTCACGGCAACGGAACTGTTTGGAGAGGAAGTCTTCCCAGTTTGCAGCAAGTCTTATCAGACCCATTCTGAGGGAATCCGTACTCCGGAGGACTTGGTAAACGAGGTCCTCCTTGTTATGGATGACCAGCATTGGTCCGCCTACCCATGGTCCCCTTTTGATTGGACCCATTGGCTCGGACTGTTCGGGATCTCGTCAGACTTCAAGCGTATTATCACGTTCAACAACTACCCAACGATGATGCAGTCGGTGATCAGAGGCCATGGCATAGGGCTTGGCTGGCGTCATCTGGTCAGCGATTTCCTCAAAGAGGGGACGCTGATCCGGCCTTTGACTGAAAGCTGCCTCACCGGGCGAAAACATCATCTCGTCATCCCAGACACAGCCATCGAGCGGGAAGATGTTCAGATATTCCGCAACTGGTTGATTGCACAGGTCGAAGACCTTAATCCGCCGGCAGCGGCTGCAGACTCGATGGTAATCAGTCAGACACAGGCAACCTCGAGCGAACATGGCCTGCCGCCAGAGGATTAGCCATCGTCTGAGCAATGCGGTAGCGCTATCAGGCGGTGAGGGTGAAATCTCAGCAAGGTACAAAATGACCTTCTCCGGATGGTCCTTGGTGGCCTCGGGCACATGCATTGGAGTGGACAAAACGCCACCGTCGCGCAGCAGGAGCGAGGCCGTGCTGAGCTAACCCATGTAATATCCGCCGTTCACGTGGATGGCTTCGCCCACGATATAACTAGACGCGCTGCTGCACAGAAACGCTACGACATTAGCAACTTCCTCGGCGGATCCGACACGACCGGCGGGCGTCGCGTCCAGGAACTTATCCCCGTTCTGGCGGAGCAAATCCTCGATCATGGGGGTGTTAATGGTGCCCGGAGAAACCGTATTGACCCTTATTGCCGGAGCAAGTTCCTTGGCTAGTGATCTGCTGAGCGCAAGGACCGCTCCTTTTGATGCAGCGTAATGGCCGCCGGGCGAGCAGCCTTGATGTGCGGCGCCTGATGCGATGGTCACAATTGTCCCGCCTGCTCTCATATGGGGAATGGCCCGTCGACAGATATAGAACACTCCGTCAAGGTTGATGGATATGGTTCGGCGCCAATCTGCATCCGTCAAGGTCGACACGGGCTGTTCGTCGTAAATCCCAGCTGCGGGTACGACGTGATCAATACATTGAAATTGAGCCAGGCAAGCCGAGACGACCGCATCAGCATCAGACGGGTTGCTAGCGTCATATCTGATAGCGATCACGCGCTCCGCTGACGGGTCCAGCGATGTGGCTAACCTGGAAACGCTGTGATGATCGTAATCGGCCAGCACCATGCGTGCCCCCGACTGGTTAAACACCCAAGCAATTGCGCTCCCGATGCCACCGGCGGCGCCTGTTACGATGACAACCTGATCCAATAGGCTGTTATTGCGCAAGTGTTTCCCCAGAGCCGTTCTATTAATGGCAGCCCAGCCTAGCGCGAGGCTCTCATGACCGATCTATAAACAGCCACTCACCTCGTTTCAAATGAGTTTTCATGCAGAGAGGAATAACCAGGGGTCATGGCGATAGGTAGCTTATCAAACGTACGGTGACGCAATCCGAAACGACGCTTACCTGCCCCCCTGGCTCTCGGCCCAGCCCTGATCCACGGCTATCATCCTGATAACATTTATTCCTCAGCGGCATAACTTTTTATACGGTTGTTTTGTAGCCACCGCGTCGGTAGCGTCCTTAGAACAGTCAGACGGAAGGCCTTCAAGCCCTGCTGAAGCTCCGGTGCCGACCGGGCTGACGGTGCAGGGCCAGGACACCTATACCCCAAGTCCGGGTATGCCGCGCTAGCTCAGCTTTAAGCGCTCCCAGCCGTAAAGTTGACGTGGTTTAGCGGCGGCCGCAGGCTAGCTACCGGAATCCTGAGCGCTTGCACCACCGCACCTTCGGATCTTGGCTGAAAGGACGATTTGTGAACGCTGAAGATGTACTAGACCCGTTCAAGAAGTGGCACATCCCGTTTGGTGACTGGGTAGATTCCGGACTGGGCTGGATTGTCCAAGAGTACCGTCCGTTCTTTCAAACCTTGAAGTGGCCCATCGACAAGCTTCTGACCGCATTTGATCTTGCACTCAATGGCATTCCACCCGTGGTCACGATTGTTTGCTTCGGTCTGGTCGCGTGGCAACTGGCTGGATGGCGGCTTGCTGCCCAGATCGTAGGCTTGCTGGTGATTATCGGTTTCCTCGGCATCTGGGGTGAAACAATGACAACATTGTCGCTGGTTTTCACTGCGGTGCTCGTATGCACGATCATCGGCATACCGCTGGGCGTGCTCGCCGCTCGAAGCGACCGCGCAGCTGCCATCTGCCGACCGATCCTCGACACAATGCAAACCATACCCTCGTTCGTCTACCTGGTGCCAGTGGTCATGTTGTTCGGTATCGGCAACGTCCCCGGTGTCATCGTCACAATCATCTTCGCGCTTCCGCCCGTTATCAGACTGACAACACTGGGTATCCAGCAGGTGTCTGAGGAAGTGGTCGAAGCTATGCGTGCTTTCGGAGCAACCAACCGGCAGCTTCTTTTCAAAGCACAATTGCCTCTGGCTCTTCCGAGCATCGTCGCGGGTGTGAACCAGACATTGATGATGTCGCTTTCGATGGTTGTTGTAGCTTCCATGATCGCCGTCGGCGGCCTTGGGCAGATGGTACTCCGCGGCATTGGACGCCTAGACATTGGTTTGGCTGCAACCGGCGGGATCGGCATTGTCTTCCTGGCGGTTATTCTAGATCGCTTGGCCCAATCCGCGATGTCACGGCGGCGAAGCTTTGCGGGTGTTGCGTGGCACAGGCGGGGCCCAGCCGCGCTCTTCACCGCCTTCTTCAGGAACTTCCAAACCTCGCCGGCGGGACATGGGGGATTAAACAACAGTCGGCAGAAATTAGCGACGAACAACGACTAACATTAATGGGAGCGACTTATGAGCAATCGGGTTAAAATTGAGAAGCGTTTTCGGGGATTCACCGCAGCCTTGACCGTGCTGGGCACTCTCGCCTTATCTGCGGGGTACGCTTCTGCTGAGGATCTTCCGGGCAAAGGCGTTACAGTAAAGCCTCTGGTCAATGGCATTGCCGAGGAAATGTTCGAGGCATACATCGTCAAAATCGGCCTTGAAGATCTGGGCTATACGGTCCAGGAGCCATCATCGGCGCAGATTCCTCTCGCCCACCTGGCCGTAGCTAGCGGTGATGCCGATTACTACACGCCGCACTGGTATCCCCTACACATAACGTTCGCCGAAAAGGCCGGCGGGGACGCCAAGGCTCATCGGGTTGGGACTCTAGCGAAGAACTCAATCCAAGGATACTCGATCGACAAGGCCACAGCCGACAAATACAGCATCAAGACGATCGATCAGCTCAAAGACCCCAAACTCGCCAAACTGTTCGATGTCGATGGGGATGGCAAAGCCGACCTTTATGGTTGTGATCCGGGCTGGGGCTGCGAACGTATCATCGAACACCACCTTGATGCGTATGGCCTGCGGGATACGGTGACGCACAAGCAGGGCGAGTATTTCGCGCTCTTGGCGGATGTCATCCAGAGAATTCAGTCTGGTAAACCAACGTTGTATTATGGCTGGGTCCCAATGTGGGTAAACGGGGTTCTTCGGCATGGCCAGGAAGTGGTCTGGCTGACGGTACCGTTTACGGCGTTGCCGGATGAGCAGACTGGGGCCGACACGGTAGTCCCGGGCATCGGAAACATGGGTTTCTCCGTGAACAGCCATCATGTCTTTGCGAACACGGCTTTTCTGGAGAAAAATCCAGCCGCAAACAAGTGGTTCGAACAGGTCACGATACCGATTCAGGACATAGATGATGAGAACCTGCTTATCCACAAAGGTGAAAAGACCAACGAGGCGATCCATGGTCATGCCGAGGCCTGGAAGAAGGCCCATCTCGACCAATGGAATGCCTGGATAGCGCAGGCGAAACAGGCAGCCGCCAAGTAAGCTGAACTGCGAGGATTTATAGTCGCCCGGGATCCTATGCGGTACCGGGCGACACCTCTCAACCTTGGAGCTTAACTTGAAAGCGCATGCAATAGAATTCAAAGACGTATGGAAGGTCTTCGGGACAAGCCCGAAATTCAACCTTGCGAGCGTCCAAGGCGACAATCTTTCGAAGGCTGAGCTGCTTGAGAAACATGGTTGCGTAGTCGCCGTGGCCGGAGTCTCGTTCAAGGTCGAGGCTGGCGAGATCTTCTGTGTGATGGGTCTATCCGGAAGCGGCAAGTCGACCTTGGTTCGGCATGTCAACCGATTGATCAAACCCAGTGCCGGGCAGATTATTGTCGGCGGAGAAGACATCAATCTAAAGTCAGAAGACGAGATGCGACAACTCCGTGCCCGTTCAATGGGAATGGTTTTTCAAAATGTCGCTCTGCTCCCTCATCGCACCGTCCGCGACAATGTTGCCCTGAGCCTGGAGCTTCGGAAGATCAATGCTCGGCAGCGCCATGAAATAGCTGAGGAAAAGCTTGAGCTGGTGCAGTTGTCCGGATGGGGCGACAGGTATCCTGATGAGCTCTCGGGAGGAATGAAGCAGCGCATAGGACTAGCCCGGGCACTGGCAGCCGATCCTGCCATATTGTTGATGGATGAGCCATTTTCAGCGCTCGACCCCCTTATCCGGCGTGAGCTCCAGGATCAGTTCAGGGAACTGTCAACGAAGCTGAACAAAACGACGCTCTTCATCACGCATGATTTGGATGAAGCAGTGCGGCTCGGCCACCATATCGGGGTCATGAAAGACGGAAAAATGCTTCAAATCGGATCTGCTGAAGACATCCTCGGCAACCCGAAAGATCCGTATGTCGAGAAATTTGTCCAAGGCAGTAGCCGCCTGAAGCTCCTGAAAGCCGAGTCGGTCATTCTCCCCATTAGCGACTATGAGAATTCCGGCGATGGCATCGCGCTGGCAGACGCTCCAAGGATCAAGCTGAACGTTCCCATCAAGGAACTGGTTGAGTTGTCAAACCGAAATCAAAACATGCCGCTTGTTGTAGTCGATGAGGCCGGAGTTGACGTTGGAATTGTTACCGCATCCTCCCTATTGCGTGGAATCCAGGAAAGACTTTAGGCCGTCAGGCGCCTATGCGCATAACCTCAGTTCATAACCAAGATGATTTTTTATTGTTAGTGATCAGCTAGTTTGTGCATTACATTCTAACGTCAAATAGGGATCAAAAGTATGTCTGCACGATCAGGTGGCCGGGACGCTCGTCAGAAAATGCGTTCAGAACGGGCTGTAACATACATGCCTCCGATGGACCGAGGTCTGCCGTATATGGATTTGCTCAGCGCGGACGAGTTGCAGCGGCTGCATGACTATTCGATGCAGATACTTGAAGAGATTGGGATCGAATTCCGCGATGACGAGGCCATTGTTCTCTGGCAAGCGGCTGGGGCCGACGTGACCGGCCAGCGCGTGAGGATCGATCGAAATCTTCTCCTGGAACTTGTCGCAAAGGCTCCAGAAACCATCACGGTTCACGCGCGAAACCCTGCCAAGACGGTCACCCTTGGCGGCCGGAGAACCATCTTTACGCCGGCATACGGGTCTCCGAACGTGCTGGATCTCGAAGGCAAGCGGCGCAACTCGACGATTGCCGATTTTGTGAATTTTGCAAAGCTCGCTTATCAAGCGCCTGCCATGCATATGACGGGCGGTGTCCTATGCGAGCCGATGGACATTGCAGTCCCCAAGCGGCATCTGCATATGAACTACAGCCTGATCAAGTACTCTGACAAAGCGTTCATGGGCGCGGTGACGTCGCGCGAGCGGGCGGAAGACACCGTATCGATGGCCAAAATCGTCTTCGGTGACGAATTTGTCCACAACAAAACCGTCACCGTGTCGATTGCCAACTGCAATTCACCGTTGGTGTGGGACTCGACGATGCTCGATGCCGTCAAAGTCTATGCCGCGAGTAATCAGGCGATCCTGTTTACCCCGTTCGTGTTAGCAGGCGCCAGCACACCGGCAAGCACTCTGGCGGCCGTCGCGCAGCTCAATGCCGAGGCCCTGGCCGGCGTAGCCTTCGCGCAGCTCGTCCGGGCTGGAGCCCCTGCCATCTATGGCCAGTGGTTGGCGACCGTTTCAATGAAGAGCGGCGCACCGATGGCGGGAACGCCGGAAATTGACCACATGAACATGTTGGTTGGCCAGCTCGCGCGATATTACAAGCTGCCCTGGCGTTGCAGCGGCATGTGCACGAGCTCGAAGTTGGTCGACGCACAGGCCGGATATGAGGCAGCCCGCAATATGTACGGCGTGCTGATCTCTGGAGCGAACTTCGTTCTTTCCACCACCGGTTACCTTGAGGGCGCCCTGACCCAAAGCTACAGCAAATTCATGCTTGATGCGGAGCAGATGGTGATGTTCTACAAGCTTGGGCAGGGCTTGGTGATGAGCGAACTGGATGAGACGCTCGATGCGATTCGACAGAGTGAGCCGGGGAGCCATTATCTCGGAACCGCGCATACGCTGAAGAATTTCGAGCAGGCGTTTTTTGTGCCTGACCTTATGAACCACGACAGTTACGAGCAGTGGACCTTTGCAGGTTCAAGGGACGCCGACACGCGAGGGCGCGACGCCGCTGAAAAGGCACTCAGGGAATACGAGGGCCCGCCGCTTGACGAAGCCATCGATGAAGAGCTTCTCGACTTCATGAAACGCAAGGAACTTCAGATCGGCGACGCTGTCCTTTAGACGGGCGGAAGTAAACCTAGGGGCGTGTTACGCACCGAGAACGATCATACGCCGCAGGCGGCGATTGGCTGCCGCCGCCCGCCGATGAACCGCCTGCTCTAGACTTAGCCGAAAACGCACCAGGCTTGCCGGGGAAATGCCGGGCGAGTCCTTCCCGAAGGTATGGAAGAAGCTGATGAACGCACCTCCTGACATGAATGCCATGAAGCCGCTGTTCACGCTTGACGATCAGTTGCGCGGTGGCAACCCGGTCGAGCTGGTTGTTTTGCTGGTGCCAGGGTTTTCGCAGCTGGCACTCCACGCATTCCTTGAGCCGTTTCGTATCGCCAATATGCTTGCGAAGGCGAAGCTGTTCCGCTGGCGAATAGCTGGACTAGACTCGCGCCCGGTCGAGGGTGCCAGCGGCATCTCGGTGGCCGTCGATATGACGAT
Source organism: Mesorhizobium sp. LNHC221B00 (assembly GCF_000502935.1). Classification (NCBI taxonomy): domain Bacteria; kingdom Pseudomonadati; phylum Pseudomonadota; class Alphaproteobacteria; order Hyphomicrobiales; family Phyllobacteriaceae; genus Mesorhizobium; species Mesorhizobium sp. LNHC221B00. Next base: position 267,859 of record NZ_AYWR01000011.1, on the reverse strand, counting down.
CGACGAATTGGACACATGTATCGGCGGCCGGGGACCCCATCATCTTGCAATCATTGCCGGCGAACCGGTGGTGCGGAGGCTACCCGCCCAGATCAATAACGTCCTGCGGGCATTTGCACGGCGCGGAATTGCGATATCCGCGGTTGGAACGGCCACCTGGCTTCTGGCGCAGACAGGCTTGCTTGCAGGCACGCGGTGCACGATTCACTGGTCGCGACTAGCCGCATTTTCGGAGATGTTCAGCCAGACTCAGATCCGTGATGCACTATTTGTGAAAGACGGTCAGTTTTCGACATGTGCCGGCGAACTAGCGGCCTTCGACTTGGCCGTCGATCTGATTGCGGGTCATGTCGGTGGGTTAGCCGCCCAGGAGGTTTGCCGGTACGCAACGGTTGAAGGTCAACGTTCAGGTACGAATCGCCAGACCGGCCCGTCAGGTTTGGCCTTTGCGGGTGCGAGCGATAAGCTTCTGATGGCCATGCGGCTGATGGAAGAGTACGTGGAATATCCCCTGAGCATGAGCGAGGTTGCGCGTAGAGTCGGAATATCGCGACGTCAGCTGGAGCGTTTGTTTGCACACCACGTGCATATGCCCCCTGTGCGTCATTACCTTCGTATCCGTGTCGAGCACGCCAAGCGCCTGATTGAAGGTACAAGCTTGCCAATAATTGATATCGCAATGGCCTGTGGGTTCATTTCTGCTTCCCACTTTGCAAAGTGTTTCAGGACCTTCCACGGTGTGTCGCCCCAGCAATGCCGTATCGCGCTACCAGCTTGGGTCGGGCCAGGCCTCGGTTGATTGAGAACGGGGCTCCCTGTGTCTCGCAGCCCGCGCTGGTCCAATCGGCGTCGACTGCGTGTAGGTGACAGCCCAGCTTCACTCAGGGGAAACCGTACGAACGCGCGTGCGGGCGTCCCTCTACCGTTTGCACTACCGCAGTCGGCGTGCTGCCGGTCTATAGGAGCGCGCTCAAGCCTTAAGGGGCCTGCAACTGTGCGCAACAAACAGGCTACACCGCGATCCTAGGGCGCCCCGAGGCGACCGCAACCACCTGTGCCTCGATGAAGAGGCGCTGACCTTCCACGGTCGAAACCCGATATTCGGTGGTGACGTCGATCTCAGCACTGTCGGTGCCTGCATCCCTTGCCGTGTGTGCAACAATAGCGCGGACATCGGCTTGGGCAGCCGCGATCGCTGCCGGCTCGTCGAGGAAATCGCGTACCCTTCCCCCGGAGGCGAGGCGAAAGAGTCCCTCCTTGGGTTGGCTGACTTGTGCCTCGGCCGACACACGCACCTGTCCGACAACCGCACCGAGCGCGTTGGCGACGTCAGTGTCCTCCGGCACCACGCAGTCATTGCCGACGAGGCCCCGCAGCCCGGCGTAGTGTAGCGGCGCCGAGGCGCCTAGGCCGATGACCGGGCGGTCGAGCGCGACACTCAGCCGAGCGATGCCAGGATGCGCGTCGACGGCACGCTGCACCAGTGCGTGCGCTACTGCTGCGGCCCCATCGAGTCCGTCTTCGGTGAACGCGGTCTCAAGGATGACCTCGGCCGACCAGCGCGTCAGTGTCACCAGCACACGCTCCGAAAAAGCTTCCGGCGACGCGGCGATGGGATGGCCACGGCCGTCACGCTTGCGGGCAAAAAGTTCGGCGCCGATCCGGGCAGCGACCGGATCCCAGTTCGTCTGCTTACCCAGCGCATGCGCCGCGTCGGACGGGGTGAAGCCGCAAATGTGCACCAGCCCGCGCGAGACCAGGCGGTTGAGCGTCGCGTTCTGGGCGTTGGAGGTCAAAAGCTTGTCGATGGCGAGCGGCACGGCGCCGATCTCCTCGTATAGCCGCGCCTCCGGAGCGGTGAGGCCGGCCGCGANGCCCGGCGGCGAGCCTGTCCGGCACGCCGGTGCGCACCGCGAAGCGGCCGTCCATGCGGCCGGGGTTGGGCGCCCGCAGCTGCCGTTCGAGCTCCGACCTGACCGCGGCGCCATGCTCCATGCCGGCCAGCGCCAGCGGCACCAAACGGCGCGGCCCGAGCAGGATTTTTGGGTTGAGCGCGCCATCCTCCAGCGCCACTTCGGAATCGCCGCCGAGGCCAAAAGTGCGCATGGCGACAGCCTCGACCATGGTGCGGAAGCCGCCGACGGTGGCGCCTTCCGGATCGAGCCTGGGCCGGCCACCGTCAAGCACGGCGACGTCGGTGGTGGTGCCGCCAATGTCGGAGACGATGGCATTGTCGAGTCCGGTCATGTGTCGGGCGCCGACCAGGCTGGCGGCGGGGCCTGAAAGAATGGTCTCGATCGGCCGCTGACGGGCGAACGCCGCCGAGACTAGCGCGCCATCGCCGCGCACCACCATCAGGGGTGCCGCGATCTGGCGCGCTTCCAGAAAGCCTTCGGTCGCCGCCACCAGCCGGTCGATCATCGAGATCAGCCTGGCGTTGAGCAACGTCGTCAGCGCGCGACGCGGGCCGCCGAGCTTGGCCGACAATTCGTGACTTGATGTGACCGGCAGGCCGGTCTTTTCGCGGATCAGCTCGCGGGCGGCAATCTCATGCGCCGGGTTGCGGGTGGCGAAATAGGAACACACAGCAAAGCCGGAGACCGAGACGCTTAGCTCAGGCAATGCGGCTAGCAGTCCGGACAGGTCGAGCCCGGCGGTGTTGCCGTGCACATCATGACCGCCGGGGCAGAAAACCACCGGATCGGTGCCGAGTGCGGTCTTTAGCCCGTCACGGGCGAGGTCGGCCTCTGAGAAGCCGATCATAATCAGCGCCACCCGGCCGCCCTGCCCTTCGACCAGCGCGTTGGTGGCAAGCGTCGTCGACATCGACACTAGCTTGATGTTGGCTGGATCCGTGCCGGCCTTGCCGAGCACCGCGTCGACCGCGCCGGAAATACCGACGGCCAGGTCATGCCGCGTGGTCAGCGCCTTGGCCTTGGCCAGCACCTTGCCCTTGTTCGGCCCCTCTTGCTTACCTTGCGTTTCGGACCACAGCACGGCATCGGTGTAGGTGCCGCCGGTGTCGATCCCGAGGAACACCGGCTTGGGATTGATCTTTCTCCTCATCGCCGACAGCTGTTCGGCGGGAGTTCGTTGGGCAGGTGCTGCAGCCCCAGCGCGGCAAAAGCGTAGATGGCGTCGATGGGCGTCCCCGCTTTTTCCAGCGAGCCAAACAACCCACCGCTACGCGTTCCAGGCCGCCGGCTCACCGTTATGCCTGGGCTTTCGTCAGCTTGGCCCGATACTCTTCATCCAAAATCGCTGGCAAGGAAATCTTCTTGGTGCGCGCGCCATCGATGGAGATCATTTCACCGCTCACAAAACTGGAATCGTCACTGGCCAACCACAGGACCGCATTGGCTATCTCCTTCGGAGCGCCAATCCTTCCCACCGGGTGAAGCTGCCCCAACTCCCGCTCAATCAAGCTTCGATCGGGGTGCATCTCGACGTATGCACGATTAAGATCGGTGTCGATCCAGCCCGGACAAACGGTGTTGACACGGATGCCGTCGGGCCCAAGGTCAACGGCCAGCCCGAGCGTGAGACCGTGCACGCCGGCCTTCGAGGCCGCGTAAGCAGTGTGCCATGGGTTGACCATGTACCCTTCGACCGACCCAATGTTGACAATGGCACCGGCGCCCTGACGCCTCATTTCCGGGACCACATATTTTGCCATCAGGAAAGGGCCGCGAAGATTGACCGCCATGAGCCGGTCCCACTCTTCGGCTGTCTGGTCATCAATGGACTTGTGCATGACAAGACCCGCATTATTGACCAGAATGTCGATCTTACCGAACTTCTGGAGTACCTCATCGACGAATGTGCGGATCGAAACTTCCTTGGTGACATCGAGGGAGAGAGAGGTAATTTCCTCGCCGCCATGGGAATCGGAAGAACGATCGTCGCGCAGGTCACCGACAACAACGATGGCGCCTTCCTCTGCGAGCTTCTCCGCTATCGCACGCCCTATGCCTTGGTTCCCGCCCGTGACGATGGCAACCTTGCCTGATACCCGATTAGCCAAAATATCCTCCTATCCTGCCGTGAACCCGCCATCTATGGGAATAGCTACCCCGGTGATGTGCCGGGCGCCTTCGCTCGCTAGAAAAAGCGTCAAACTGGCAATTTCCTTGGGCGTCGCCACCCGGCCCTGGGGTATTGAATCGACGTTTCTCTGCAGGATTTCTGCTGCTGTAACAGGCTTGCTGTGGGCCGAGACCAGCATTGGTGTATCGACAGCGCCGGGGCAGACCGCGTTTATGGTGATCTGCTCCTTGGCGTGATCAAGAGCCATGGCCTGCGTCATAAGAACGACTGCACCTTTTGAAGCACAATATGCCACCAGCCCAGGGCAGCCGACCAAACCAACATTCGAAGCTATGTTGACAATACTTCCGCCGCCGGTCGTGCGCATGGATTTCACGGCGGCGCGGCTGAAGTAAAACACCCCGTTGACGTTCGCGTCGAACGTCTGCCGCCAGTCGTCGTCCGTGGTGTCGACGGCACTTCCCCGCCGGATTATCCCGGCGCTATTGACCAAAACGTCTACCCTTCCGAAGCTCTCGACGGCGGACCTGATCACATGGTCGGCAAATGAAGAGTCCGTCACATCACCCAGCATCAACAATGCCGTGCAGCCCAGCTTTTCGACTGCCTCTAAGGCCCGTTGACCTCGGTCCCGGTCGCGGCCAACCAGTACAAGCGTCGCCCCTCCTGTGCCAAAGGCCTCTGAGACGGCTTCGCCTATTCCCGACGTTGCGCCCGTGATGATCACTATCTTCTTGGAATGCGTCATATGCCGATTGCCCGTAAAAACGATTAGGCCTAGCGGGCAATGCCGCCGGGCAGAGTTCGTGATCTAGGGCCCCGCACCGGTCCTCCGCAAGCGACCAAAAAGTCATGCGCCAGACAAGCTGAAGTCATGACGCGCCTACCACGCCACGCGGGACCGTGGCGCAGCCATGACTCCTGGTTATCCGGCCCTGCAGTAATACTCATTTGAATGAGGGATTGCCGCTGCCTATAGCTCATTATCGCGGCGTTCTGCGTGGCCGCGCATGGCCTAGCTCGTGCTACGATCCGCGAAAGTAGCCCTGACAAGCTGTGATCAAGCTTATCCGTGGACAATGAAGGAGCGGGTTATGCCGGTTATCCACATCGAGACGTTTAAGGCTGACGACGATAAGAAGGCCGAAATTGCGGCCGAGATCACGAGGTTGTTCTGCGAAAAGTCCGACCTGAAGCCAGAACAGATTCATGTCGTTTTCGATGAGTACGCTCCGAATAATTGGGCCACGGGCGGCAAGCTCTGGTCACGTATGTAATTTGTTAAGCGCCTACAGACAATAAACTGCCCTTGGCGTTGGTGTACCGGTGCCGAAGCCTGGCGGCACGCTTCGGCAGAACCAACGGCACCTCGAACAGCAAAGACGCAACCATGAGCGATTTCAAAGCGATTTCACCAGAGGACACACTCCTTCTCCGGGACAACTGGAGTGATTTGAGGCAGTTCCGGCAAATGCCTGATATAGACTTTCAAAGGCTAGACAAGTACCGCAAAGACCGCCTCAGAGCTGCAATGCGTGACGCGGACGTCGCTATGGGCGTCTTGGTGAGCCCTATCAGCCTTCGCTATGCGATCGATTACAACGTCTATCCCCCTTTTTCAGTCCCATATCCCCGTCACCTACGTGTTCATGCCTGTTGACGGGCCGATCGCTCTGCATGCCGGGCTTGGCAATGAATGTTCCGCCGACGTGTCGCGGCCAGGACGGCCGATTTCGTTTTTCGAAGGCGGCGGTGAGCTGACGGAAAATGCCCGACTGTTCGCGGATGATATTGTTCAGTTCTTGAACGAGATCGGTTCCAATAATCGCAGGGTTGCGATTGAATATGTGAACCCGAGTATCACACTGGCGCTGCTGCAGCGCGGAATCGAGGTCATCGATGCCGTCGACATTGTGGAAGGTGCACGCGCTATTAAATCGGCTGATGAGGTCGAATGCATTCGGTGGGCATGCGCCGTGGCAGAACATGGTATCGCCCGCATGCAGGCCAGCATGGGACCCGGTGTCACCGAGGTGCAACTCTGGGGAATCCTCAATTACACCAACCTCTCCAATATGGGCGGCTGGCATGAGGGGCGGATGCTCGCGTCTGGACCACGCATCAATCCATGGCTGCAGGAAGCAACCCAACGGGTCATCGAACCTGGTGACCTGGTGGGTTTTGATACCGATATGGTTGGCCCGTTCGGCTACTTCTGTGATATTTCGCGGACGTTCTACTACGGGAAGGACCGGCCAACCGCCCGACAACGCCAACTCTACCGGTACGCCTACGACGAACTTCACACCAACATGGAGCTTGTGCGCCCGGGCGTTACTATGAAGGACCTCCAGACGTTGGCTTGGCCGGTGCCGGAAGAATTCCGTGAGCCGTCATGATCCTTCAACATGAGTAATTGTTATCCCGGGGCTGACAAAAAGTAAATTGCGTGCAGCCCTCCGCTCTTTATAAGGATCGCGATGTTAAATATCGAAATGATCAGGCTGCTAGCCGCGCGATCAATGGTCTCGATTAAACAGGGCAGCAATTCAAGGGGCAACGTAGAGCACTCCGAAGCGATCCATGCCTACCGCGTTAAACAATTTTACCTTGCCGGGAGAGTGCGGTGACGGACAGAACCTGGGTTTATGGTGCGCGCGGCGATGAGCACGCCGTTTGCGAACGGGAAAAGATCGATGAGGCCTCCTATTAAAAGGATCACATAGACCTCTTAGAGGCCAGCTAAGGCCTGAGTGCTTGAGTGATCGACAATAAGGCTTCTCAACTATTGTTGGGCCTACGGCGGACATTGATCCGCCTGGCCGGCGCTATCAAGAGCTCCCAAGCAGCGCCGGTCACCTTTTGCTATGGTGATCGCCAGCCCGCTTGCAACGGTCGCATTCGGCCCGCACGGATTGACGGTGGTCAATCACAGCAATCGGCGGCGGGGGTGTACCAGCCGGCTTCATGTCCGGCGATTGTCGTCGTGTTGCACAATCGGCAGCCTTGGGGCCGAAGCCAAGTCGCAGTTGGCGCTACTTGAGGCTTGTTGTACGTACACCGGGACAAATGCGCTCAACAGCGCGATGACGAAGTGGTTTACGGAGCTAACCATGACGCCATAACCGTCTCGGCCGGGCCAACAGGCGGTGGCATAGAGCGATAGGCTGCGCTGGGACCGCGCAGGAATGCACAAGGTGCAGCAGTTAGTAGAGCGATGGAATCACGCCAGCAGCCTCTCGCAGAACCCAGCGTGAAACTCTCACCCCCTGGGCTCCCCTCAGATAGAACGTGCCGGTCATGCTGATCCGCTTGTGAAAAGGCTCACTTAGGAAGGTGGCTCGCGATGTAGACGGTAATTCTCTCCAAAAAGGCGATCCAGCCGAATCGCGTGAGCGCATGGCCGGTCCTTTGGGGCACTGAATTGCCGGATCGCATCCACAAGCAGCCTAATCAATGCTCAATGCGTACACCGACAACGCAGACGGCATCTTCACGCGCATCCTTTGGAGGGGCCGAATGCCTATCTCAAAAATCCTCGTCGCCAACCGGTCCGAAATTGCCATCCGCGTCTTTCGCGCGGCCAACGAGCTCGGCCTCAAAACCGTGGCGATCTGGGCCGAGGAGGACAAATATTCGCTGCATCGGTTCAAGGCCGATGAAAGCTACCAGGTCGGGCGCGGGCCGCATCTGGCCAAGGACATGGGGCCGATCGAAAGCTATCTGTCGATCGAGGAAGTGATCCGCGTCGCCAGGCTGTCCGGTGCCGACGCCATCCACCCAGGCTATGGCCTTTTGTCGGAAAGCCCTGAATTCGCAGATGCCTGCGCCGAGGCAGGAATCATTTTCATCGGGCCGAAGCCGGACACGATGCGCCGGCTCGGCAACAAGGTCGCGGCGCGCAATCTCGCCATCGAGGTCGGCGTGCCGGTGATCCCCGCCACCGATCCGTTGCCGGACGACATGGGTGCGGTCAAGAAACTGGCCAAGGAAATCGGCTATCCGGTGATGCTGAAGGCATCATGGGGCGGCGGCGGCCGCGGCATGCGTGCCATCCGCGCCGAAGCCGACCTTGCCCGTGAAGTAACGGAAGGCAAGCGCGAGGCGAAAGCCGCCTTCGGCAAGGACGAGGTGTATCTCGAGAAGCTGATCGAGCGTGCCCGCCATGTCGAGGTGCAGGTGCTGGGCGACACCCATGGCAACGCCGTGCATCTGTTCGAGCGCGACTGCTCGATCCAGCGCCGCAACCAAAAGGTCGTGGAAAGGGCGCCGGCACCCTATCTCCCAATGTCGCAGCGCGAGGAGCTTTGCGGCCATGCGCTGAAGATCGCCCGCGAGACCAGCTATGTCGGCGCCGGCACGGTCGAGTTCCTGCAGGACGCCGACACCGGCAAATTCTACTTCATCGAGGTCAACCCGCGCATCCAGGTCGAGCACACCGTCACCGAGCAAGTGACCGGCATCGACATCGTCAAGGCACAGATCCACATCCTCGACGGCTTTGCCATCGGCACGCCGGAATCGGGCGTGCCGGTGCAGAAGGACATAAGGCTAAACGGCCATGCCTTGCAGTGCCGCATCACCACGGAAGATCCCGAGCAGAACTTCATCCCGGACTACGGCCGCATCACCGCCTATCGCGGCGCGACAGGTTTCGGCATACGCCTCGATGGCGGCACTGCCTATTCCGGCGCGGTCATCACCCGCTTCTACGATCCGCTGCTGGAGAAGGTGACGGCGTGGGCGCCGACGCCGGCCGAGACCATCGCCCGCATGAACCGGGCGCTGCGCGAGTTCCGCATCCGCGGCGTTGCCACCAATCTGACCTTCCTCGAAGCGATCATCAACCACCCGAGCTTCGCCGACAATTCCTACACCACCAAATTCATCGATACGACGCCGGAACTGTTCCAGCAGGTCAAGCGCCAGGACCGTGCCACCAAGCTGCTCAACTATCTTGCCGACGTCAGCGTCAACGGTCATCCCGAGACGCGCGGCCGGCCGCAGCCGAAGGCCGATGCGGCCGCACCATTGGTGCCCTACCTCAACGGCAATGTGCCTGACGGCACCAAGCAGAAGCTCGATGTGCTCGGACCGCAGAAATTCGCCGCCTGGATGCGCGACCAGAAAGAGGTGCTGGTCACCGACACGACCATGCGTGATGGCCACCAGTCGCTGCTCGCGACGCGCATGCGCACGCATGACATCGCCGGCATTGCCGGGACTTACGCGCGCGCCCTGCCGCAGCTCTTGTCACTCGAATGCTGGGGCGGCGCAACATTCGACGTCGCCATGCGCTTTCTCACCGAGGATCCGTGGGAGCGGCTGACGCTGGTGCGCGAGGCAGCGCCCAATCTGTTGTTGCAGATGTTGCTGCGCGGCGCCAATGGTGTCGGCTACACCAATTATCCCGACAATGTCGTGCAGCATTTCGTCAAACAGGCGGCCGCTGGCGGCATCGACTTGTTCCGCGTCTTCGACTGCCTGAACTGGGTCGAGAACATGCGCGTCGCCATGGACGCGGTCGGCGCCGAGGGCAAGCTGANCTGAACTGGGTCGAGAACATGCGCGTCGCCATGGACGCGGTCGGCGCCGAGGGCAAGCTGATCGAAGCGGCGATCTGCTATACCGGCGACATCCTCGATCCGGCGCGGGCGAAATACGACCTCAAATATTATGTCGGCCTGGCCGGGGAATTGCAGGCGGCCGGCGCCCACATCATCGCCGTCAAGGACATGGCTGGTCTTTTGAAGCCGGCAGCGGCCCGCATGCTGTTCAAGGCGCTGCGCGAAGCGACCGACTTGCCGATCCATTTCCACACCCACGACACGTCAGGCCTGTCGGCAGCCACGGTGCTGGCGGCGGTCGACAGCGGCGTCGATGCTATCGACGCGGCGATGGATTCGCTCTCGGGCAACACGTCTCAGCCATGTCTCGGCTCCATAGTCGAGGCGCTGAGGGGCACCGACCGCGACCCAGGCCTCGACCCGCAGTGGATCCGGAAGATCTCGTTTTACTGGGAAGCGGTGCGCAACCAGTATGCCGCCTTCGAAAGTGACCTCAAGGGACCGGCCTCGGAAGTCTACCTGCACGAAATGCCGGGCGGACAGTTCACCAATCTCAAGGAGCAGGCGCGTTCGCTCGGGCTGGAGACACGCTGGCACGAAGTGGCGCAGACCTATCACGACGTCAATCTGATGTTCGGCGACATCGTCAAGGTGACGCCGTCGTCGAAGGTCGTCGGCGATATGGCGCTGATGATGGTCAGCCAGGATCTGACTGTCGCCGACGTCGAGAACCCCAGCAGGGACATCGCCTTCCCGGACTCCGTGGTGTCGATGCTGCGCGGCGATCTCGGCCAGTCGCCCGGCGGCTGGCCTGAGAAGCTGCAGAAGAAGGTGCTGAAGGGCGACAAACCGATCACCGTGCGGCCCGGCTCGCTGCTCAAGCCGGCGGACCTCAAGGCCAACCGCAAGGAGATCGAAGAGAAGCTCGAGCGCAAACTCTCAGAATTCGAATTCGCCTCGTGGCTGATGTACCCGAAGGTGTTTACGGATTTCGCCGGCGCGCAGGAGACCTACGGTCCCGTCAGCGTGCTGCCGACGCCGACCTATTTCTACGGCATGAAATCTGAAGACGAGATCTTCGTCGACATCGAGAAGGGCAAGACGCTGGTGGTGCGCTGCCTTGCCATCGGCGATGTCGACGAAAAGGGCATGGTCACCGTGTTCTTCGAGCTCAACGGTCAGCCGCGCCGTGTGAAGGTGCCCGACAGGGCGCATGGCGCATCCGCCGCCAAGGCCCGCCGCAAGGCCGATTGGGCGTTTAGCCGTCGCGCTGCTTCGGCCTCGAGCCTACCAAGAAATTCGGCGGCCACGGCGGTCAATTCGTTGGAAGGAGAACCCGAAGGCGCAACAGCAGCCTTGTCACCATTCTTCGCCTCATCGCATTGGGCAAGAATGCGCTGCACCTCCCTCATGACAAAGCTTGAAAACTCGGTCTTGCGCTTTTCATCCCCAAGATCAGTCGACGCGGACATATGTGGCTTTCCCAATAGCATTCCCCCAGCAAGCCGCCGAAAGAGCGTTGAAGACATGAAGTTTGGGGGACGACGATGTGTTGCGTTTTCGTATGCTCGCAACCTAGTGGATTGATTCCAACGGTTGGTGCCCGCGCCTGACGGCAGCGATGATTTCGTCGGGATCGGCCTTCCAGATGAAGGGCCTCGGCTCTTGGTTGTGCTCCGTGATGAAGCGGTTGATCGCGGCCTGGAGATCGACGACGGAGTGGAAGACGCCGTATTTCAGGCGGCGGCGCGTGAGTTTGGCGAAGAAGCCCTCGACGGCGTTGAGCCAGGAGCACGATGTTGGCACGAAATGGAAGGTCCATCGTGGGTGTCTGGCCAGCCAGGCGCGGACCTTGGGCTGCTTGTGGGTGGCGTAGTTGTCGAGAATGACGTGGACGGCCTTGGTGGCCGGGAGTTCGGCCTCGACTGCGTTGAGGAAGCGGATGAACTCCTGGTGCCTGTGGCGCTGCATGTTGCGCCCGATGACCGAGCCATCAAGCACGTTGAGCGCGGCAAACAGGGTGGTGGTGCCGTGGCGCTTGTAGTCGTGCGTCATCGTGCCGCCACGGCCAGGCTTCAGGGGCAGCCCCGGCTGGGTGCGGTCAAGCGCCTGGATCTGGCTTTTCTCATCGACCGACAGAACGATGGCATGGGCGGGTGGGGAGACGTAGAGCCCAACCACGTCGTGCAGCTTTTCGGCGAAGGCCTTGTCATTGGACAGCTTGAAGCGACGCCAGCGATGTGGCGCAAGACCGTGGTCGTGCCAGATCTTCACAACCGAAGACGCCGCGATGCCGACCGCTTTGGCCATTGCACGGACGGTCCAGTGCGTCGCTTCGTGATCGGGCGGCTCCAGCGTCAGCGCCACGACCTTGTCGACCACCCCCGGCTTCAGAGGCGCAATGCCAGGCGGCCGAGTCTTGTCGCGCAGCAGGCCATCGACACCTTCGGCCATGAAACGCTCCTGCCAGCGCCATACACAGGTCTTGGATTTGGTCGTCGCCGCCATGATCGCCACGGTGCCCAGACCATCGGCGCTCAGCAGGATGATCCGCGCACGCCAGACATGCTTCTGGGGCGAACTTCGCGCCAAAACGATCGCCTCAAGCCGCGTCCTATCCGATGCCGTTACGTCGATGCCGATACCTGTGCGCATCCCGGCAGCCTCGCATGCCACGCTCCAGGATGGAATCCCTGCGGGACTCCTTTGTCTCGATCAATCCACTAGCGCCGTCTTGCGGCTGCAACTTGTGCCTCTCGTTAAAAAAGGGAAGAACATCAATGGACGACCGTCTTGCCCCACGGTCGAAACAGACGCACATCGCAGTGCATGCTTCACAGCGTGAACATATCCGCGACGCTCATTTGTGCAAGTTAAAAGTTTAGCTGCCAGCTTTATATATTAGGCGTTGCCTTTATGCAACATTTTTCCAAGTATTACTTGCACAAATCGAACGTATTGCACATTTAGACGAACTGTACGTTCGATTTGTGAATTTGAAGCAAGCATTTACTGGCGGTATCCATGCCTCACCGTTGCCTCATCGCATTGGCCAAGAATGCGCTGCACCTCCTTCATCACAATGGTTGAAAGCCTGTCGTGGGCGTTTCATTTCCAAGATCGCTCGATCCAGCCATACGTTCGTTGCCGCGCGCGCCCCGGCACGGTTGCAAGATCTTCGGCCGCCGCCGCGGCACCCCTTAACTCGGCGACCATATCGCCCCTTGCATGTTCCAACGTCATGGCCCGAAACCTCCATGTTCATCGGTCTGTTGCAAGGTGCCTCGGCGCATCGCTTACGAAGCTCAAGGCCTTGGAGCGCGAGAACCGCGAGCTTCGACAGGCCAACGAGATCCTGCGCAAGGCGAGCGCGTATTTTGCCCAGGCGGAGCTCGACCGCCGGTTCAGGCCATGATCGCCTTCATTGACGATCACCGTGAGGCGCATGGGGTCGAGCCGATCTGCAAGGTCCTGCCGATCGCCCCGTCGACCTACCACGACCATGTCGCGAAGCGGGCTGATCCTACCAGGCTTTCGGCTCGCGCGAAATCCGACGCCACCAAGAAGGACGAGGTCCAGCGTGTGTTCGAGGCGAACTTCCGCGTCTACGGCGTTCGCAAGGTGCATGGACAGGCTTCGTCTACGTGGCTTTCGTCATCGATACCTATGCCCGCCGAATCGTCGGCTGGCGGGTGAGCCGGACGGCGCATGCGAGCTTCGTCCTCGATGCTCTCGAACAGGCCCTGCACGAACGGCGGCCCGTCCATCGTGGCGGCCTGGTGCATCATTCGGACAGAAGTTCTCAATACGTCAGCATTCGATACACCGAGCGCGTCGAGCCTTCTGTCGGCAGCGTCGACGATAGGTACGACAATGCTCTCGCCGAAACGATCAACGGTCTCTACACGGCCGAAGTGATCCACCGACGCGGACCTTGGCGCTCCTTCGAGGCCGTCAAGTTCGCGACGTTGGAATGCCGCCCAACGGCGGACCACCTCATATGACACTCGAGCAGCATTACCTCAACTTCACCAGACTCACGTTGAACCATGGTAAAGCCAGACCGCCTAAGCAACGATCTGCGGCGGAAACCAATGGGGTTTGAACCGATATCAGATGTCTGCATCGCCCAAAAATTACGTTCAATCCGACACACAAGCAACCGCATGCCGGTTAACCTGACAACATCGCTCGAACAGCTGCTTATGCACCCGCTTCAAGAGAAGGCAGCCTTGCCCGCCGAGGCGGCGAGCGGGGAACGTCGAGTTAGCCTTTGAATGAGCACTGCTCCGACGATGACTCCCTCAAAGTGCCGTCGAGCCTCAGACCAACATATGACCCACAAAGTCGCCGGCCCCTCACAAAGCTGGATCGACTATTTGCTGCCATGGCCGTTGATCGGTGAACACGACAAATTCAGCCGGCTTGGTCGAGCCAAACCTTCTCGAGATCGATATCGTTAGTGGGATGCATCTCGTAACCTTTGACGTGCTTAGTCGAATGGCAAAACAAAGAAAGCCAATAAGGCTGTATGATGACGCCTGAATCCTGCAGAAGGGTTTCAATATCCTTCATGAGCACCTTACGCCCCACTGGGTCCGGCACCGTCAAGGCCTTATCTAGTAGCTTGTCGAATTCCGGGTTTGACCAAGCCGTCTGGTTCCATACAGCGCCAGTGCGATAGGCGAGGGACAGCACTTGGACGCCGAGTGGCCGCCCATTCCAGTTCAAGACCGAGAGTGGGTATTTCATCCAGTCGTTATAGAACGTGCTAGTGGGCAGGACTGTCCGCTTTACCTTGAAGCCGGCCTCACGCAACTGCGCGGCAATCACATCGGCCGGATCCTTAACCCACCCCGGGTCGGGGCTAATAATCTCGTGTTCGAAGTCCATCTCACCGGCTTCTGTCATTAGACGCTTGGCAGCCTCGATATCTCGTTTCTTTTCCGCAACCGGGTAAAACTCGGGATGCGCTGGTGCTACATGATAGTTCGCAGCAATGGTGCCGCGACCATTGTAGCCAAGTTGCAGCACAGCGTTATTGTCGACCGCTAACTGTAACGCATTTCGCACCCGCTGATCGTCGTAGGGCTTTCTTGTAACGTTTGCGGCACACAGGATCGTAGTCGCTGTCTCCGCCTCAGACTTCACCAGATCGAGTTTGTCATATGTGGCAATATCATTTGCGTACGACTGATCATTCGCATCGATTTCGCCGGATTCGAAGGCGCTCTGGATAGTGGAAGGGTCCTGGCCATAGTCAATGAACTGGACTTCGTCCAAGTAGCTTTCACCGCCCCACCATTCACCGCTTGTCCGACGCTTCAGCACGGCCTTTTGGCCTACGTCCCATGAAACGAGCTCATACGGTCCAGTACCAACGGGATGGGTAACCAGATTCGAGCCGTTCTTTTCGAAATCACGGTGAACCACCAAAGCCGGGTAATCGGCAAAGCTAGCGATGATTGTGATGTCAGGCCTCAGCAACATAAGTTTGACCGTGGACTCGTCGACCTTTGCGACTGCACCTTGCGCCGCCTTGCCTGTCTTTTCATCGATCAGTGTGGCCATGCGAGTGGCCATTGTGTTTCCAGGCACGTTCTTGTCACACCACCGAAGCAAGTTGAACACCACGTCATCGGCAGTAAAATCGTCGCCGTTATTCCATTTGACGCCCTTCCGGACATGTAGCGTGTATTCCGTGGCATTGTCGTTGACATCCCAGCTTTCGAGGAGACGCGGTCCGAACGTGTGGTCTCGTGTGTACTTCACGAGCGGTTCCAGGAACTGCCGGTAGATGTTACTGACATCCGGATAATCATTTACGCGTGGATCTTTCGGAGCATTAACCGGCGCAGCAATTCGTAGGACCCCCCCCTTCTTTGGTGCCTCCTCAGCATATGCCGGGAGCGTCGCACCCAGCATCGAATATGCCATAGCTGTCGAGGCGCCAAAGATAGAAGCGAGCGCTAGGAATTCGCGCCGGTCCATGCCACCCGTCCTCGCCTCTTGGGCGAGCGCCTCGAATACTTTGGGCATAGGCTTGCCCGTCCCGTTGAAAAATCCCATTGTTGAATCTCCGAAGAATTGTGGTTGGTTAGCCGACGATAATTCATCAAACCGGTTCAGTGTGTGGAATTGCACTCGCGCAGACAATGCCTTTCCGGAACCTCCGCCCAGCTATGAGGGAGATCCAATTCGTAGGCGAACTGGGGCGAGGCTGCGTCAGCGATCGACTGACTAAGCCTGTGGCAGCGCGATGCAACCGTCGATGTCAGAGATGCCCGCCACGGCAGCATCCACGTTGCCACCCCATTCGAACATGTCCGCCCCAGCCTCAGCAGCAAGTTCGGAACCCGCAGCGACAACGCCGCCACAACATCTTGGCTCCATTGCCGCAATGTAGTGGCTAGCCCGCGTGCTCTGCCACCTTTTGATAGAAAGCGGTACTCGACGCCGCAGCCTCGCTCCAGGGATTGTCCGCGTTTCACCATCATCAGTCCTATCAACAGGTCGAAACAACCGTTGCATATCGCTTCTTATGAGTCAAATGTATTAATATCGCAAAACAGACATGGTTTGGGACATTCTCTGTCCTCGCGACCTGCCTGCTAAGCTGCTGGAATAGGGAAAGAAATGCGGGCTTCGAGCACTAAAACGGGACACCGCGTCGCTAAGGGCTTCCTCCGAGAGTCCGTTACGTCCAATTGGAAGCACGCCTGATGCAGCCCTGGCCGACCGGTTGGCAGAACGGCTGCGACGATGCGTCTTGCGGCCCTTCTGTGCCAACGCCTGGGTATGGCGAAGAGCTGTTCGATTGACGGTGTTGTCTAATCGCCGCTGGGACGTCAAGCATGTAATTGCGTCGAGACGACGCTGCCGGGTGCATGGTTGTCTTCGCGGTCGACATCAGTCGCCGCATGATGGAGCTCCGCGGACGAGCCTTCAATGTGGACGACGCACTTTGCTGAGACAGCGGTGCAACCCCATCAGCGGAATGGCTCGGCTCACGTCCCGGCAGGGACGTCTCAGGCGCTCAGATCCTGAACGCTATTCGCAAGATTTCATGCTGTGGCGCCTGCATTTCGATCAAAGAACTCACCGGTCTTGAGCATCGAATGCATTATCACCGCCAGTTTGCGCGCCACAGCCACGGCAGCTCGTTTGAAGCCAACCCTCTCCCGGAGCTTGAGGCCCCACGTGCGCAGGCTGCTGTCGATCGGGCTGCGTGTCAGGATGACCGCCGCAGCCTCATAGAGAAGTCCCCGCAAATGTCGATCGCCGCGTCGGGATATATGGCCGTCATAATCGACTTCTCCCGATTGGTAGCGGCGAGTTGTCAGGCCGATCCAAGCGGCAACAGAGCGGGACTTCTTGAAGTTGCCCGGATCTTCAATGGCAGTGGCGAAAGAGGTTGCGGTAATGGCGCCGATGCCGGGGATCGACATGAGTATGCGGCATGCTTGGCTTTGACGTGCATCTGCGACAAGCTGGCGCCCAAGCTCGGCGGCACGGATGCGAATGCTGCGCCAGGCTTCCACCATCGGTAGGACGACAGGAGCAAGCTCGCTCTGATCGATAAGAAGGCTCCGGACATTCTTTTCGAATGTAGTTCCCTTACCGGCGGGAACGAGCAAGCCGAACGTTTTCATGATCCCTCGGATCTGGTTGGAAAGCTCGACGGTGATCCGGACCAGCCGAGTGCGTGCTGCCACGAGCGTGCGGGTCAACATACTGTCGAAGCCTTTCACGCGCACCTCGCGAAAGAATCCTGCTTCAGCAAGACGCGCCAAACCATCGGCGTCATTCGCATCCGTCTTGTTCGCCGCCATATCGAGAGCGGCTTTGGCATGGCGCGCATCGATGCAGATGGCTGGCAATCCCTCGGCGCGCAGCGCATGATAGAACCAAACTGACAGCGGGCCGGTTTCGAACACGACGCGCTTTGCGGCCGGCGCCCGCTTGCGGACAAGCTCGGCAATGATCCTGGGATCAGATGCGCACTTCCCGCGCCAGATCCGTTCGCCTTCACGGCGGATCGACACTGCCGTCTCTTTCATCGACACGTCGAGACCGATATGTTCTTCCATGGCTGTTCTCCGTTGATGCTGGGCCCGGCGTCCAGTCGTGAGCCCGTATTTCATCTTATCGGGGAACAGCCACCCTCCAAGGCTATGATCGGTTCCAGGGCGCGTCGCTCCCGCGATTACCCCATGTGGATGGCTCCTTCGCCCGGCGATTCTTCGCATGCTACGTCTGCATCAAGACCTGCAGACGCTGCTGCGTTGCCACCGCCAAGCTTTTGTAGCCATCGGCGAAGATACCGAGGGGCACATCGTCTACAACCGATCACGGCTGGCGCTGGCGCAACATCATGGCTTTCAGCCTAAAGCCTGCCGGCCCTGTCGGGCCTCGATCGGCGGCATGCGGTTGCTTGTGTGTCGGATTGAACGTAATTTTTGGGCGATGCAGACATCAGATATCGGTTCAAACCCCATTGGTTTCCGCCGCAGATCGTTGCTTAGGCGGTCTGGCTTTACCACGGTTCAACGTGAGTCTGGTGAAGTTGAGGTAATGCTGCTCGAGTGTCATATGAGGTGGTCCGCCGTTGGGCGGCCAAGTTCGGACCCCAGATCGCATGCAACCTGCGGCGACGGCAGGCGCGCCCCGGCGATGTTTTGTATCTGGACGAAGTCGTTGTGAAATGCGCTGGCAGGCAGTTCTGGCTCTGGCGCGCGGTGGATCAGGGCACCNTATCTGGACGAAGTCGTTGTGAAATGCGCTGGCAGGCAGTTCTGGCTCTGGCGCGCGGTGGATCAGGGCACCCGAGTCGTTGCAAGTACCGATGGAGATCGTAGGGGATGGATTCAAGGCCTCGCGCGTCGAAATCCCGTAGCGGAGGAGTCGGCTTGCGGAGCTTCGCAAAACCGGAGCCGGCAAATGGATCTTCGACCAGAATTGCGCCGAGCTTTTCGAGGTCTCCTTTCGCTCTGCCGTAGAGTTCTCTCGCCTCCGCCGAAAGAAAGAGGCTGATCGCGCCAGCCGCTGCCATAGAGCGCCAAACGTTTACCTTTGAGCGCATCAACCGTTAGCTTGGAAGTGTACCCCCCTTCGGCTTTTTCCCGACGGCTGCAAGAGTCTTGGGATCTTCTGACGTGTAACCGGCAATCACATCCAAGCAAATGGCTGCGTCGCGCACACATCGCGCGTGCGGGCCGATGACGTCTCGGTAACCCGATCCTGGTAAAAGACCGGCGTTTGGCACCAAGCCAATAGTCGGTTTGACGCCAACGAGATCCTGTGCCGAAGCAGGATTTTGAATCGACCCCCCGTCTCCGCAGCCAATCCGAATACCGCCATGGCCGAGGCAACCGCGTCTGTGCCGTGTATGTTCCGTTAGCCAGATCTGCTTGAGGCTTTTCGATAGTAAGGGCTTTGAGATCCAGCAGTGAGGCGGTGGGGTCTGAGCCATCAGATGCTTCATTCTTGATGTTTAAACTAGCCCAGGACAGGTCAGTGGTTGGTTCACCTAGATCACACCTCGGCTGGATATCTGGCCTTTGTTCCGTCACATGATCCTGAGGCTTCACTCCTCATCGGAGAAAGAAACCTGCCGTTCCGAAGCCTATGACGGTTCGCGTGCCTCTACGGAAGTAACGAGCATCGGCCTCAATCCCGGTTTCAATGAAGACTCATGGCTTACACGATCGATTGGCGGCGCGGATATCAAAGGATCGATCGGTTCAGATATACGACAACCCCTTCAATCTGGCATTTGAAAAGGGCTCGGATCGCGGAAGCGGCGTAGCACGTTATCAGAAACGCGGGCGACATTATTGGCGTAGCCGGCGTGCGGAAGGCAGCTGCCCCAAGCTATCGAGCCGACAGAAAAGACCGCGCCGCCTGCGGGTGTCTCGAAGAACGTCATATCAGCCCGAATGGGCTCTTTTGGTGCCTCGTTCCAGAGAGCCGTGAAGAACTCGGTTCCCCTCATCCCTCGCATGTACGAGCTCGTATGGCCCTCCGAGGCGGCAACCACGAGCGCATGACGTGGGGAGCCAAGTTCTTGGTCCACCACGTCAACCTCAAGACCAGCCGCTCCGCCCAAAATACCGAAATCCCCGATGATGGTTTCGGTGATCCCGTCGAAGATGAAGTGCGCCCGTGGATCGTCACCTGCCGGCAGGCGACGATAGTAACTGCAGCGGTCAAAAGCCTCTGTCCGATATCCGACGCCGACTAGTGAGGGCTCGGGTCTGCCCAGATCCCTCCAAATGCCGCAGAGCCGGCCAGTAAAGCTGCTGTAGGCGTCGCCCGCGTCGACACGGCCCATACTTGACTTGCGGCGCCTAAGCTCGACCAAGCCGTGCTTTCTGGGATGGAAATCGATGGTATGCCAAAATCCGTTGCCGCCGAGGTACATGAGCCGCCCACCCTTGGCGAGGAAGCCGTCGAGGGCCTGCAACATCGGCACAGACCAATACTCCGGATGACTGCCAGTCACCAGCACGCGGCAACCCTCCAAGGCCGTCAGACCCTCGCGATCGAGTTCCTCATCCGTCAATACGTTGTGATCGGGCGCAGCTCGGGCTAGCCAGCCGAGAAGGCAAAGGTCGATCTGAAAATTCCAGAGCCAGCCTCCCGGCTGCCGGTTCAGAACTGGCCTGCGAAGCGATCCGATCCAGCGCCCGCTGCCGTCATCGTGCGGATCGTAGAGTGATCTGCCGGGACCTTGAAGACCTACAGCCAAGAGGTCTAGTGGGGTGAAGGTGACGCCAAGGCAGCCGAGACCATACTCTATTCTCTGATGCTGGGATAACATGTTGACGTAGGCTGCGTAGGTCGCAGTAGGCGCCAGGAAAGCAACGTCGCTGGAAGCGTTAGCTGGTTGTCGGATGTAAAATGGTACATAGAATTCAGCATCGTCGCCCCGCAGACGGGCGGCATAACAACCGCTCGGCCACTCAACGGGCACCGTGAGCCGCAGGTCTTCTTGCCAGCAGGGACTCTCAATATCATCGTGGTGGAAGTAAATAGCGCCATATTGTTCAGGTGCGCGGCGCCAATCCAAGGTCGAGCTATCCCAGTTCGAACCCTGGACATAACGGGCGGGCTGATTGACGCACAAGCCGTCGTGACCGAAGCCTGAAAGATCTTGGACCGCGTCTGATGCGGGTTCATTCATCAGATCCCAATCGGCCAGGCAGGGCCAACCGACCGGTTCGGCTGGCTTGCGTGCAGCCAAATCCTTGATTTGGTCGAGGGACAGCGCCACACTCAAGATACGGGGACGTTCTATTTTCCCGTTGAAGAGGTGGCAAGGAAAGCCGTCGCCACCCCGCTCCGCTGCCATTAGAAGGTGACCGTCGCCGCTTGCTGGCGGCTGCACATCATCCACAGCCAGCCAGCTGGCGCCGGCGTGGTCGTGCGTTCCAGAAGCGAGGCGATGCACCGCAACGAGCAAGTGATGACGTTTGGGATCATAGCTTAGCGCAACGAAGCTCCAGCGACGCATGGACAAGGGCCGATCGAGGCAGTAGACTCGCGCCCCATCGGCGTCGGCAAGGATTGCGGTCAGGCAGCCCTCGGCATCGAGCCGCAAGGCGAGTCCCCCGCACCCGTCAGCAGTCAGCGTACTCAACAGACAACGAGGTTGGCCGTTAACAAGGGTCGGCAGGATGTTAGCGCAAATCGTTATCGGGCCCAGGTCCGCCAGGCGTTGCGAGTTCTCGACCTCAATGTAGGAACCAGCCCGGATAGGTTGCTCCCGACCAGGGTAACGCTTGCATTCCGTCATCACTGACGGCTGAAAGGGCGGCATTTCCGGTCCGGCATCGCAACCAAGCAAGCGGACGAAATCGCACTCGAAGCTGTCGAGTTTCACGCAGCTCACAGCAAAACCGATACTTTCGCCCGGTTTGACGCTGTCGCGATCTGCATAAGCGAGAATCACTGGGCGATCAGACTTCATCGTCACTTTCCTGCAGTGGGAGTGCACCGATCAGATGTTGCCAACGCTGCTTGAAGACCCAGCGCTCAACATCCTCACGTGTTCGAAAACAGACTGGCGCCATTTCGGCGATGTCCAAGCCGTCAGGCGACCAGCGCGCTGCGCGCCACTCACTGTAGGGCTTGGTCATTATCGTGAACCACTTGCCGGCCGTTGGTTGGGAACGCATGACGTCGAGGACAAAGCTCAGATCGGCACTGTGGCGACCGAAAGGTGCGTCCAAAAACTCACTCACCACGTCGAAACGTCCAGCGAAAGCCACCAAGGCTGCCCGGGCGGCAGCCGTGCCGGCATTCCCAGATGAGTAGCCCGGTTCAGTCATCTCAGTACTCGGACCACTGGCCATAGCGGGCCTCCACGTGTGTAGGATAATATCTGGTCAACCGCTTACCCGCGGATGTATCATTACCTTAAAGGCCTTGAAACTAAGCGTACTCGACACCACCATCCCAGTACGTATCCGCACCACCGCTCAACCGACCACGTCGGTCACGATAGGCGAGATGCAAGAGCCCGAAATGTTCTCCGGTACTCCGCGATTTTGGGAGGAGCGGCAGACCAATATCGGCAAGTCTTCCGCCGACGGCACGATCAAGTTCGGTGCTGATCTGCACGAGGCCTTCAGAGATCAACACGCACGCCGGATCAGCGACCGCACCTTGCGCGGACATGTTGCGGTCGACGATGTTTACGATGGCGCGCAGCACCGCACCCGTGATCTTCTCGGACCCAGCGGCGCCTAGCGCGACGCGATCGCCCATGGGCGATTCCAATACTGTAGGCGCCTGATGAGTGATATCGCGGCTTGCACGCCGTCGGCCGTCGGTCATCTGATAGCTATGCGCCATCAAGTAGCCACCCGGTGTAGCGACCGCAGAGCCAAACCACTCTCCAATGGAAGTCGTGATCGAGGCGACCATGCCATTGCCGTCGACCGCCGAAATGTGGGTAGTGTCGCCTATACCGACCTGCGCCCGCGCCTTCGGGAAGCAACTCGCAAGGTCACCGCGTCCAGACAGGAGCGCCCGGACTGTGCCGGCCTGAGCGGAGAGATATTCTTCTAAAAGCAGAGACTGAGCATCGGGTACGAGTCCAGCTTCATCCTCCCGAAATGCCATGGATTGCGCCAAAAGCATCACCGCCCAGCGGTCCGGATCGGCCAGCTTGGAAAAATCAAAGGCTTCGAAGAGAGCGAGGGTATGGGCTTGCTCATAGCCGTAACCCTGCTGTCCAATCGTCCAGCCTTTCCAGCCGCGGTAGCAGAACTCCACCGACTCCGCGTCAAGCGCTTGGTAGGCGGCGAAATCGTCCATTGTGAGACGGCTGCCCGCGGCCACCAGTTTCGTAAGAAGGCTTTCCAGTTCGGTACCGACCATTATGCTGGCCGAGCCAGTTTCTCCATAGGCAGCGAGAGTATCCGCGAGTTCCGGCTGACGGAAAGTCTCGCCGAATCGCCAAGGCGATCCATCAGGCTTAAGGAATAAGGCCTTTGTGGCATGGTGCGTTGCAAGCCTTGGCGCCATCAGCGCCCATGCATTAGCGAGATTAGCGCGAACGATAAACCCGTCCCTGGCGAGGCATATAGCCGGCTGAACCACCTCATTGAGGCCAAGACGGCCATGTTCTGCTACGGCCTTCTCAAAGGCCCGCGGAATGCCTGGAACCGGAACGGTTCTAGCCCCGATTTCGGCGGGCTCTGGCAACCAAGCGTGCGGCAGCGCGCTGCGTCCGTCAATGACGTTAACTTGCCCATCAGGACCCAGGATGACGATATGGCAGCGTCCGCCAAGACTAGTGTTGGCAGGGTCGGTGACAGTCATGGCGATTGCTGCCGCTACGGCCGCATCCGCCGCATTGCCCCCCATCCGAAGCATCTCCGCTCCCGCGACTGCAGCGGGTCCGGAACCTGCGGCGACGACACCTCCCACATTTGCGGTTTGCCGGGCGCCATTAGAGTGCGCACCGACGCCCCGTACCGAATCGCGGAGCTGTGCCCGTTTCAACATGCTAAATTACCCCAAAATATGGATTGAAACAAATGTTGCATACAGATGATCCTGAGTCAACTGTTCCGATCGGGGGAAAGCCGGTTTCCATCCTGGAGATCGCAGCCGGTGTTGTCACGTTAAGTCGCTCTGCCTGAGAAGCCTTGAGGCGTCTTTAGTTTTCAGGCGACGCAGGCCGCAATTTTCCAGGCATCGAAGACCTCGAGGCGATGGTAGCGAACTGGTTGTGCAGCACTGCGGCAGAAGGGAACTGAAAAGCAGTTGCGGGTAGCTGAGTGCATGAGACGAAACGTTGCAACGCTCCCGGCCGTCGGTGGCCTTGCATGGTTCGTTCGCGTTTTCGAAACGGCAGATGGCTGTTCTCGGCGCGATTGTTGAGGCGCTTGTGCGACCAATTGGTCAAGACCGGGCGCCACTTCAGTCTTTGCCGCACCGTAGGAGCGAAGCTTTCGGTGACGATCCGCTTCGGAACAAAACCATAGAGATTCATCAACGTGACCAGCAGGCGCTTTGCCGCCGCCTTGTCGCGTCGCTTCTGCGAGATTTCCACGAGAACGGTGCCCTGATCCACCGCGCGCCAGAGCCAGAACTGCCTGCCAGCGCATTTCACAACGACTTCGTCCAGATACAAAACATCGCCGGGGCGCGCCTGCCGTCGCCGCAGGTTNGACCGCCTAAGCAACGATCTGCGGCGGAAACCAATGGGGTTTGAACCGATATCTGATGTCTGCATCGCCCAAAAACCTGACAACACCCCAGATAGTATCTCGGTTGGAATCAGCTCAGGAGACGCTCTTCAAACGGGTATGTTGAAAGCACTTCATACCCCTCGGAGGTTACAAGGAGCTGCTCCTCCAGCTTTACACCATCCCTTTCGCCGACGGCACCAATATAACTTTCGACGCATATGACCATGCCTGCTTCGAGAGTCGCATCGTACGCTACCGGACCACGGAATGATGGTTTAACTTGAGGATATTCGTCGCACATTCCAACTCCGTGGATCACGCAGCTGTAAGCCTGCTGCCGAAATTCTTCGGGTACCGGCCAGGCTGCCGCCTGCAGATCCTTCATGCTGACGCCTGGACGTATGAGCTTCATGTTTGTATGCAATTCGTCATAGGCGAATCGATACAGCTGCCGCTGCCGAGCGCTAGGCCGATCCTTCCCGTAGTAGAATGTCCGTGAAACATCGCAGAAATACCCAAATGGCCCCACCATATCTGTGTCAAATCCTACCAGGTCTCCCGGTTCGATGACTCGTTGGGTGGCTTCCTGCAGCCACGGATTAATGCGCGGCCCGGAAGCGAGCATCCGTCCCTCATGCCAGCCACCCTGGTTGGCGAGGTTGGTATAGTTGATAAGTCCCCAAAGCTGCACTTCCGTCACGCCTGGCCCCATGCTCGCCTGCATACGCGCAATGCCGTGCTCGGCTACGGCGCATGCCCAGCGGATGCAGGCTATCTCGTCTTCCGATTTGATAACCCGTGCCCCTTCCATGATGTTGACGGCGTCAATAACCTCGAGGCCGCGCTGAAGCAGCGCTTGGGTTATGCTCGGGTTGACATACTCCACGGCCACTTTGCGATTGGCTGTACCGATTTCGCTCAGGAACCCAACAATGTCGTCCGCGAGAATTCTCGCGTTGTCCACCAGTTCGTTGCCGCCGTCAAAAAACGAAATCGGTCTCCCCGGCCTGACGCCGTCCGCGGAAGATCCTTTGCTGTATGCATTGTGAAGCGTGATTGGCCCATCGAGGGGAAAAAAGAGATAGGTGCTGGGAATATGTGACTGATATAACGGGAAAGTATTGTAGTCGACCGCATAGCGAATGGTAATTGGACTCACTATAACACACAACGCGACACCGGCTTCACGCATTGCCGCTCTTATGCGAGCCTTCCGGTATCCATCGAGCCTTCGAAAATCAATATCCGGCATTGGTCGAAACTGCCGCAGGTCACTCCAGTTGTCACGGAGGAGCAGCCCATCCGGACCTGGTGAAACCAATTTGGTATCGTTCATAGCGACCTCATAGCTTGTCCTTGCGATGCTGCTAGCCAGCGAAGCGGGAACTCTAGGACAGCGACCGATCGAACATCAAATGAGTATTAATGGTGGATCGGATAACCAGGGGTCATGACCATGTTCAAGGGCCAGCTTCAACTCGGTCGGAGCCGGCGCTAACGTCATATCTGTCTCTTGGTGTCAGGTTAACCGGCGTGCGGTTGCTTGTGTGTCGGATTGAACGCAATTTTGGGCGATGCAGACATCAGATATCAGTTTCAAACGTCCTTGGTTTCCGCCGCTCGTTGCTCACGCGGTCTGGCTTTACCTACGGTTCAACCTGAGTCTGGGTGAAGTTGAGGAAATGCTGCTCGAACATGGAATCGATGTCATATGAAACGGTCCCCCGTTTGGACGGCCAAGTTCGGACCCCAGATCGTATGCAACCTGCGGCGACGGCAGGCGCGCCCGGCAATGTTTGGTATCTGGACGAACTCGTTGTGAAGTACTTCAGAGTGCGATCGCGCAGTAGCCTGCGTATTCCGATGAAGCCGGCCACCGATTCCGGTCTGACCCTTTGATGGCTGGTCGAGAATCTGCCTACAGAGATCGATCCGATCCCGTCGGTGGCTATTGGCGAGAAAGCCGAAGTGGCGCATGCGGTAGAAGCCGTCAGGGAGCGCATGCAGAAGAAAACGCCGGATAATCCGCACTCCTCCGACTGCCCTTATCGCGGTATCGATTGCCCCGGCTTCTCTGTATCCACAGCGTGCGCAGTGAATCTAACCACTGGCTCCTGTCTAGCCAATTGATCATCGTCGAGCCAGCAAAGGCTGCGATGGTTGTTTCCCAGATCCCTTAGAGGCGGCAACTCTCTTTCGCAGCGGTTCTCGGGAACAAACTTCTTCCATCGACAGCGCGTCTGGAACGGACAGCCCGGCGGCGGGTTCATCGCCGAAGGGATGTCCCCTTCGAGCACGATTCGCTTTTTCACCACGCTGGTGTCAGCGATCGGGATCGCCGACAAGAGCGCTTCCGTATAGGGGTGGTAAGGAGGCGAAAAGATCTGGTCTGTCGTGCCCTGTTCGACGATGTGGCCAAGATACATGACCACCACCCGATCAGCTATGTAGCGGACGACAGACAGGTCGTGGCTGATGAATAGCAACGTCGTCTTGTTCCTGCGTTGGATGTCCATCAACAGTTCAGTCACCGCCGCCTGCACCGAGACGTCGAGAGCGGAAACCGGCTCGTCGGCCACGACCAATTTAGCGCCGCCTGCGAAGGCCCGAGCTATGCCAATTCGCTGTTTCTGTCCACCGGAAAGCTGGCGGGGCTTGCGGTTCTCGAAAGCTCGCGGAAGCTTGACCAGATCTAGCAATTCTAGCATTTTCTGACGCCGCTCGGCCCGCGTGTTCCCAACGTTGAACTTCTCCAACGTGCGGATGATCTGCGAGCCTACCGCATGGCTTGGGTTGAGAGTGTCAAAAGGATTCTGAAACACCATCTGGATGGAGGAAACCGTTTGCACGTCGCGCGCCTCAATGCCCGTCGACTGGATTTGCTGTTCGCAAAGCTTCACGGTGCCGGCGCTTGCGGTTTCGAGCCCGAGCAGCACTTTGGCCAGCGTGGACTTGCCGCAACCGGACTCGCCGACGATAGCCACAGTCTCGGATTGCCTCGCCTCGAAGGTGACATTCTCGATGGCCTTGACGGTGCGCATTTGCCCCCTGCCGAAGATCGAGTTCGCCGCGACGTGGTAGTATTTCTTCAAGCTACTAACCTTGAGAACTGGCGCGCCCGGCTTCACCGGCTCGCGCACCCTTTCAGCGCCCTCAGGAAGCGCAGCCCAATCGATTTCATTGAACCTCACACAGCGGCTATAGTGGCCCTCGTGCCCCTCAACTGGGATCATGGGGATTTCGTCGGCGTCGCAACGGCCTCGCACGAAGTGATGGCAGCGTGGACCAAAATTGCAGCCGCGCGGCCGCTCATGCGGCAGAGGAAGCTGGCCCGGGATGGCGACTATCGGCTGAGAATTTTTGTCCGCCCCTGGCCGAGGTATCGATCGAAAAAGTCCTTGCGTATAGGGGTGGCGCATCCTGTCGAACACGTCGGAGACTGTACCCGTCTCCACCGCCTCGCCAGAATACATCACCGTGATCCGGTCGCAGGTCTCCAGGATCAGCCCGAGATTGTGTGACACGAATATCATCGAGGTGCCGAAGCGGGTACCGAGATCCCTGACCAGTTCAATGATGCCTGCCTCGACTGTCACATCGAGGGCCGTTGTGGGCTCGTCCAGGAGGAGCAGTGCGGGTTTCGAGAGCAACGCCATGCCGATGACTATGCGCTGCTGCTGACCGCCGGAAAGCTGGTGGGGGTAGGATCGCATTATGCGTTCCGGATCGGGCAGGCGGACCGCCTTCAGCATGTCGAGCGAGCGGCGATACGCCTCCTGCTTCGACACTTTCTCGTGAAGGACAGGCACTTCCATCAGTTGCTCCCCGACATTCATGGCGGGGTTCAGGCTCGCCATGGGCTCCTGATATACCATGGCTATCTTGTGGCCGCGGATCGCACGGAGCTCCACATCAGACATGTCGCCCATGTCCCTGCCTTGGAAATTAATGCGGCCACCGACAATCTTCCCGAGGCCGGGAAGGTCGCGCATGATACCAAGCGAAACCGTAGACTTGCCGCAGCCCGATTCCCCCACGATCCCCATGGACTCCCCAGGCATTACGGTGCAGGAAAAGTCCATTACGGCGGGAATCTCGCCGCTCTTGGTAAAGAAAGAGATCGACAGGTTTTCGATCTCGATGATGGGTTGGGCGCTTGCGACAGACATCAGTTTGACAGCTTCGTTCATAGGCGGCCTCTCAATCTTTGAGCGATTCTTCGCGAAGTGCGTCAGCTAGAAGGTTCAGCCCTAGCACAAAGGACATGAGCGCGATCGCCGGAGGTAGTGCCGGATGGATATAGGCGCGCAGGAACCGGCTCGCATCCTTGATGGCGGTTCCCCAATCAGGACTATCAGGCGGGACCCCGAGCCCAAAATAGCCCAGGGTTCCGAGCAAGATCGTCGTGTAGCCGACGCGCAAGCAGGCATCGACAACCAGCGGGCCTCGAGTATTTGGCAATATCTCCCAAATCATGATGTACCAGGCGCTCTCGCCGCGGGTCTGGGCAGCCGCGATGTAATCGCGCGTTTTGATGTCCATGACGAGGCCGCGTACGATGCGAAACACGCTGGGTGAAGAGCCGAGCACCACGCCTACAAAAATGTTAAGGTAGTTCGCACTAACGTGTATGACGCCAAGCGGGTCGGCGTCGAAGATCACGCCAATATACATCCAGACGCCGATCAGAACAGTAATCCCGGTAAGAAAGTAGTACCGATCCGGACGGCTTTTGAATCGAGTATGGAATAAGGTCAAAAAGAATACGATGGGAATCAGAAAGATGACCGCCGCGAACGACCTAGCAATCGACATTCCAATGCCTGTCGCCTCGCTGAACCAATTGTCGAACGACAGCTCACGAACATCCGGCGTCACCAGCAAGTAAAACAGCAAAATGACGGGGAATGCCAATAACAGATTGACGAAGAAGGATAAAATAGAATCGACGCGGCCGCCGTAATATCCCGCTGGTAAGCCGAGGCCGATCCCCGCAATTAGTGCAAAAGCTGTGGCGGCCGGTGCGATCGACATCACAATTCGGCTACCGTAGACCATGCGACTGAACACATCCCGCGCAAGCATGTCACCGCCAAAATAGTAAACTCCGCTGCCGTCAGGGACGATGGTTCCCGGCAACGCCCCCTTCATGACCGCGACTTGGCTGAGGGGATCGAAGGGCGCGATGATAGGAGCGAAGATGGCTGTAAATACCCAGAAGAGGCAGATAACAACGCCACAGAGGCCGACGCCCGTTCTGAAAAGGTCGCCATAGAGTCCAAGCTGTTTACGAAAGCCTATGCTGAACGCAAGCCAAACAGCCATGGCGATCCAGACCGGCAAGAACTGTCCCAGGACCCCAAGGCCTATGTTGAACCATCCCATGATCTGAAACTGCACAGACGCCTCCTATTGCACACGAATGCGCGGATTGAGATAAACGTAGCCAATATCGGAGATCAGCTGAGTCAGCAGCACAACCACCACCGACACCAGTGAGCAGCCTAGCAGGAGGTCAGTGTCATTGTTGGCCGCTGCGTCGTTCAATATAAAGCCAAACCCTTGGTAGCGAAACATCGTCTCCACTACCACCACGCCGGTGAGCAGCCACGGGAACTGAAGCATGATTATCGTGAAAGGTGTGATCAGTGCATTACGCAGTGCGTGTTTGAACACCACTCTGGGAAAAGAGAGGCCCTTTAGTCGAGCAGTGCGGATGTACTGCTGCGTCATCACTTCGACCATCGACGCTCGCGTCATGCGGGCTATGTAGCCTATATCGGCGATGGCCATCGTTATTACCGGCAATGCGAAATTGTAGAAGGTAAGGCCTTGTCCGGCCGCCGAAGCCGCCGATCCGTTCAACCATCCGAGCCAGGAAGCGAAGATCACTGTGAGGAGGACGCCGGAAACGTATTCAGGAGTGGCTGTAGTTACAATCGAGATGACGGACAGTGTCCTGTCTGTTGGAGTCCCCTCGCGCATTCCGGCAAGAATGCCCATCAGTAATGAAATCGGCACGATCGTCGCCAGTGCCCAGAACATCAGCTTACTTGTGGCAACCAACGCTGGTACAATTTTGGCGGAAACGGTGGTCCTGAATTTGGTCGAACAGCCGAAGTCACCTTGTAGCACGCCGGAAAACTGGCGAGACTCGGATCCGCTGCAAAAGCCGAATCTGAGTGTCGGATTGCCCGTGTTCGGATCGAGGCTAGGATCTTTGGGCCACAGGCCGACCCATTCGGCGTAGCGCTTGAAGAACGGCTCGCGATAGCCATTTGCCTGAAGCCATTTTTCTACGTCCACGGCGTTGGCGCGATTATTCGTCTGACTCAGCGCCAGCTTCTTAAGGTTGGGTTCTAGGTTTACCATGTAAAAGACTATCAGCGTCAAACTGAGCATAGTCAGCGCCATCACGCCGAGACGCCGCAAAATAAAACCGTGCATTATGTCCTCATCAATTCTGACGCGTGGACCCAGCCCAAAATCTTAGCCGTCATGAGCTGATTGGAACAGCCGACTAAGGATGCCTCTGGCTTTATTGTCCTCGTAGTTCACCGAATACCGAATTGTGATTTGGCTTACTAAGACGCACAACACCACCCTGGAGTCGCGTACAGCAGCTCCAAGGGTGCTCTTTCTGATACATGTCGAGCCGTAGGAAGTCAGGTGTCTGTCCCAACCGTCGCAAGTCGCTTCAATCGTCGCGAATTACGAATTCCGGTTCTTATCATGGAATTCGTCATATACGTCATTCCCCTTTCGAATACCTGATTGATTGGACCCGATGCGTCTTGTTGGTCTACAGTTCCTACTAGACCTGAACGGCGGCAGGGAAGTTGGAAGCTCCGCCCTCGGAGACGACAGCATCAAGCGCATCCTGGAAGATACTTAAGGCCTCGTCAATTAGTGCATCAGAAATGGTCAGCGGAAGTAGCAGGCGAATGACATTGAAGTGTCGACCTGCTGACACCAGTAACAAGCCGCGATTGGCGGCCTCTTTGATCACTTGAGCAGTGAGGGATCGCGCTGGATAGCGAGTCTCGGCATCGTTGACCAATTCAACGCCGATCATCGCACCCAAGCCGCGAATGTCGCCAATAATCGAACGATGCTTATTCTGAATTCGCTGAAAGCCAGCCGTGAAACGAGCGCCGATTGCGCGGGCCCGATCGAGCAAGCCCTCCGCATCCAAAACGTCTATTGCCGCCAACGCAGCCGCACACGCCAGCGGATTGCCGGCATAGGTGCCACCAAGGCCTCCGACGCCAGGAGCGTCCATTATCTCCGCTCTTCCAACCACGGCCGAGATGGGAAGGCCTGCACCCAACCCTTTGCCCATGGCGATCAAATCTGGCTCAATCCCCATATGTTCTACGGCGAACAAAGAACCAGTTCTGCCGAAGCCAGACTGGACCTCATCGACGACGAGCACTATGCCATGTCGGTCGCAGAGCCCTCTGAGACCTTTCATAAACTCGGCTGGGGCAGGGATGAAACCACCTTCCCCCTGAAGCGGCTCGATGACGAAGGCAGCGATCGCAGTTGCCTCGATTTCCGTTTCGAAGACCGTGTCCAATGCCGAAAGGCAGTGCTCGACATCAATGCCCCTATACAGATCTGGGAAAGGCGCCCGATAGATGCCGCCGGGAAACGGTCCGAAGGACTGTTTGTATGGTATTACTTTTCCTGTCATCGCCATCGTCAATAGGGTGCGGCCGTGAAAGGAGCCGCCAAAAACAACAATCCCGTGTCGCTTTGTGTACGCACGAGCGATCTTGACAGCATTTTCGATCGCTTCAGCACCCGTAGTAACAAGTAGCGTCTTGGCACGCCCGCCCACCTTACATCTCTCGTTCAAGAGTTCTGCGAGGGCAATGTAACCCTCATAGGGGATGGTCCCGAAAAACGTGTGGTTGAACCGGCCAAGCTGGGCCTGTATTGCAGCGATAACCTTCGGATGGCAATGTCCAACCGCAAGCGCGCCCACTCCGCCGACTAGGTCGATGTATCGCCGGCCCTCGACGTCCCAAAGCTCGGCGTTCTCGCCGCGATCAGCATATATTGCGTTCGAACAAGACACCCCAAGGGGAAGCGCCGCGATGCGGCGCTCGTCCAAAGCAGCGTTAGATGGCATTCGTTCATTCTCCTGTCAAAGTTCCTAGCGATGTCATGCAATCTGATACGCTGCCCGCCTAGGTATTCATCGCAACATCGTAATGCTACACCCGCGAGCTTACGGCAAATGAGTATTCGTCGTGCGTCGGATAACCAGGAGTCATGAGACCACAATCGGATCCCGGAATCCGACGAAACCATGACCTTCGCTCGTCGCCGGTTTCGAGGATGATACCGCGCGTAATGATGTTCGCATTGTTAACCAGCACATCCAACCGGCCAGCATGGCTGATAGCTGTGTCGATAAGATTCTCGCAATACGCTTTGCTTCGTAAGTCTCCATGGATTGACAAAGGCTTTGTGCCCAGTCCGATTAGCTCGCTGGTCGTTCGAACCGATATTTGATATCTGCATCGCATCACCCAAAAATTGCGTCCAATCCGACACGCAAGCAACCGCATGCCAGGTAACGTGACAACACCAGACCGAGAGGTCACGAGCGGAAAGGAGCGACATAGTTGTCAGGCATGATCGATGAACGGATAAGAGGTTGCGGTCGGAGCGTGCCGGTATGGCAGCGTCTTGAGGTCCGCCGGCCCCCAATCGGGCGTGTCGATGATGACGATCTCCTCTGCCAGAGGCTCGTAGACCGCCCGGAAGTGGGTCTTCGAGCGAAGCACGATGATGGCGAAGTCCTCCACCCGCATACCAAACTGTATGAACGGGTCCTCGTCGATCGCCGTGACAGGATTCGTGGTGACGCTCACGATGATGCCTCCGATGTCAAGCACAGCAGTCGGACCAAGGTCGACTTCGGCGCCGCGACCCATCGTACCTGTCACTGAATAGCGCTTTTCGCCCGCCTGCAGAACCCTCGCCTCGACGGGGATCGGCCCTCCCGACCTTGGCGACGAGCGGCCACCGAGATTTAGGTGAATGGTTTTTCCGACGCCGGCCTCGCATGCAGCGGCTGCGCTTTGCGGGTCCCAGAGGAAGGGCACAGCGGCGTTGCTCGCTCCCTTGCGGATTAACTCACGCAGCACGTGAGTGGAATCTTTCATCCGGTCGGCATGCTCGAGCAGGACAACCGGCGCTTTGGCCGACTTTGTCCGTTCGAGCACGTAAGCCACACCATCCTCCAGATTTCGAACCAGTCCAGGAATGTGGAGTTCGCGACGGGCCTGGCGTATGCTTTCGCTGAGATCAATTGCAGTCCGCTCGGCAAGACTCCGATCGCCGTCGGCAACGACGACGACGGAGAATCCGCAGTTCGGCACGTCTGCATAAGAGAACCCGGCAAATATCGAGACGTCCAACAGTCCGGGAGTGTTGTGGGGAAGCTCGACCGAGCGGGCGACGAAGATCGAAAGCGGGTGCAAAGTCGTCGCGCTAAAGATGCTAGGCACCATCACGCCTGGTCGGGCGATCGCCGTCACGGGGCTTATCTCTCCTCGCATGGTCCTGACAAGGCATTCCGCCGCTCGCCTGCCGGTGTCACCCATGTCGATATGCGGAGAATAATGGTAGCCGAAGGTGGCTGTTGCATCGGAGATCGTCGACGCGTCCAAGTTGCCGTGGTAGTCGAGAGCAAGCATCACCGGCACATCGGGTCCGACCGCGTTGCGTACCACGCGTACGATGTCGCCATCGGGATCGAGGCGCGTCGGAGTTGTGCATGCCCCGTGAAGATCGAGGAGTACGCCGTCAAGCGATCCGTGGTACGCTCTCAGCCCGTCGCCAATGACTTGGCAATAATGGTCGAACGCGTCATCTGCGGCCGGCCCGGCCGCACCGACTGACGTGCTGACAATCGGCACCATCTCAATGCCTTCTCGCTCACAGATTTCGATGAAGCCCCCGAGGACCGTTTCCGTTCCACGGTGATGGCCCACCATTTCGCTTCCGCGCGACTCGTTGCGCTTGAAATCTTCCCGGGTTGTGAGGTTCGGCAGGAAGCTGACCGATTCCAGGCAGAATCCAGCAATGGCTACTTTCATGGATTAGCTCCTCATTTCTTGTCGCAAGATACACGACTTTGGTTTGGTGTGCAACAAGTGTTTCTATTTTGTGCCCGCGAATCGTATGGATCACACAAGGTCAAGAATGCGGGGCGCGAGCCAGTGTGGCCCTGGACAGCGGTGAGTAGCACCCGAACGTTGGTGCACCGCTTGCCAGCGAGAAACTGCTTCGAGTGGCACAGACTGCACGCTACGCAAGTGATACCGGCGGCGGTTAGCTGCCCTGGAAGAGGGCAGGACGTTTGTCCAGGAAGGCTCCGACCGCTTCAACATGGTCCTGTGTATTGTGGCACATGCCCTGAAACACCGCGCAGAGGTCGAGAAAATCAGGCAGGTCCAATCGCCGCGCTGCCTTCAGAAGCCGTTTTGCGAGTCGAAGTGCCTGAGGAGGTTTTCCTGCAATGCTTGCAGCAAGTTGCAGGGCTCGCGACTGCAATTCGGACGCTATCGCGATCTCAAGGACGATTCCCAGTCGTAGAGCTTCCTCGGCGCGCACCAGACGGCCGGTGAAGATCAACTCCGCCGCCCTCTGGGGACCGAGCAGATCCTGCAGGAACCAGGCACCGCCATCTCCCGGTACGATGCCAAAATTGATGAACGTGGAGCCGAATACCACGTCCTCAGCTGCGATACGGATGTCGCACATTGTTGCCAGATCGAAACCGGCACCGATTGCCGCCCCATTGACCGCAGCAATGATGGGGACCTCCAGCTGGTGCACGGCAAGCGCAATTCGTTGGATGCCGCGGCGATAGCGTTCTTGCACCTCCAACACATCGCCAGCGAAGCTTCCCCTACGGTCCCGCATGTCCTTGACGTTGCCGCCGGCGGAAAATGCCTTGCCAGCTCCCGTCAAGACCAATACTGAGACGGCAGCCCCACCATTGATCCAGTCGACCGTCCGCACGATATCGTCGATCAGGGCCGTCCCGGTCAGTTCGTTGCGGACGTCGTCGCGGTCAAGCACGAGCATAGCGACGCGGTCGCTAACCTCGAGTTTCGAGTCGATGAATTTCGGCAGATCGGTCATGCTTCAATCCCTTGCTTCTCTACCGATCGCGTTGTGGAGGACGCGGTGAGAAGGATGCGAACATCCAAGACGGCAAGACCGTCGGGATAGGCATGGATGGGATTGAGGTCGAGTTCGTCGATTTCCGGGAAGGCTTCAACCAAATCCGAGATACTCATCATGAAACCTGCAAGCGCGTCTCGATCAACGGGCGCTCCCCCGCGCATGCCATCGAGAATCGCTTGCGCCTTAATTTCATCCAACATCGCAAAGGCATCGTTTCTTGAGATCGGAAGCGCGCGGAACACCACATCCTTAAGAACTTCGACGAGGACCCCGCCCAGTCCGAACATCATGATGGGACCGTATGTGACATCGCGCACGACGCCGACGATGACCTCGACGCCCCCCTTGGCTGCCATCGGAGTGATGAGGACGCCTGCAATGTTTGGATTGGTTACCGCAGCCTTGGCATTGGCGACGATCTCATGGAAGCCACTGCGCACCGATGCGACGTCGAGGACGTTGAGATGGACGCCGCCCGCCTCCGTCTTGTGCAGTATGTCGCGAGATACGATTTTCATCGCGACGGGCTTTGTGCCGAGACGGCGAAAAGCCTCTTCAGCCTCGTTTTCATCCGCAGCCAGCAAAGCCGGTGTGAGATCCAGGCCAAAGTCGCGCAGGCTAGCTCGCCCTTCGTGTTCCAAAACTACGCGCCTACCCTCGGCTCTGCATCGCGCAAGAACCTGCTCGAAGATTTTCCCGTGCTGCGCCCGCTGTGGCCGCAGCGCTGCAAAGGCGCGGCCCACCTCACCGCACTCCGCCAAAGCTTGCATGCATCGCACCGCCGTTTCCAGGGAGCTATGCACTGGGATCCCCGCGCGGTGCATCTCGAGGAGGGGCAACGGCCGCCGATCTGCCTGAAGCGCATCGTATAGACTGTGTACGATCACGGGCTTGTCGAACCGGCGTACCATTGCGCTGATGAGGTTCGTGGCATCGATTTCTGCGGCGAGCAGGTCTTCTGAGAAACGGACGGCGTAACCGCCGTAGAGTCCTGATATTAGCAGTCCATCCACCATCGGATCCTGCAAGAGAATCTCGGCGCAAGCCGCAAAAACCGAGGGGTCCGAATCCGTGCCTCCGGCTACGTCGACAGGATTGATGACAGACGCGGACGCAGGAAGTATCGCTGCAAGCCGTCGCCGCGTCTCTTCGCTCAGCGGGGCGAGCGCCAGTCCGCGCTCCGACAAGGCGTCGGCGGCAATTGTCGCGTGACCACCGCCATCCGCCAGAATGGCGAGGCGCCGCGAACGCAGGGGCGGCAAAAGCGACAGCGCCTCCGCCATCGGCAGGATCTCATCGGAGCGATGTGCAAGAATAGCGCCGGCTTGCCTCAGCACAGCCTCGCTAACCGCATATTCGCCAGCCAAAGCACCGGTATGAGACTTCGCGGAACTGCGCCCGGCACTTGTCCGACCTGATTTGTAGATGACAACTGGTTTCTCTGTCGAGATACGCCTCAAGGCGTTCAAAAAGCGGCGGCCGTCTTTTAATCCTTCAACGTAGGCAATCACCACATTGGTGTTGGGATCGGCCGCAAAGTAGTCGAGGTACTCGTCGAAGCGGATATCCGCCTCGTTACCTACCCCCACGTAAGTGCTCAAACCCACATGGCCGTTGGCCTGAGCTTCGGTGACGAGGGACAGGGCCATGTTGCCGGATTGGGACAAAAGGCCGATGCTACCCTTCCGTAAGTCCGAAAAGCCGACGAGATTGCAGGCTTTGTGAGTATTGAACATACCTGAGGTGTTTGGCCCGATGATCCTTACACCGCCAGCGCGCGCAGCGGCTAGCATGGCATCCTGGATCTGGCTGCCGTCGTCTCCGGCTTCCGCGAAGCCACCCGCCAGAACCACGGCACCGCGCACTCCCTTGGCCGCGCATTCGGCGATGACCGAGGGGACCGTCGAAGCGGGAGTGCAGACCAACGCAAGGTCGACAGGCCCCGACAAGCTCGCCAGATCGGGTAGACATCTAGCCCCGCAGATTTCACTCTCTTTTGGGTTAATCGGGTAGATCTCCCCGGCATAGCCGTCATCCAAGAGTTTTCTTAGCGACCGATACCCCCTTTTTGCAGGGTTCTTCGACGCGCCGATGATCGCAATGGAGTCGGGGGACAGAATGCTGAGGAGATCATTGGACGGCATGTTACTCCCCCCGAAAAATTGGCGAACGCTTTTCCGCGAAGGCGTCAACGCCCTCCTGCCAATCGCGCGTAGTCGAACAAAACATCATTCCCTCAAGCTCAGCAGTAAGAGCAGAGTCGAACGTCCCGTGAGCAGCTGAAGCCAACTGTTCTTTGGCAAGCTGCATCGAGAATGGCGCCTTCTTTGACAGTTCGCTCGCCAGAGTGCGGATGCCTTCAGCAAACTCCTCGTCGGGGATGCAGCGTGAGGCCAACCCAATCCGGACCGCCTCCGCCCCGTCGATCTGCCGGCCCAAGAAGGTCAGCTCGCGCGCTTTTGCCAAGCCGACAAGTCGGGGAAGGAGATGCGTGACCCCACCGCCGAGGAACGCGCCAAGGCCAACTTCGGGAAATCCGATCCGCGCCGAGGCGGCCATGACAATAAAATCGCAAGCGAGAGCCATCTCGGCACCGGCGCCAAGCGCATAGCCATTGACTCCCGCAATTAGCGGTTTTGGATGTGAGACCAGACGTCTGCACACCCGTTGCTCGCTCATCAGATATTGTCGCCTATCGAAGGCCGCGCGACCCGCCTTGTGCTCCTTCAAATCGGCGCCGACACAAAACGCCCGGCCTTCTCCCGTCAGGACAATGACGCGTACGGTCTTGTCGCGTTCCGCCTCATCAAGAGCCGCCAGGACATCATCGTATAATTTCTGCACCACTGCGTTCAAGCGGTCCGGGCGGTTCAGACGAATTTCGGCGATACCATTCTGGATTTCGTAGGCGACCGTTTCAAACATTATGTACTTCCTATCACCGCTGGGCGGGTGGTCACGGTTGGCAGGCACGATAACAGAGCCGATTTGATTTGCAACACATGTTTCAATCTTTGCCGAGGTGAGCTGCATGGATCATGTTGGAGACGCGGGCCTGCGTCTAGCCGCGTCTAGCTCAAACTCCTGGAAAGAATCCGATTGGCTCAGCCGTGAACAATGATTGAAATATTGAATGACCGACCGCGTTGCCCCCAGCAGCTGCGTTCACGGCCGATCTTGCCCGGACGAAATGTAACATGAAATGAAACGTATGTTGCGCAAGCTATAACGCTACGCTAGGTAGAAGCCATGGCTGACGGACCTTTTTCGGAGCGATTGATCGCCCACTTCGACACAATGTCGGAGCAGTTTCAATTGGCGGCGCGCTATATTATCGACCAACCACATGACGTCGCGTTGCTGTCAATGCGCGACCAGGCGCGTGTGGCCGGGGTCCAGCCGGCTACCATGACGCGATTGGCCAAGCATCTTGGCCTCGAAGGTTACGACGAGCTTCGCGAAATCTATGCTGAGGCCGTTCGCAGCGGCGACGTTGGATTCGCCGGAAAGGCGGATGTACAAGCGATCGCTCAAAAGCGCAAAGGCGACCATGGCCTCGCGCGCGAAATTCTCCGAGCTCAAGCGGCCGAGATTATCCATCTGGCCGAGTTTCAACTTGACGCGATAGTATCAACAGCAAGACGCCTTGCAGCTGCCAAGTGCGTCTATTGCGTCGGATTGAGGTCGAGCCACGCAACTGCTTGGCATCTGCACTACATTCTTTCGATGATTAGGGAAAAGTCTGTTATGCTCGATGCGGTCGGCGGCACCGGTTCGGACGCCTTGGCCCGCGCGTCCCGCAACGACGTGCTCTTCGCGACAAGCGTGTTCCCCTACACGCGTGTCACGGTCGAGATCGCCGAGTATGCGCATCGGCATGGCATTCCGATCGTCGCGATCACCGACAGCGAGGTTGCCCCGCTGGCCCGAGTGGCCGACGATGTCGTTCTTGTGCAGACGAAGAGTCCGTCGTTTTTCCATACGATGACACCAGCGTTCGCGGTCGCTGAAGTGCTGGGCGCGCTGATCGCCGGGCAGGGTGCAGAGGCCGCGCGTGAGTCTCTTCTGCGGTTTGATGCTCATCTTGCGGATTTCAGCACCCACTTGAAATCGAGAACCTGGACTAAAAAGGCCCGCTCGTCTCGTCCGACCTCTCCTACGGCAAAGAAAATTGATGGCAAGGGACGCAACGCAATGCCAGCCGTGCCAGAGCGTTCCTCGAGCGAGACCATGGCCGAGAAGCCTTTGCCGGCGTCGAAGTAGTACTTGCCGACCGTCAGCGGATTCGTTCAAGCCTGAGACCCTTAAAACGAGACCCTCTTGCGCAGATTCTGTTGGCTAACAACGATGATCCTACCGTCGGGGCTCCGCCGGTCGGGCCACCGTGCTCCACAGCCAGTGCCGGTTTGGGGTCCTCGTCCCCGAACCATTCGTAATTGGCCGAGCTCGCTGCGCTCAAGCGCAAAAAGGAAACTCCACCACGGCTCGGTGAAATCAGGGCTGGTGTGAAACATTTGACTTATTTTCAATAGATGTGCTTCAATTGACGCGTCAGAGCTAGTGGGGCTCGGACCGAGAATGCTGCGCTGCTTCGACAATTGTGGAGAACGAATGAGATTTGAACCCATCCTGTACGA
Organism: Mesorhizobium sp. LNHC221B00; assembly: GCF_000502935.1. Taxonomy (NCBI): domain Bacteria; kingdom Pseudomonadati; phylum Pseudomonadota; class Alphaproteobacteria; order Hyphomicrobiales; family Phyllobacteriaceae; genus Mesorhizobium; species Mesorhizobium sp. LNHC221B00. The sequence continues at coordinate 227,692 of NZ_AYWR01000011.1, read as the reverse complement.
ATCGAACGTACCTTTCTCGCCCGCGTCGCCCGAAAGCGTGGGCATGTCGCCGCCACCCCTTAGGCGTGCCGTCGAGACTGCACATGCGTGGGTGGACGAGGGCCGCATCGTTGGCGCGGTCATGCTGGTGATCCGCAGGAATCGAATCGTGTTGCACGAGACGGTCGGCTGGAGTGACCGAGAGCGCCAGATTCCCATGAAAATCGACACGATCTTCATGATGCGCTCAATGACTAAGCCGCTTCTCGGCACGGCCATCCTGATGTTGAAGGAGGAGGGGCGGCTGACGCTCCAAGACAGGGTGTCCGCATATCTCCCGGCTTTTGATAATGAGCGTGCGCGCGACATTACGATCTATCAGCTTCTCACTCACAGCTCTGGAATTACCGGCTCGATCGTTGAGAGTATCGGGACCACGCAGTACGCTTCACTGCGGGAGGCGGTTGACGAGGTCGGCCGGAAAGGGCCTGAACATCCCCCGGGCACGCGATACGAATATAGTGATCCGGGCTCAAGCACTCTTGGGGCCGTTGCCGCTGAGATCTCGGGAATGCCTGCCGAAAACTTCATCACGACGCGAATTTTGGAGCCGCTTGGGATGGGCGATTCTTTTTTAGACTTCAAGCTGCAGCCGGGCGATCCACGTACAAGACGTGTGGCCGCCAGCTACCGCCGGGAGAACGGCGAAAGCGGCCCCTGGACAAAGTCCTGGGATAACACGGAACCGGAGGAAGTCCCGTTTTTCCGCGCTTCCGGCGGCCTTTTCGCGTCGGCGATCGACTACGCGAAGTTCTTGTCCTGTATGCTGCATGGTGGGCGCTTCGGCGATCGCCGCTTGCTGTCGGAGGAGACCATCAGACTTGCGACGGGTCCAAGCCCCGTGTCCAAAGAGTACGGTCTCCAGTGGGAGGTTTTCGGCGACAACGTTTTTGGGCACGGGGGGTTCCAAGGCACTTTAGCCTGGGTTGATAGGGCGCATGACCTGATTGGCCTCTACTTGACGCAGTCGCAACAGACGGGGAACGCTACGCGTCCAGAGTTCAAGAAGCTGGTGGAGAGCGCAATCGTGGGTGTTGTAACCTTAAGTCCCTCTGCCTGAGAAGCCTTGAGTCGTCACCCGGATCGGGGTGTCGTCGGCATGCAGAAGGTCGCTTCCCATGATCGCCCTCTCGATGCGCTCAATCAAAGGCTGACGCACCTGCATGACACGACCGCACCAATCGACGTGCTGTCGGGAATGTCGGCACCCATGCGGGCGAAGATTTCGTTCAGGCGATATACGGGGGCAGATGGTCATCGAACTTCGAGACCAGGATGTAAGCCAGAAGTCCGGCCCCTGCCATGCTGCCCGGTATCGGACGGCTTGGTGCGGGCAACTGCACCATTTCTCGCAGCAGCGGCGGGACTTCTTCAAATGAGCGACCTCGAGCACCTTCCCCTGCGTCGCGATCATGTCGAGGATTTCGCTGACGTCTTCACCGACAAGGCGCAGTTCGCCACCACACGCGGTGCAACGGGCGCCAGGATCGAGCTCATTACGCTCCAGAACTCCCTGCGGATTGATCGGGATAGGGGGACGCCTCGCGGCGCCGCCCCTCCCACACCACCGGGCATACGGATCACGTACCACGGCGGTTCGATCGGATTAAGCTTGGGCAGAGACATGGAGGCGAGGGAGACCGAGAGACTCGAAGTAATGGTTGCGCAGGGCCTGTTGGACCGCCGGGTGTCCTGACATGCGCCAGAACCCCGTTGGTGAACCGGCGGCAACCGCAGCTCGGAACTTTGGCACGCCACGACGGCGCAGCTCCTTGTAGCGGTTGTGCCCGTTCCCCCATTGCCGCCAAAGATACATGCGTAGTCTCCGGCGGATCCACGCTTCCAGGTGTGTGAGCACTCGAGGCGTCTGGCAGAAGCCGAAGTAGCCGCGCCAACCGACGAGGTATGGCTTCAGCTCCTTGATCAGCTGCGGCAGACTGATGCCCCGGGTCCGGCGTGTCATGTCCCAGATCCGCGTCTTGAATTTGGCGAGGGCCTTTGGCGCGATGCGCCGCTCGCTCCCGTCATTTGAGATGCTGAACCCAAGGAACTTCCGCTCCTCCGGCCGCGCCACCGCGCTCTTCGCCTCGTTGACCTTCAGCCGCAGCTTCTTGGTCAGGAACCGGCCGACCGAGGCCATGACCCGTTCGCCGGCGCGGCGACTGCGAACATAGATGTTGCAGTCGTCGGCATAGCGGCAGAAGCGGAGACCACGTCGGGCCAGCTCCCTGTCGAGGTCGTCGAGCAGGAGGTTGCTTAGGAGGGGCGAGAGCGGGCCGCCTTGCGGGGTCCCTTCGTCCACTGGACGGACCAAGCCATCCTCCATCACCCCGGCATTGAGGAAAGCCCGGATGAGTTTGAGCGCACGCTTATCGGACACCCTCGCGGCAACGCGCGCCATCAGGCTATCGTGATTGACCCGGTCGAAAAATCTTGCGAGGTCGAGGTCAACCACGTAGCTGAAACCCTCGGCAATGTAGCATTGCGCTTGGGCTACTGCCTGATGAGCGGAGCGTCCCGGGCGGAAGCCGTAGCTGTGCTCCGAGAACGTCGGGTCCCACTGCTCTTGGAGGACCTGCAGCAGGGCTTGCTGGATCAGTCTGTCGACGACGCAAGGCACGCCGAGTTTTCTGACCCCACCCTCCGGCTTGGGGATTTCGACCCGCTTGACCGGCTGCGACTGATAGGTTCCCTCGAGCAATCGAGACCGAATGCTTGGCCAGTGCTCACGCAGGTAGCCCTTGGCGTCGTCGATGGTCATCCCATCCACGCCTGGACCGCCCTTGTTGCTTCGAACGCGTTTCCACGCTGTTTCCAGATTCCCTCGGCTACATACCGTCTCCATTAGCTGTTCTGTCCAAGCCGGGCTTTCGGGTGCCGACTTCGCCACGAGTGGTTCGGCCCCTTGGTAACCGCTGACAGGGGCTTCACCCCGGTCCCTCGGTTCCAGGGCCAGTGAATACTGGGTCTCCTGCCGCTTTCCACTCATGAGTTGCCAGTCCTACTTGCCACTTCCAATCGTTCGGGCCTTCGGTCATCGTTTCCGGCTCGGCCTATCCGTTTGCTCCGCCTTTCGGCCTTGGAGTGCCTCACTAGCCTTGCCGACTGCATCACCTACTACGCCCTCTGCTGACTCCTGCATCACGGTCAGGTCACCTTGCGGTTCCCTCAGTTCCGAAGTCGGAACATGACACAGGCCTCCCCAGGTAAGTTCAATCGCCTTCCCCGCGCACCTGCCGGATCTACAGCCCTGCCCCTTGATGGATATGGACTTCGCGACACGTTGCCCGCTCGTCCGGCCAGGGATGCCTCATATCCGGTTTCTGTTCGTCAGGTCGCGGTTTTGCTCCACGCTTCCTTCAGACACCACCTCGCGGTAATGCCCTTGCGCTTTGCTAAGCCTTCACCTCAGGTTGGCTAGGGGACTTTCACCCCCAAGCGGTTGAACATGCTGGGCACGCAACGAAGCCGCTAGTCGCGGCATTTGGTGCCCGCTTTGAGAGACACCCCCCGTTCAGAGGATTTGGGTGTTGCAAACCCATCCTTCAGACAGGAGATCCAGATGGCCGAGATGAGCCCTCGCGTCGCCGGATGATCGAGGACATGACAGTCCGCGATCTATCTCCGGCCACGCAGCAATCCTACCTTTATGCAGTCGTAAAGTTTAGCCGCTATTTTGGCCGATCGCCTGATCGGCTGGGCCTTGACGATATCCATGCCTTCCAGGTTCACCTCATGTCGAGGGGCATCTCCTGGTCGGGATTGAACTAGATCGTCTGCGCACTCCGGTTCCTGTATGGCGTAACGCTCGGCCGGGACACAATCCCGGAGCATATTGCGTATCCCCAGCGTCCCGCCATGTCCTTGCAGCAGCCCCTCGATCCGTTTGATTGAAGGGACTCCTTGGTGTCGACAGCATGTTTCTGCAGATCGGTTGCTGGGCTGTGGCCATCGGTTTGGGAATGTCAGGGGGTAACCGTGTCCATCATTTACGCGCTTCCAACCGCTGCTAACCGCTGCGGTGGCGGGTCTTCTATTGGGCGAGCGCGTCGCCGCGCGCGAATGGATAAGCCTCGCTATCGCCTTCGCCGGCGTATGGATCGTAAGCGGCTAGGGAGGAGTCTCGGCGCTTTCGTGCCCCGCACGGTGTAGGGTGCGGCGCCGGGTAACTTGCAGGTTAGGTCGGCGCCGCGCCTGCTTTAACGATTTGGGAAAGGATTAAAGCACGCGCTGCGACTCTACCAGCGCCCAGGCGCTTCACCAACAAGCATCGGGCGAAAAATCCGGACGCTGTGCGACCTCGCGGAAACATGTACTTCCTGCTGGCACCGGATGCGCGTACCTCCAGACGACCGTCTACACCTGTTCTGGCCTGCCACCCGCGTGATAACATTTTGTCTTGTGGGGCATGACTTTTTATGCAGTTGTTTAGGAGCTCGCCCGCCGTTAGCGTTTTCTGAACCAATCAGGCGCGACAGGCTTCAGGCTAGGCCCAGGTTCCAGTCGGACAGGGCGTCCATCACTACTTTTCGGGTAGCGTACGGATGGCGTTCGAGAATATTCGAGCAGATAGGCCAGTTCTTTTGAACACGTCACGGTGCGGCGCTACCGCGCTGGCAGGCCACTTTTGGTTAACAATTTTGGGAGGTTTAAATGCGATTGTTTAGCAATGGTGGTGACCGAACGCCCAAGTTTCTTGAGAATCTTGCCGAGGACGTAAAGAGGGGCCGGATGGACCGGCGCGAGTTCCTGGCCCTCGCTTCCATCTTTGGTGCGTCGACAGCCATGGCCTATTCGATGCTGGGGGCAATGCCGGCGGCACATGCCGAAGATGCGCCCAAGAAAGGAGGAATTCTGCGAATTGCCATGTTGGTTTATGGTGCGAAGGATCCCCGCGTAAATGACTATTCTGAAATAGCCAACATCTACCGCCAATTCCTTGAACCTTTGGTCAAGTATACCGGTGAATACACATTTGAACCCCGGCTTCTGGAAAGTTGGGGGACGAACGACGATGCGACGGAATACCTTCTGCGCCTACGACGAGGTGTCAAGTGGAACAATGGCGACGAGTTCAACGCCGACGATGTGATGTTTAACCTGCTGCGCTGGTGCGAAAGGGACGTACCTGGAAACTCGATGGCGGCGCGCATGGCCGCGCTCATTGATGAAAAGACTGGCAAGGCGCTAGAAGGCGCTATCACGAAAGCTGACGATTACACGATTAGACTCAAACTGCCTAAACCCGACATCACGATCATCCCTGGGCTTGCTGACTATCCAGCCCTGATTGTGCACCGCGACTACGAAAAGAAAGGGTCGAACATCGTTGCACATCCCGTAGGCACGGGGCCGTTCGAACTGGTTTCATGGGACGTCGGCCAAAAGGCCGTTCTGAAGCGTCGAACACACGGAAGCTGGTGGGGTGGTGAAGTCTACCTGGACGAAGTGCAGTTCATCGACTATGGCAGCGACCCCTCCGCTCTTCTCAGCGCCTTCGAATCTGGCGAAATTGATGCGAACTACCAAACGTTCGCGAATAACGTAGCCGTATACGATGGCCTCGGGTTGGTTAAGTCAGAGGCCAAGACCGCAACGACGCTTGTGTGCCGCACACAGGTCACAAACAAACCCTACGACGACCAGCGCGTACGAAATGCATTGCAGTTGGCAGTCGACAATAGTGCTGTGCTGCAAATTGCCTACAATGGATACGGCACGGTAGCTGCGAACTATCATGTCGCACCATTGCACCCCGAATTTTACCCAGTCCCAGAAAAGAAACGCGATCTTGGTGCTGCCAAGGGCCTTATGGCCGAAGCGGGTCAGATGGACTTCCAGCACGATATCATCACCGATGACGAGGATTGGCTCAAGGACACGGGCGATGTGATTGCCGCGCAGTTGCGTGAGGCGGGGTTCAAGGTGAAGCGGACAGTTCTGCCCGCTAGCACATTTTACAATGATTGGTTGAAGTACCCTCTTTCTATAACAAACTGGAATCATCGACCATTGGGAGTACAGACGCTAGTACTCGCCTATCGCGGTGGCGCAGCATGGAATGAGACAGCATGGTCCAGCCCAGAATTTGATAAGAAGTTGGACGGGGCGTTGACAGTGCTGGATACCGAGAAGCGCAAAGCACTCATGCAAGATGTTGAAACGCTTCTGCAGGATTCCGGCATCATCATCCAGCCCTATTGGCTTTCCTTGTTTAACCATTCGACAAAGCACGTTAGGGGCTACGCGATGCACCCAACATTCGAGATCGACCTCGGTAAGGTTTGGCTCGATCGGGCCGCATGAGATCGGCCAAAACTGTGGTATAGTAGCTTTGTCGGATTCGACAATGCCCATGACGCTATTTTAACCTCCGCTTGCCAGAAGGGCGTTCTGACGAGACGTCATGTTATAGCCCGCGCGGTCAGAGCATTCTGCCCTAGCAGCCACGGGATGGCTCGGTATGCCGATTTCATAGTGCAGCCGCGACCTTAGTTGAGCGTTCCGTGGTTTTGAATCATATCAGGCAGCGTCGGCTAGGCGGCAAACTCATAAACTGAGTTTAGTTTTGTGACGAGTGATTCAAGGCTTCTTTTGGAGGCTTGAATGGAAATGCTGCGATGATCCCGACAGAAGGCGTGCGTGTGTGGTTAGCCACAGGCTACACCGACATGAGATGTGGCTTTCCATCACTGGCGCTACGGGTGCAGGAGGTCCTCAAACACAATCCCCTTGGGGGCAACCTGTTTTGCTTCAGGGGGAAACGCGGAAATTTGTTGAAGGTCATCTGGCATGATGGCCAAGGAGCCTGCCTGTTCACAAAAAGACTTGATCGCGGCCGCTTCATATGGCCGACAGTTGAGGGTGGAGCTGTGACAGTATCTCCCGCGCAGCTGAGTTATCTCTTGTCTGGGATAGACTGGCGCAACCCTCAGGAAACGTGGCGTGCAACTCGGGTTGGATAGCATTTTTTTATTGAAAATACGATGGAATGTGATTCAATCGGGACATGACTTCGAAGCCGGTTGAGCTCCCCTCGGATCTTGCCAGCGCCTACGTGGCGCTGCTGGCTGAGCGTGAGGCGTTGCAGGCTGAACGCGATGTGGCGGTCGCGGATGTGCCAGCTGGCAGGCTGAAGCCGCCAACGCGCAGGCCATGCTGTCCGACACCGAGGCCCGGATTGCGTATCTCGAGCTGCGCATCGAGAAGCTGAAACGCGAACTGTACGGGCAGCGCTCCGAGCGCACGACGCGGCTGATCGAGCAGTTGGAATTGGAACTCGAAGACCTCGTGACCGCGGCGACCGAGGACGAGCTTGCCGCGCAGGCCGCGGCGGCGAAGACGCAGAAGGTCCGACCGTTCACGCGCAAGCGACCTGTGCGCAAGCCATGGCCGGATGACATCGAACACGAGCGCGTCGTCATCGACCCTCCAACTGCCTGCGCCTGCTGCGGCGGATTGCGGCTGTCGAAACTGGGTGAGGATGTGACCGAGACGCTGGAAGAGATTCTGCGCCGCTTCAAGCTGATCGCGACGGTGCGCGAAAAGTTCACTTGCCGCGATTGCGAGAAGATCACCCAGCCGCCGGCGCCGTTCCATGCCACGCCGCGCGGCTTCATCGGTCCCCAACTGCTGGCGACAATCCTGTTCGACAAGTTCGGCATGCATGCTCCACTCAACCGCCAGAGCGCGCGCTTCAAGGCCGAGGGCATCGGCCTGCCGCTGTCGACGCTGGCCGATCAGGTCGGCCACGGAACCTTCGCCGCATGCCGCTCTTCCAGCTGATCGAGCGCCATGTGCTCGCGGCCGAGCGCCTTCATGGCGACGACACCACCATCCGCATCCTGGCGAAGGGCAAGTGCGCGACCGGGCGCATCTGGACCTATACGCGCGACGACCGGCCCTTCGCCGGGCCTGCGCCGCCGGCGGCGATCTATTACGCCTCGAGCGACAGGCGCGGGGAGCATCCTCAGAAACATCTGGCCGGATTCAGCGGCATCCTTCAGTGCGACTGTTACAGTGGCTTTGAGCCGCTGTTCGACCCGCAGCGGAAGCAGCAGCCGATCACGCCGGCATTTTGCTACGCCCATGCGCGACGCGGATTCTTCGAATTGGCCGACATCGCGGAAAAGGCCCGGGATGGCAAGAAGGGCAAACCGATCTCCCTGATCGCGCTGGAGGCGGTCAGACGCCTCGACGCGCTGTTCGAGATCGAGCGCGCCATCAACGGCCGCAGCGCTGACGAGCGGTATGCCGTGCGCCAGGAACAGAGCAAACCACTTCTCGACGACATGCACGCCTGGTTGCTCCGCGAGCGCGATACCCTCTCGCGCTCTTCCGAGGTCCTGAAGCCGATCAATTACATGCTCAGGCGCTGGGCCGACTTCGCCCGCTTCATCGACGACGGCAGGATCTGCCTCAGCAACAACGCGGCCGAAAGAGCGCTGCGTGGCATTGCTGGTCCCACGTCATAATGCCCATCTCGCTACGTTACTGGAAGACAAAGGTCTTCTGCTCCGGATTTGATGATGACGGCCCGTTGAGACATGGGCCGCGTGTTCGATCAGATGCGAATTTTCGATATCCCGTCGTTTGATGACTCAAGGGGCGCCTTTGCATTATTGCTGGGAGGGATGATGCCGGCGCGAATCTGACGAAGGACCGTCGCAGGGCTCAGATTGAGCATCCTGGCGGCTTCGGTCAACGTGACTTCGCCGCGCTCGGCCCATTCGCATCCCTGTAGACCGCGATGCCGTGCGTGTTGCGGAAGCCCCGCACACGCGACTGCGACCATCCCTTCGATCGACCTGTCCGCTTTCCTGTCGGGCATCAGTCGCGCGCAAGCGCGGATAACTCAACCGTCTCCGGCTCGACCGACCACCGCGTTTGACCCCGTCGGCTCTTTTCACCGTCAGGCGGGTATGATCGCCGCCCTGCCAATGCAACAACAGATGAATCTGGTCACCCTCGACGTGTGCCACGACCTCGCGCAACACGACCCGGATGATGCGCTTACGCGTGACAGCAGTGGCCGCCGGATAATGCCACGCGGCTTGCAGGTCGGCCTTGGAATAGGCGCTGGCGCTCCTCGGCGCCTAAAGCGGCCGGCCGCTGTCGGACCAGGGCCTCCAGTTCTTCCTCGATTGCGCGTACGGCCGCGAGGGTGCCGTTCCACCGTCGCTCGAGTTGGTGAGCAACCAGACGATTCTCAGGGTCGGCCGTGTCATACTGCCGGCGCGCTCTGATTGCCTTATATCGCGCCTGTTCGAGCGCCAACTCGATCTGGCGCTGTTTTTCGCCAGACTGATACTCGCGCTGCGCGATCGCCTGGATGGCCGCTTCAACGCCGAGCGGCTGCAGCAGCCGCACGATCTCGGCTCCCACCGCCTCATCGACCCGTAATGCGCCAAACGAGATACAGGAATCACCGTCGGGATTGCTCCGGGTCGCGTCACACTTATAGCGGCCGACATCAGCCTGGCGCATCATAGCCAACAAGCAGCCGGCAGCCGCAATGATCGCAACGCAAAAGCCCGGCGAGCCAAAGCCTCTCCCTTGCGCACCGGCCCGCGCACCATCATGCCCTTGCCGTTGGCATTGTCAGTAATCAGCCGTTGGTTCCTTTCAAAGTCTGCCCATGACAAATAGCGTGACGATCAACGAGCAAGACTGCCCAATCTGAGCGCTTTGCGACGGCCGCGCACGATTCGCTTGCGCCATTTTCGATTATCGTCCGACTTCCGGTTCGGCCAAAGGCATTAGCGCCAGCATAAACAGGATTGGTGAGAAGGTTGCTCAACGTCGTGCAGACCGGAGGTTCCACAGCACATGCTGCTGTCCGGAGATCCAGGGGTTGATGTGCGGCAACGCTATCTGTCACTGCGAAGCAATAAGAACACCTGGCGGATGCTTTGCATTTCGGCAAAGCGGGTGAAGACCAACCCAATCGCCTCACGCACGCGCAGGTCGGGATCCATTTCGATTTGTCACGCCCCGCTTTCACATAGCCGGCGGCGACCGTGAAGAAGAGCTCACCCCGTCGTGCCTTCTGCTTCAAGATTTCCATCGAACGGGCCCGCAGGAGCGACAGTTCGAGCTCGCTCATCGTCCCCTTCATGCCCAACAACAATCGATCGTTCGGATGCGTGGTTCATAGGTTCATCCTCATCGACGATCACAGTGCCAACCAGGCCACAAAATTCGATCAGCGTGTGCCAGTCGCGCCCGTTGCGAGCCAGACGCGACACCTCGATGCAAACACGGCGCCGACGCGGCCTTCACAGATCGCTGCCAGCAGCTTCTCGAAGCCGGACGACCGACGCCCGAATCCGAGCGGCCAAGGTCGTCATCGATGACTGTCACATCTGTCCAGCCAAGAGCAGGGAGCACGGTCAGCAAGGCCGTATTGACATCGCCAGCTCTCATGATCGCAAGCTGGTCAATGGTCGATTGGCGGATATAGATGCAGGCGCCGCGCGCCAGGTGGTCAGACGTGATCTTTCACCGGCCTCCGTCGCTGCGGCTGCGCCGCGTGCTTCCGGCAGCAACGCACTCACCAGTGGCAATAGCTTCGTCCGCTCGGCCGGTGCATCGGTGCCGGCTCGGTCTTGGGCACAAAGAGATCGAGTTGGCGGTGACAGGATTGACGATGCTTCATACTTGTCTCATGCTTTGCAACGGGAATCATCGCAAAGCGAGGTTAGATAGGCATCGAGCTCAAGACGACGTTCGCGCAGATACGTCAGCGACAGGCGGGGACTCTCCGTCATCATCATCACCTCCGCACGATCCTCCGTTTCCAGATCGGCAACTGCACCAGGGTGCCGTCAAGCTGGCGGATGATCAGAGCGACCTCGTCACCATGGCGATTGCGCCCGGCAACAATAACCGCTTCCCCGTAACGGTGATGAAATCAATATCGAATAATCGCCTCACCCGACTGAGAGCGGCATTATGAAGTTGTTGCACCGACCCCGGGAACCGTCATCAGCCAACGTGTAGTTTCGTCATCACCAGCGAGATGCCGGACTTGCCGATCGAGCTTCTCCTGTTCACAGCAGACCTGCTCGTCTACAGACAGAAGCGATGAAGCAACGGGCGAAGCGAATGCCCCTCAGTAACCAGCTCCAAACCTTCGACGGAACTGTGATCCAATCGATCGACTGGACTGCAGCCCGTATTCTTTCAGCATGGACCGTGTCTGTTTTTGAGATCGCGCCGGATCTCAACAAGTCTTGACCGTGCGACGAGCATGAATCGGTGGCCTGACTCTCTGCGCTCTTGACCTTCACTCCGGATACCAATCAATGCGGCAGTTCGGCCAGGCCGCGGGCATCGTTGGCGAAACGGCACAAAGTCACCCGCAACCTGATCCGCGTCTGAGGGCCGGCTTCGATGACGATGCAGGCGGCCGACTTTATCCAGGAATACGAGGCCCGGATCGTGGCCCTTGAGCGGCTCGGAGGCAAGCAGGCTCTGGAACTGGAGTTCCTAAAGGGGGCTCTGAAAAGCTCACGGGACTACATCTGTCGTCACCGGCCTCGCATCTCCATCGCTGAAGGATGCCGACTGAGTCGCGCGCTCGACCTACTATGACCGTCCACAAAAGCGGGCCGCTGACACCGCGATTGCGAAGGCGATGTTTCGCGCTCTGCGACGAGTTCGAGTTCTGGGATATCGCCGCGCGGTCCTACGCTGCATTCGAAACATCCGGAGAAGCTTCTGCAGGTTCGGGCTGTGATGTCCGAACGGTGCGCGGCGGAATTCACGCACCAGCTGAAGTGAATCGGAGGGATTTTCGAAGTCCACGGCTCCTCACTAAGCCTGAGCGGCTGCGGGGGTTTGGAGAGCGAGGTCGCCATCGACAACCGCATCAATCGAATCTTCGACGATACTCAAAGCCTCGTCAATGATTGCATCAGACAGGGTCAGAGGGAGAAGAAGGCGGATGACGTTGAAGTGTCGGCCGGCTGATACGAGTAGCAAACCACGATCCGCCGCTTCCTTGATCACTTTGGCAGTCAGTGATCGCGCGGGTTTGCGGGTTTCTTCGTCTTTGACGAATTCGACGCCGATCATCGCGCCAAGCCCACGAATGTCGCCAATGATCGAGCGATGCTTCTTCTGGATCCGCTGAAAGCCAGCCGTGAACCGCGCACCTATTTCACGAGCGCGCGCAAGCAGATTTTCCTCATCCAACACGTCTATTGCCGCCAATGCGGCCGCGCATGCCAGCGGATTACCGGCATAGGTCCCGCCAAGGCCGCCGACCTTAACGGAATCCATCATCTCCGCTTTTCCGACCACTGCGGAAATCGGAAGGCCGGCACCCAGGCCCTTGCCCATGGCGATCAAATCGGGCTCGATGCCGGTATGTTCTACGGCAAACAGACAGCCCGTTCTCCCGAAGCCGGATTGGACTTCATCGACCACGAGGACGATACCGTGGCGGTCGCAAAGCCGCCGGATACCTTCCATAAACTCGGCGGGTGCGGGGATAAAGCCGCCTTCCCCTTGAAGCGGTTCAATGACGAAGGCCGCGACCGCGCTTGGCTCAATTTCGGTTTCGAAGACGGTGTCCAACGCCGAAAGGCAGTGTTCGACGTCAATACCCCGGTACAGATCGGGGAAGGGCGCGCGATAGATGCCCCCTGGAAACGGTCCAAATGAGTGTTTATATGGGGTGACCTTCCCCGTCATCGCCATCGTCAAAAGCGTGCGGCCATGAAAGGCACCACCGAAGACAATGATCCCATGCCGCTTGGTGTAGGCGCGAGCAATTTTGACAGCATTTTCGATCGCCTCGGCACCAGTGGTGACAAGCAATGTCTTGGCCCGCCCTCCCACCTTGCAACGCTCGTTCAGTCGCTCCGCGAGGGTAATGTAGCCCTCATAGGGGATGGTGCCGAAAAACGTGTGGCTGAACTTGCCAAGTTGAGCTTGTACTGCACCGACAATCTTTGGGTGGCAGTGCCCAACCGCCAGAGCACCTACTCCACCCACCAGATCAATGTATCGGCGTCCCTCTACGTCCCAGAGCTCCGCGTTTTGGCCGCGGTCTGCGTATATAGGATTGGCACAAGATACCCCAACCGGGAGAGCCGCCTTCCGGCGATCGTCCAAAGCAGCATTAGAAAACATTCGACTATCCTCCTGTCGGTCACTATGATTTGTCTTGTGTGTCACTCGAGAGAACTACATTTGGCTTCGGCAAAATCCGCGCTTCAGTCTTCGGCTCATGCAAAACTAGATTCGCTTTTGCTCCCGTCGTTGTCAGTGGCTGGGGAAGCGACCTTTGGCCGTCATATGGCCCATAGATCAAGGTCAGCGGGTTCGTGATGTCGAGAAAGATCTGGGCCTAGAGAGGCTGAAGCAAGCGCCGCGCCATTTGACATAAGGCTATGAAATCACATTGCTGTTGCATGGACGAGGCACCGCCGGAACAATCCGCTAAACCTTCTTCTGTACGAAGTTGGACAAGAATGTTGGAAGCCCAAACAAAAATGCCGCTACCAGTTACTAGCGCGACTTTCCCCGCGAAGCGCCTCAGGCGATAGCCCTTCCGCCATTCACCCCAACAGGCGCCGCACCTGTAACGCGGGACGTCGGACGCCCAAGAAGAGGACAACATCAGCAATATCTTCCGACCGCGCGACGCGATCAAGCAGCCGCGACGACGATGCATTCGTGCCCCAACTCGATGATCTGACGGTAAAGTCCATAGCCCGTCGGACCGGCCTCGTAGCAAAGGTGAAGCTTGGCACTGCGCCTGGAGAGCCTCTTTACAATTGCGTCCACCGAGGCTGGCTCTGAGGAAATGTCGCCCAGAAACCGAACTTCGCCGTTGCGCTCGCCATCCGCAACCGCCACCGAAATCTTCAACTTGGAAGTATCCAAGCCGATGAAGATCACATTCTCGCCTTTCATGGTTATCCTCGCTGATCTCGCAGGTCGGCTCGGCCAATCCAGAGCCCCGCATCAGCCTAACGCGGGGGCGAGCCGCCTTCACCAGCGAACATAGAGCATACGGTCTAGTGCTTGCAGATTCGGCAAATTTTCCGTGGCCGCTCAGGCCCACTACGGCATTGCCGTGGGTTGGCATCGGCTGGTGCGACCCCGCCCCCCCGGAGGCTAACTGGTTGAGGCAGGTCGCTGCCGAAGAGCGAGACAGCCAAATGTCGGTTTTGTCGAGTCCGCGACAGGATGGCGGCCGGCTTCGTTGCTGATGCACTCTCATTTAAAACGTAAGACCGTATGTCCGCCTCTGTCGGTGAGGTGGCTCGTCCTCCTGTATTGAGGATCGGCTCGGCCTGCCCGAGCAACCCTCGGACGCGCAGTGTAGGGCGAGCCACCTCACCGACAGAGGCGGACATACGGTCTTACTTTAAAACGTTGAATCTAAGCCTTTCTGACTTCACTGCTCAGTTGGCACGACTTTTGAACCTTCCTTGTAGCGAGGCAGCAGAAGCTGCCGCTGGCGGGTGGCAGAAAACGCCACAGTTGAGCTGATCGGCACAACTGCCGGTCATAACCAAAACCCAGGGAAAGCCATCGGTCCAAGGTGTTTCCCGTTCTTTCATTTGAGGGATCGCCATGGTGCTTGAGATCACGGATGCGCGGCCGGACCACGAAGGCGCCTGGCGAAAACTTTGGGACCGCCACGTGCACTTCTCTAGGATGACGCTCGATCCCGAGGTGACCGCGGCAACCTGGAGGCGCATTCTCGATCCCGCCTCGCCGGTCAACATGCGTGTTGCCGAGCAGGTCGGTGCGCTTGCTGGTTTCGCTATCCATCTGTCCCACCCTTCATCTTGGGTCAAGAGCAACGACTGCTATCTCGAGGATCTTTATGTTGCCGAGCATTTCCGCGGCTCCGGCATCGGCCGGGCGCTCCTCGACGACCTCGTCGCAGTCTGCAAAAAGAACAGCTGGGAGCGGCTTTACTGGCACGCCGACGCGGGCAATACCCGCGCCCGCAAACTCTACGATTCCTATGTCGAGGATGATGGGCACGTGCGTTACCGAATGCGCATCTCGAAGTAAAACGGCAACGTTATCGTCCCCCCTGCCTTCACTGTTCGGACGTGGGTTATGCTGGCAAACTTCCGCTGTGCCTCGTCGGAATTGAGCTTAGGTGTGAGCTTTCAATACGTTGGCCATCCGGTTCTGAGCGAAGAAAGCTGAGGTTGCGAGACTTCAGTGATTCCTCGAAGGACTGGATGAATATACACAAGAATGCCCGTCTGACGCCGCTCGGTCGAGAGCGTATTGTGAAGCAGGTTTTGAGCGGGCAGACGCCAAAGGCCGTCGCGTCAGCCGCGGGCGTATGCCCGCACACGGTACACGTGGGTAACGCTTCGAAGTCGAAAGTGTGGAAGGGCTCAATCGTTCCTCGCGACCGCGCGTCTTTACCGGCCGACGCGGCAGCCTATTGTCGAGCAGGTTGAGGCCTTCCACGTCAATGATGGACCGGCCAGCAGATCGCTGCCGAAGTCAGCATCTCGCCGACTAGCGTCAGCCGCATCCTGCGGCTGCTCGGTCCCAATCGGATCGCTTCGTTGGAGCCCCCGAACCGGTCCGCCGCTACGAGCGCCAGCATCCTGGCGAGTTGATCCACATCGACATTAAGAAGCTCGGCCGCTTCGAGCGTGTGGGCCACCGCAAACCGCAATCCTTGGCCTTCCCGAGGCCACCGCGACGACATGCGCCTCGATGAACATGCGCTGGGCTTCCACCGTGGAAACGCGGTATTCGGTCGCGACCTCGATCTCGGCGCTGTCGGTTGCAGCATCCTTCGCCCGTTCCACAACGATAGCGCGGACATCGGCCTCGGCGGCCGAGATCGCCGCAGCCTCATCAAGGAAATCGCGAACCTTTCCGCCGGAGGCAAGCCGGAACAGTCCTTCCTTGGGTTGGCTGACCTGGGCCTCGCCCGACACCCGCACCTGGCCGACGACGGCGTCCAGCGCATTCGCGACGTCGGTATCTTCGGGCACCCCGCATTCATCGTTAACTAGCGCGGGCAGACCCGCGTAGTGCAGTGGCGCCGAGGCCCCTAGGCCGACGACCGGGCGGTCGAGCGCGACGGTGAGGCGGGCGACGCCTGGATGTGCGTCGACGGCGCGCTGCACCAGCGCGTGAGCCACCGTCGCCGCGCCGGCGGGCCCGTCTTCGGTGGTCTAGGATTTCGGCTTCGTCAGCTTCGCCCGATACTCCTCGTCCAAGATGGCGGGCAGAGATATCTTCTTGGTTCGGGCGCCGTCGACAGCGATCATTTCACCGCTAACAAAACTGGATTCGTCGCTCGCCAGCCAAAGGACCGCATTTGCTATATCCGTTGGAGAGCCTATCCTTCCGACCGGGTGGATCTCCGCCAATTCCCGCTCGACCAAGCTTCGGTCCGGGTGGAGCTCGACATAGGCGCGGTTCAGATCGGTATCGATCCAACCGGGACACGCGGTGTTGCAGCGTATACCATCGGGTCCAAGGTCTACTGCCAATCCCAGCGTGAGACCGTGCACGCCGGCCTTGGTGGCGGCATAGCCTGTATGCCAGGGGTTGACCATAAAGCCCTCGACCGACCCAATGTTGACGATCGCGCCCACGCCGATTCGTCTCATTTCCGGGGCCACATACTTGGCCATTAGAAACGGACCACGGAGATTGACCGCCATGAGTCGGTCCCAATCCTCGACGGTCTGCTCGTCGATGGACTTATGCACGACGATACCAGCATTATTGACCAGGACATCGACCCTGCCGAACTTCTGCAGGACCTCGTCAACGAATTCACGAACCGAGGCCTCCTTTGTGACGTCAAGAGGCAAAAAGGCGAGCCTCTCGCTGCCGACAGGGGGGGAGCGCTGGTCAATCAAGTCGCCAACGGCAACCACTGCCTCTTCTTCCGCGAGCCTCTCGGCAATCGCCCGTCCTATGCCTCGATTGCCACCGGTAACAATGGCGACTTTGCCTGAAAGCCGATTACCCAAATATTCCTCCTATCCTGCCGTGAAGCCGCCATCGATCGGAACAGCAACGCCCGTGATGTGCCTGGCTTGCTCGCTCGCGAGGAGGAATGCGGGGCTTGCCGCAATCCGGTCGTTGTTGCGGCGCGGCGATCAGGATGAGATTCAGCGTCATCAAAAAGGTCGAGAAAATGACCGTCGCAGATCCGGTTTGCCGAAGGCCGATGACGATCCCGAGGGTCGGCGCAACAGCTTCACAACTGCCCACTATCCGTCGGGTGAGACGATTCTCCGTTACCACTTTCATCCCGTTACGGACAAACAGTTGCTGTTGCCGAGCGCGATTCGCCGTGGTGACGCATCCGACACTGAGCTTGCCGATTTCGCGCCCCAATTGGGCCGCTGGCGCGCATTTCGCTTCCATTCTATTTAAAGTCTTTGAGAATGTCAGAGCAGCCGCCTTACGGCGGCGATAATGTGGTCCTTCGTCGGGAAGAAATCCTTCTCAAGGGCCGGACTGAAGGGTACGTGAATATCTGGAGCGCTCACACGCAGGATCGGACGCTTCAACAGATCGAACGCCTCCTCCGCCATCACCGCCGCGATTTCACTTCCGACATTGCAGACGCGGTGCGCATTCTCAGCGATCAAAAGCCGTCCGGTCTTGGCGACTGACGTTTTGATGGCCTCATGATCGAGCGGCTTCAACGTACGTGGATCGATCACTTCGACCGAAATTCCCTCCTCGGCGAGCGCTCTGGCAGCTTCCATCGTCGGCCCGATGACACCGGCAACAGCGATAAGGGTTACGTCTTCTCCTTCGCGCTTCACATCCGCTTTGCCGATCGGGATTAGATGGTCTGGATCTGTGGGCACATTGCCCTTGATCGGCCACAGGCGTGTGTCTTCGAAGACCATTACCGGATCGCCGTCGCGAATGGCCGATTTCATCAGCCCCTTGATATCGGCTGCGCTGGTCGGGCTGATGATCTTGAGGCCAGGCACATTCATGAAGAACGGATAAGGCCGGTCGGCATGCTGCGCTGCGTAGGACCCCAGCGAGGACATACAGCAACGAAACACGATCGGAATGTCGATCTGGCCTCCAGTCATATACCGCAATTTCGAGGCCTGGTTGATGATCTGATCCGAGGCGAGATAGACGAAGCTGGCACCTGAGAGGTCTACGATCGGCCTCAATCCGTTGATGGCAGCCCCGATTCCGAGGCCGGTGAAACTGCCTTCTGAAATCGGCGTGCTCCAAATCCGGTTTTTGCCAAACCGCGCAATAAGTTTGGCGCAGCCATGAACCGAGAGTTCCTCTCCTATCAGGACGACGCGCTCATCATGCTCCATTTCTTCCATCTGCGCCTGCACGAGCGCTTCAAAATAGGTCATCTGAATATGGGCGCTGGGCGTCGAGGTAAGTTTCTGAGCATCAGTTTCCATGCGGATTAATTCCTCTCGAGCCCAGCCCGAAGCTTTGATGCCCTACAAGGGGCGAGTTGAACATGTAATCGGGTAAAGTTTCGGGCCGAGGCATGGGGCTGGCCCAAGCAAATTGTACAGCCCGCTCCACGGCTTGGGCGGCTTCGTCCTCAATTGATATCAGACTCTTTTCATTTATGCCTTCATCGAGGAGTACAGTGCGATATAGCAAAATCGGATCCCGGTCGCGTTTTTGAGCCTCGACTTCTTCAACCAATCGATAAGGCTCCCCCGGAATCACCGAGCCGAAATCGTGCTCATCGAACCGATAGGTGTTGGCTACTACCAGAGTAGGGCCCTCGCCCGTGCGTGCTCGCGTGACGGCCTCTGCCGCGGCTTCATAAACGGCACTCACGTCCTGCCCGTCAACCGTTACTCCAGGCATGCCGTAGCCTGCCGCCCGCAGCGCGATGTCCGGCTGCCCATGGCTTTGCGCCACCGAGGTGGTCATGGCATAGCCGTTGTTCTCGCAAAGATAGATGACCGGAAGCTTCCACAGCGACGCCATGTTGAGACTCTCATGGAAGGTGCCCTGGTTCACTGCCCCATCGCCGAAGAAGCAAAGGGTAACCTGATCGACGCCGCGCACCTTGGCGCTGAACGCACACCCTGTGGCAAGAGGAATGCCGCCTCCGACGATACCCGATTCGCTGATGATCCCGACTGAATTGTCTGCAACGTGCATTGAACCGCCGCGTCCCTTGCAAGTGCCGCCCTCCTTTCCCATCAGCTCGGCCATGAGCGCATCCAGATGCGCACCCTTCCCGATCGGATGACCGTGCGAACGATGCGTCCCGGTCATGGCGTCATCGTCCCGAAGAGCGAGACATGCCCCTACGACAGCGGCTTCCTGACCCACGCTCGAGTGGAACCAACCAGGGATCTTGTCGCCTTTGAACTGGCGCATACCCTCTTGTTCGAATCGACGGATGCGAAGCATCCGCCGATAAGCTTCTATTCTCTGATCACCGTTTAACTGCATGATCCAAACGTCGCTCCAATATGAAGGTAAAAGATGCCTGCCATTTGATGGCATAGTGGACGTCTTAATCTTCCGGTATGATTCCTCCACTTTCCGGTTCTCTCATACACCCGGAACAAGAGCATGATGATAAAATAGCGGGCTGCGCGATTGGCTGGTAATATGATTGACGAGAATTGTGGCTATGCAGCCTCGGCGTTAACGGCGGCGTTCGTCCTTTCGAGAACGTTATGCGTCGACGAGAGACATTGGGTTAGCCTTCCTCCTCGAACCACTTCTCCACCACGCCATTGTTGATCAAGGCGGCGTAGCGCCAGGAGCGCATACCGAAGCCGAGATTTTCCGTGGCGACCAGCATGCCCGGCTGGCTCGTGGACTCGCCCAAGCCGTCCGGGATGAGCTTGATGCGTTGCATCGGCTGCCAGTTTCGACCGCAAGGATTTGCGGTAGCCTCGTCATAGCCTCGGTTCCTCTGGTGCGCTGGTCTTCTCAGGCACCTGGAAGACCCAATAGTGCGCGTCCTCCTCGGCGACGTATCTGCCGTTCCTCAGACACTGTGCCGGTATAAGGACGCCCTCATCCTGCAGACGCCGTACCTGGTCTTCAAAGGATGTCGTCTCCGCATAGCTCTTGCGGGTGCTTGCAATGACGAAGCCGTTCGGGCGGGTGACGCGAGCCAGCTCGCGCAACCCATCCGGTCGGACGTGTCCAAGTGTGAGGACGCCGCAGCAGACGGTCAGGTCATAGCTCGCGCTGGAGTAGTCGGAGAGCTGACCGTTAAGGTCGACATCGCCTTGGGCATGGCGGTAGACGCCGGTTTGCCGGGCCTTTTCGGCCATCTCTTCGGAGAGATCGAACCCGTCAATCAACCGAAAGCCGAGGCGTTCCAGTTCCACGCCGACGAGCCCTGTTCCGCAACCAGCGTCCAGGATTGCGATGGCATTTCGCTGCCCGGCCAAATAGGCCGTCTGCACGGCGCCTGCCAGTTCCGCCACGATCATCGGCCCGCAGTACCCGACGCGGGCCTGATCTAGATCGAAGGCACTCGCCCATCCGCGATATAAGAGGGCCAAGCGCTCGGCGTCGCCATCGAGGTCATGGGATGCCTTCATGCGCTCTCGTGCGGCTTGCTCCGGTGCTGTCTGCTGATCCAAGGTGTTCATAACAGTTCCTCCGTGTAAGGGCAAATGGGTGCGGCACTGCCGTCATGAGCGCGCAATGGCCGCTGCTGAAACCACGAACTGATCCGTGCCACTATGCGGAGCATGGTTGTTTGGCCATGCGAAGGCGTCTGGACACAAGGTAATTACGTCGACGTCCTCTAGTGGAAACATATGTCCACTTTCTCGGCTTGATCCGCCCGGCGGGAGTGTTCAGCAATTCCTCACCCTGCTGCCGGTCCTGCATCGACGCTCTCCATGACAACCCACCGACACCCCTAAGATGGGTAGCAGAAAAAGACGATCTGGCATTCTCAAGAGGCGACTGTACCAGCGGCATGCGAGAGCACAAAGGTGATCTTTGAGAATTTTATATTACAATACGTTACAATTTTGAGATATACGTCTTATTTCTATTTAATATTTGACATACTTCGGTAACAACACTGCCACAAGCCTTCCGCGTGACGACCTTATATTGTAAATTAATCCGCAGGGGAGCTAGGCAGGAGACTAGCCTCGGTGCCGGGCCGGTACGCATTGGGGGCGTAAGTTAAGCGGGTTCGAGTTCCTCGGATTCCGCTTAGTCATGCACTGGGATAGACGCTACGGCTACGGCCCACGCGTCGAGATTCCCAAGAAAAAGGCCGCCGATCTGCGTTGGAAGGTCAAGGCACGTACGGGTACGAGTTCCGCCCGGTGCAGTCTGGGTTCCAAGCTTCAGGAGCTCAATCCCATCCTGCGCGGGTGGGCGAACCACTACCGTCACTGTGCCTGCGCCGGCCGGGTGTTCACCAGTCTGTGTGTTCACCAGTCTCGACTGGTATACTGGCATGCGTATAGTGCGATGGTTGCGGAAGAAACGCCCCAAAGCGCGGTCGCGTGACATCTGGGCGGCCTATCAGCCCAGCAGTCGCCGGCCGACGAGACGGCTCTGGCGCGAGGGATTGGTCGAGCAACACATGCTCGCCTGGACCCCCGTCTGCCGCTTCCGTGTCGCATGGATGGATATGCCTGACTTTACCAAGTCTTCTGGAGAGCCGGGTGCGTAACGAAAGACGCATGCCCGGATCGGGGAGGCGGTGAGAAACCGGTCGCTGGAAGGCGGCGCGGCGCTTACCGCCTACTCAACTGTCGATGAAAGAGACGGCGGTGTCGATCCGCCGCGACGGCAAGCGGATATAGCGAGGCAAGTGCGCCTCTAATCTGAAGCTCATTGCAGAGCTTGTTCACAACGAGCGCCGGCCGTAAAACGCGCGGTGTTCGAGACCGGCCTGCGGCGCGACAATGAAGCTGCGAGCGCTTCTCATCAGAATTGTCGCGCCACACCGGCCCTCTGTCGGTGTGGTTTTATCATGTGCTGTGCGCCGAGGGAGTGGCGGCGATCTGCATCGATGCGCGCCATGCCAAAGCGGCGCTCGATATGGCGCCGAACAAAACCGACGCGAACGATGCTGACGGTTTGGCGCATCTTTGCTGAGGTGAGTTCTATCGTGAGGTGCGTGTGAAGGGGCTCGACAGCATGCTGACCCGCACGCTTGTGGCGGCGCGTAGCCGGCTGGTCCGTATCACCACCGAGCTTTCGAACCAGATTCGTGGCGTCATGAAAACGTTCGGCCGCTCGTTCCCGCCGGAAAGGGAAGCGCATTCGAAAAGAATGTACGGAGCCTCCTTGTCGATCAGGATGGGCTTGCTTCTATCGTCTTGCCGCTTCTGGAGACCTGGCGCAACATTCGCATCTGCAGCCGAGCTTGGGCGTCAGTTGGCCGCGAATGCGCGTCAGAGCCAGGCCTGCCGCATCCTCATGTCGATCCCCGGCATCGGCGCTATCACCGCGACCTCGTTCACTACGGCTATCGAGGATACGGACAACTTCAGGAAGTCCCGGTCTGTTGGCGCATGGGTCGCCCTGACGACGCGCCGCTACCAATCAGGAGAAGTCGATTATGACGGCCATATATCCCGACGTGGCGACTCGACCGACAGCAGCCTGCCCACATGGGGCCTCAAGCTCCTGGAGAGGATCGGCTTCAAACGAGCCGCCGTGGCCGGGGCCCGCAAACTGGCGGTGATCATGCATGCCATGCTTAAGACAGGCGAATTCTTTGATCCGAATTCGGGAGCTGCCACGTGAAATCTCGCGGATAGCGTTCAGATTCTGAACGCCTGAGGCGTCCCTGCCGGGACGTGGGCCGAGCCATTCCGATGGGGTTGCACCGCTGATACAGCAAAGTGCGTCATCCACATACCCGCGAAGCTCCATCATGCGGCGGCTACTGTCGACCGCGAAGACAACCATGAACCCGGTAGCGTCGTCTCAACGCAATAGATGCTTGACGACCCACAAGCGATTAGACAACCCTAACAAAATTTTGCCGCCGATCAGGGTTCTATAGTTCAGTCATGACCCATCTTTTGCGCAGAACCCGCCAGCCGCTCGATCACCCGACCCGGCGAGATTGCGGCCGCGCATATAGGCTAGGGCGTGGTCATTGATCATCTAATCTCCGTGTCCAGCGCGTAGCGTCGCCAGGAACGACTGACGCGACTTCGATCGCCCGGTGCGGAATGCGCTGAAGCGGTCTTTGCCGATCTGGGTGGTGTAGCCGTCCTGGTTGATTGGTATTGCGCACCGCAGCTCTGCCAGCACAAGCTCGCGCACCAAGATCGTCACGTAGGCAACCGAAGTGTGATGATAGCAAGCGCAGTCGGCGCGGCGCCAAGCGCGACCCCGTGAGACGAGAGATGACAGTGGCAGCGAGCGCGCTGCGGGCTCGCGCGCGGCAAAGGTTCACCGCGGCTGTGCGAAGGAAGGGCGAACGCTGTTTGGTTCGCAAATGCTGAAGCTTCGGCTTGTAGCGGGTCTCGGCATAGCCACGCAGCACATGCTAGCGCTCGAGCGCGCAGCGGGTGTGGCCGTTCGGCACTCGTAGACGAGCTGCTGGAGAACCGTGTTGCCGGGCGTCCGAAGTGTAACCGATGCCGTTGTCCTCTCACTATAGATGGTTTGCGTCGACCTTTAATGGCATAGCCCCGCACCACAGGGCGGAATCATGAATCGTTAACGCTCTGGTAACCAAGTGGGATTCTGTTGGCCGGGAAGGAGACCGGCCATGGACGCAAGCTTTCTCGATCATATTGACGACATTGAAGACCCTCGCGTGCCCGGAATGGTGGTCTATCGGCTCGACGAGATCCTGCTCACGGTGCTCGTGGGCCTGTTGTGCCGAGCGGAGGATTTCGACGAGATCGAGGACGTGGGCGTCGAACTGCTCGACTGGCTCCGGCGCATCTTGCCGTTCGCGCATGGGGTTGCGCCGGCGCAGACCTTAAAGCGGACGCTGGCACGGCTCGATCCGCGACAGTTGGAGACGGCGTTCGCCGCCTGGGTGAAGAGCCTCGCCGGGCGCATCGGCGGCGTCGTCGCCATCGACGGCAAGACCGTGCGCGGCTCCAAGCAGGACGCCGACGGGACAGGCGCGTTGCATCTCGTTCAGGCCTGGGCGCACGAGGCGGGCCTCGTGCTGGCGCAGCGGGCGGTGGACACCAAGAGCAACGAGATCACCGCCATTCCCGAGCTTCTCGACATGCTCGCCCTCGAAGGCGCGATCGTCACCATCGACGCGATGGGAACGCAAAGGCCGATCGCCGCCAAAATCGTCTCCAAGAAGGCCGATTATGTCCTGGCGCTCAAAGGCAATCAGGGAACTCTCGAGGAGGATGTCGCGCTGTTCTTCGACGATCCCGTGCTCGCGGCCGATTGTTCGTGTCATGAAGAAGAGCCGCAAGCCGGCCACGGCCGGATCGAGGAGCGCACGATCCGCGCCGCCGATGCCGCCTGGCTCGCCGAGCGTCATCCCGATTGGAAGGGGCTTGCGAGCTTTCTCGCCGTCACAACGCGTCGCACGATCAAGAAGACCGGCGCGGTCTCGATCGAGACGCGGCTCTTCATCTCCTCGCTGCCGCCCGACCCCGTCCGCCTCGCCGCCGCCGTGCGTGCCCACTGGAGCGTGGAGAACAATCTGCATTGGGTCTTGGACGTGGCGTTCCGCGAAGACGAGTGCCGCGTCCGTAAAGACCATTCGGCGCGCAACCTCGCCATGATCCGCCGCGCGGTGCTCAACATGCTCCGACGCGAGCCTTCAAAGACCTCGCTCAAGCGTAAGCGCCTCAAAGCCCTCATGAACCCGACCTACCGCCAAGCCGTCCTTGCAGGTTAACGATTCATGATTTCGCCCTGCCCCGCACCAGAATATGGGTGGTCGGCCGGCGCAGATGGCCGCGAATCTCCTTGGCCGTCAAAGCGACCGGCCCGGGGCGCAGACATCAATCGGCACGAAGCAGCGCTCGTCATAGTGGGCGTTGAAGAGCGACTGATGCTGAAAGCAGTGAACGACATCGAGCATATCGTCGATGTCGAGCCTCACAGTCTCGGGCGGCGCAGCAATAGCTCGACAGCCACAGTTCGACCAGCACATCGCTGAGTTGGATGACGGTCTTGAGGTCGGGCAGGTTCCCCGACGGCGCCAATCGTGCATGCCGGGGATGGCTTTACTGCTTTACACTGCGAGCGCCGATGTACTTTGTCCGGCAGGCGGCGCGAAGGGTGCCCGACTATTCGAAGCGACGACGATATTCAGCATATTTTGCTGCCAATTCATCTGCGCGGTCTTCGCACTCGTCCAACGCCATTGCGTTGCAATCGTAGGCGAGCAGCTCGCGCATAACTTCCGCCGACTCCGCCGTGAAGCGCACCGTCCCGTCGCTTTCCACGGCCTCAATACCGTCGTATTTCTGGCATCCCTTGTTAACCTCCACCGCATCGTCCAATGACAAGCCTTCAGGCAGGTCGATCGAAATGCCTGTCGGAGCAACCCTAACGGGATAGCCTCCCACGAGACCCAATGGACCCGGCGCATGGACGACACGTTCTACGCGATCAGCCAACGCACGAAGAACAGCTGTCGCCGACGATGCAGTCACCGATTCCCCCTCCAGGCCTCCAACCCGCCGAAAACGTCCGGCAACGTTCGCGAAGATCACGTCGTGACCCATTTCCTCAGGCCCAATTCTCTGGCCCTCCCGATATATGGTCAGATGGTACGGCGCGCCATCCGTGGAACCGGTCCTCGGCATACGATAACTGAGGTAGTGTTGGGCAAAGAACCGCACATCGATTGCTTTCACTTCGCAACCCAGAAGATGCGCTGCCGCCAACCTGATGCCCGGTACGGCGTTTGCGACGTTACCGATGCCAATCGCCGGCGAGAGACCCTCGGCGGCAAGGGCGGCATTTGTGACATCAGGGTAGGATGCATTCACGACCGCGGTGTCAAGCCCGGCCTCTCGCACACCTCTCATCAGGCGTCGCACGAGAACAAGATGCATAGGCGTCCATACGCCGCCGCGTGCTCGATCGATCTGCTGATAACCATCGGGCGGCAATTGGGTTATCACCCACCATGAATGCAATGTCGTTGCATTGAAAATGATGTCAGGACGGAGAGCCGCAAGCTGCTCTGCTGTAGCCTCTACATTTATGAGATCCATGGGCACAACCTCAATTGTCGGATGGTGGCCGAGGTTCAAAGCCGAGTGCTTCGCCAGGTTGACCTTTAAAGAGGCCCGCTCCACATCTTTTGCTCCGACATGCAGATCGTAGGGTCTGCCGCTTTGACTGAGAAAATCAAGGACCGCCCCGCCAAGCACGCCGTGGCCGATAACTAGAATTTTTGCGCGATCTTGCATCGAAGCTCTCCGAGGTGATTGTGGACGAATTTAAAAATTGATGATTCTTATCCTTACATAGGAGGGCCCGTTTTAATTTCATATGCAAGTGCACTTGTCATAAATTACATTGAATTAATGTAAAAGTTTTTGCTACTTAATTAATAACAATTCTCAATGATGGCGCGGTACTGACAGATTCATGTGGCAATTCTGTCCTACGCCAATCTAAATTCACGGCGATGCTCTCTTATGCCGAAGGCGTTGGAACGGAACGGGTCTGAGGTTGCAGCTATAGTGATCGAGCCGGTCCAGGAGTGAAAGTGACTCCTGCCAGCGCCGCCGGAGTTCATCCGCGGTTTGCGCGCTTGTGCGATCGCGCACCGACCTGACCGCAGATGAGGTCCAGTCCGGCTTCGCTCGCACCGGCCTGGTTTCGCCATAGAGCATTCAGGGTGGAGCCGATAGCGCTGGGAAAGAGTTTCGGCGGCGGGCCCCAATCGCCGTTGTCATCGGCGAGGCGATGATCATGGATGCCGTGCCGCAGGGCGATTTCGTGGGCAACTACGCAGGAATCCCCTTGCATGCGCAGCGGCACTTGCCGCACTGCCTCTGACAGAAACTCGCTTTGAAGGGCTGGGTGTTATCAGGATCACGGCGTTCAGTTCCAGCACCAGGCCCACCAGCCGCGCAGCAAATGCCGCGCGTTCGAGCGCCCCCAACTCCCATTTGAGATCGAGGATGTCTGAACGAATCCGCCCCCCAGGAAACATCATCCCGAACGCGTGATGGCATAGCCGCACCTATGCCTCCGGGCCATGCAAAGACGCGCCGCGGCGCGAGCTCCAACTCCAAGCGGTTCCGCTCTTCGGTCGATGTTCCGCAACCAGTCACGCAGCCGCTCGGGCGATTATCATTCACATCGGATAATTTCCTGCCGGGCGTCCAGTTCGAGGTCGGTAATCCTCAAGAGCTTGCCGTCTTCGACCAAATTCGCACCAGTAGGTGCCAGCCCGCGGCAACGCCCTGATCGGCCTGGGCAGCTTGCAAAACCACCCGTGGCATCCTCCCAGCCGGGTTCGATCCATTCGACGTGCAGGAGGGGAAGTCTGGGCAAGCACTTGGCCGCGCGTTGTGTTGCTCTTTGGCGAAGGCGAGACCGCAGACCGGGTAGATGACGCCAAGCAATAGGTCCGCTCTCTCGTTAGGCCACGAGGCGCCATAGCGGATGCGCAGCTTAACCTCAGCGCGGCGATAGTCGTGCGAACTTTCGGAAGTCACATGGACTGGAATAGCGTCGTGCTGTGCTCCAAAGCACGGCATACGTAGTTTCAGCCAGATCGGCGCGAACCCATCGCTGGAGGCAATCGTGACGTCGGCGAACGACCGCCGCGTTTAATGGTCGTGACGACATCGGACGCCCTGGAAAAAATGCTTGCCAGCTGGGTGTAGAGATCTTTGCCAGCGGCGGTAAGCACCAGGTCGGTTCCTGGCCTCACAAACAGCGGAACACCAAGCTCGTCCTCAATGACTTTTATCTGCCGACTGATCTCTCTCGATGGCACGTTCAGCTCGGAAGCTGCAAGCTCAAGCGAAAGGTGTCGTGCCGATGCCTCGAATACCTCGAGGGCAGTGAGGACAGTGAGGGACAGGATATCATAATAGCGATGGGCCATGAACACTCCAATCAGATCGGCAGTCGCGAACCAAACGACCGGCTATCAACGTCGCCCATAAAGGACTGCCGCCAGTCTACACGCGTTAAAAGCGAGGCTGATGAGTCACCACCAGGCTCCGCGACGGAACTGCGGCCGTCGGCCGTGACCCGCGCAAGTTGCGTGCCAGCTGGCGCACCGTTAGGAGTTGCACTACTCGTCCACATCGACACCCGGCCCGCCCGACCGTTTCGTCGGGTTTCCGATATTCTTGTCCGGCTTCGGGCAAAGGGTTTGTGCCTGCCGAGGTGGTCGGCGCGGGAGGTCAGCCACGAAACATGGGGCCGTGGCCATTGGGCGAGGAGTCCGGATAAAGGCCTAGGAGAATGGCCGAAACGCAACACAGTTCGACGGAGCACCAATGATCACGCGTTCGCGCGGCAGATGCTCGAGACACCGATCCTTGACGGTCGCTTGCGCTGGAAGCTCTATCCTTTGTCGATGACCGCGCTGCCGTCGCCCTGGCCTGACAGTATTGTCTCCCCATAGTTTTTTCTGAAAATCCGCCCAGGGGCGGCTTCGAAAGCCCGCCTGTTTTCGGACCGGCTCGCCAAGGAACTTCGAATCATTGTAACTCTCCGCAATGAAGATGCACGGCAGACAGTGTCACGTGAGCAAGAGCCTGTCCGCTCTCATCACGCTTTGGCCAAGTGAGCGTAACTAGCTGCGAAAACCGTCGAATTTGTGCTCGCCGCACGTCACGGGCTTGTAGCGAAGCGGATTGCTGTTTGTGATGCATGAGGCCAAATGGCTCTATGATCGCGTTGAAATCAGCATCGATAAGGAAAGGGATTGACTATCGCTCACCGCGAGATGTTCCCTACGCGGTGCAAGTTCGCCAAGTAGACATCGTTGGTGAGCCACTGAACTAGACCCCAATGTTGATTATGAAAGTTCCGTGGATCGGTGTGCGCTACCAAATCGCCATCTGGGTTTATGAGCTGAAGACCACCCATCGCTGCCATACTGCAATAGTTCTCGCCGCGCGGCCAGCCCGTATAGACGCGCATCAAAAGCTCCCTATCGAGACGATCGGTCTTGGCGCGGCGTGTTCGCCGGACATCGAAACGTTGCAGGAGGTAGCGTAGGACTCGATGTCGGGCGCCGACAGCCAACCTGCCGGCTAAAAGCCATCGCCAGCCGCCTCGTAGGCGACCGCGGTCCGTTTGATAGGATGCCCGGCTTGGCCGGCTTCGTCACACATGCGCCTTTGACCGGAGCAGTGCTGTCGGCATTTGTTCGAAATAGACCAGTACTAAGAACCGCCAGTGGCGACACCACCAACGTACCCGTCCGGTGAAGCTTTCGATTACCCACATCGTCGGCTTGATCCAATAGAGATGCCGAAGGCGATGTCGTGCAAACGGGTCATGCCGCGCCAGACGACCATGTTGCCGGGAGGCGGATCATGTTTGCGGGCGAGATAGCCGCCAAGCATGGCGATTTGCAGCAGGTGGGCGGCGAGCGTGGGCCGTTGGGGGCGCGGTCGTGTTCGGGCGGCGTCGATCTGGTCGAGCGCAGTGATCTTGGCGAAGGTGAGAACGCTGTCGGGCGCGGCGTCTGGCTTGGCGCGCGCCGACATAGTGACGAAGAATATTCGCCAGCTGACCACTGCGATGAGAGCGAGGAACTTCGCCAGCCTCTCTGCGGTCTCGAGCCTCGCCTCCTCGGCGCGGCAGCCGGACTTCATGACCTTCAGGTCGTCTCATCCTGATCGATCGTAATGCGATGACGTCCCGCCCAGGGCGCCGCCGCAAGTTGGGTAAAGACGCGATTCGCAGGATCGTGTGGGCCAGCATCGGCAGGCCGCTCGGCGAGCCTGTTCGTCTGCACCCGCACGAGGAAGCTGGTACAAGGTCCTGCGCGGTGCAATAGAGCTCGTAGATGTCGCTCTCCCGGTCACCCACATGCACACAGCGCTCGGGCGCGCCCACGAGCGCGATGGACTGACGCAAGTTCTCCAGCCAGCGGTAGCTCTCCTTCGTCTCGATCGGCACGCGCGTGGGATTGATGTGCGCTTGAGCGCGAGCGTTCCCTTGAATTTCGTTCGGGTCCAGAACTTCACTGCCGTCAGACCGAGGGGCGTGCCGGTGAGGGTGACGGCCAAGCTCGAATGCATCAGCACCCCGCACAAGGTCAGCACGTTGGGCTGCCCAGCCTTGTAGCGCCCGGCGTTGATGGTCTTGGTGAAGCCGATTTTGCCCGGCTGCGCGCGGCTGTAGATAAATTCGGTCGTGTCCTGCAGGATAAGGATCGGACCTTCGTTCGCCGCAACGCGGGCCGCAGTCGCGGCGAAATGGCCGGCGAGAACGCTGTGTTCGGTCACACGCGGGTTGTCAAAGAAGCGGTAGGCCGCCTTCGCCGCTGCCCAGTCGCCACAGGCCGCCGGGATCGGCTTGCCCGGCGCTGCTGACAGCTGATCCAGCAACCGCTGCAGGCGGCGGACCAGGCGCTTGTCGGGAAGGGCCCGCCGCGCAAAGCTCTTCCTGCCAAGCGGCTTCGCTGCTGCTGGTCTTGTCTCGCATCCGTGACGCCTCGTGATTCGGCGTCACGGACAGAATCACAGCAGATTCATACGCGGCAATAGGCCGCCGACGATGTGGGTAATCGAAAGCCGGTGAAGCCCGGTGAAGACCGTGCGTATCCGGCGGCCATGAGCACTTGAGCACCGTGATGCTGGGGTCAAGCTTTCGATGGGGAGACGCGATGATATTCTTCGAGGAGGAGTTTGACTTCCTCGATGCCTTCATCGGTGAAGGCCAAGATCCCGTCGTCATCGTTGGCGCCGTAAACCCAGATGACGCCGTCCTCGGGCTCGAGACCGAGGGTCAGGTCCTGGATGAGCGCTTCGCTGACGCCGAGGTCCCTGGCGACACGTTCGACGGTGTAGACGTGATGCACCTTATTGCGCTGCATGATCAGGCCGCCGCTGGTTGGGTCCGCAGTTTTGCGGATCTCCAATTCCACGGCAGCAAATCATCGATCCGCTGTGCTGGGTGGGCTGCGATGCGCGCCAGGATATCGGCGAGCCAGGCCTGAGGGTCGATGTCATTCAGCTTGGCGCTTTATGCCGACCGGCGAACTATGCCGAGCGCCTCGTCCGATCATGGCGGTATGATGCGCTTTGCCCGCCATTTCGACCAAGAACCCGTCGTTGACACTCGGCATAGTTCTCATCCTCAAAGGGCGTTCAGGAACTCAAGTAGCCGGTCGTTTGGCCGAAATCGTTCGGCCTTTGCGCGTTCGTATGGCTTCAGCTTGGCAAGTGCGGATTCCTTCAGCTCAAGATGAAGATAGGTCAGCGTCGTTTCCATCGCCTCATGGCCCAGCCATAAGGCGATGACCGAACAATCGACGCCCGCCTGCAGCAGCTCCATGGCAGCGCTGTGGCGCCTATGTCGATCAAGACATAGGAGTCACTATCTACCCCGCCCGACTATGTCGAGTAGCTTTGACCGCAACAGTAAATGCCCTGAGGAATAGAGAGATTTCCTGCAGAAACGCCCGGGCCACCCGACATAGTCAGCTCGATCTACAGGCTGTTCAAGAATCCCAACAAATTGTCGCCAGGCCGGAAGCGGGATGACTTGCCGGAATATGGGGACGTCTTTGCCAACGCCGCCTCCTTCATCGCCAACGTCGCCTCGAGATAGATCTGTGTGGTCTCGACCGATTCATGGCCGAGCCACAGAGCGATTACCGCACGATCGACGCCCGCCTGCAGGAGGTCCATGGCCATCGTGTGTCTCAGACGATGAACAGTGACGCGTTTTCCATTCAGCGACGGGCAGATGTCAGAAGCGGTCTGGCGGTGTTTGTTCAGCATATACTGAACGCCATGAACGCTCAGCCGCTCACCTCTGGCGCTGGGAAACAGGATACCCTCTTCTCCGCGTTGAGGCTCTTTCAGCCAGCTTCTCAAGACTGCGGCCGCAGACTTGGCGAACGGGGTGCAGCGTTCCTTGCGCCCTTTGCCAATGACGCGCAGGTGGGCGCCCGTGCCGAAGAACAGATCGTCGCGCTTGAGACCAGTGATCTCCGATAGCCGCAATCCGGTCTGCACAGCGACCAGCAGGAACACGTGATCGCGTCGCCCGGACCAGGTCGATCGATCCGGTGCGGCCAGCAAGGCATCGACCTCTGGGCGGGTCAAGAAATTGACCAGGGTTCGAGTGAAGCGCTTACTGGGGATCGCGAGCACGCGTTGAATTTGGGCGGAATGCTCGGGTGCCTCGAAGGCGGCGTAGCGAAAGAAGGAATGAATTGCCGTGAGGCGCAAGTTACGGCTGCGGACGCTGATACCCTGGTGGTTCTCCAGGTCATCAAGGAAGGCAACGATCAACGGCGCGTCGACTTCCTGGAAGTTCAAGCGAGACGGCGGCTTATGCAGTGTTCGTGCGGCGAACACGCTGGTGCGTTGGTACGAAGCGGCGTACTTCGCTCCTTGCGGCCCTTGCCAAGGCATCGCACGTGGGCACCGTGCCCCAGCATCACCGAGTCCCGGTCGAGATCGATGATCTCCGAGACCCGCAACCCCGTTTGCGCGGCCAGCAACAGCAGAGTGTAATCACGCCGTCCCAGCCATGTGCTTCGATCCGGACAGGCCAGGATCGCTTCAATCTCGGGCCTGGTGAGAAACTGAAGCTGTCGCTTGTCGCATCGCTTGCTCGGGATCGCGAGCACGCGTTGAATCTGGGCGCTATGGGCCGGCTCCTCGAACGATGCATATCTGAAAGACCGAATGGCCGTGAGGCGGAGATTACGGGTCCTCACTGAGGCGGATCGCAGTGTCTCGAGGTCTTCCAGGAATGCGCCGATGAAAGGCGCGTCCAAATCCCGCAGTGTCAACTGTGACGGAGACCTGCCAAGGCGTGTCTGCGTGTCGGCCGAATTGAGAAACTGACCCCCCCTATTGCCTCACCGAGGAATGTTACCGAACGCGATAGGGCCGACATGGGCCCTTTCTCCATCCGTCGCGGCGGAGGGAGATAGCGGCCAGCTCTTCATCCAACCGCCATCGAGGATGATCAGCCCAGCCATTTCCATGCGCCAGACCTTCACAAGCCGTTGCACCATTCTCAGGTTATTTTTCTTGAAGCGCGAGGGGTCGATCTTTGTCAGGCGTTGCAACACACTTGCTGCCGAGAGCGCCGGCTCTTCCTCGAGCCATCCCTTGATCTGCGCCTCGAACGGCTCGTACATGCTGGGTCTCTTCGGATAGGGTTTGGTCCGCCGATACGGCCGCCGATGCGTTGGTCGGGTCTCGCCACTCTTCCAGGCCGTCTTCAGATTCGCGGCAAAGCGCTGGAGATCGATAACGGCCGGCTCCTCAATCTTCGTATTCAGGCCACGACGATCGACCCGCCGCCCAAGCTCCTCCTGCGCGGCGCGGATGCCAGCAAACAGCAGCACGGGATCGGCGGTTTCCATCATCGCCTGGAGCCGCTGCTTGTCGGCCTCGGCCACAGCCGGATGTGCAAGGACACGGGCCGCAGGCGGAACTGGCGGATGATAGCGCTTGATCACACGAGCGCCGATCCGCGTCTTCTCCTGAAGCTTGAATGACGGTTGGAACAGATTGCCGTAAAGCCGCACGACAGCTTAAAGTTTACCAAGCGCGGCCGTCGCCTCCGCGCCGACAAACCGACCATACCCCACCAGGCGACGCACGATGGCGCCATTCTTCTGCTCCACATGCGCCTGGTCATTCTTTCGATAGGCGCGCGAGCGCGTCACTTCCAGTTCCTCACTGCGGCACCAGGAGACGACGAACTCGTTCATGAAGGCGCTGTCGTTGTCGAAATCTACGCCGAGCAGGGGGAAGGGAAAGAACGAGCGGGCCTGCTTGATCGCCACAATCACATTGCCGCTGTCGCGCGTGCGGACCGGAACGCATTCAGTCCACCCCGTGGCAATATCGGTCAACACCATCGTCTGCACAAAGCTGCCGGACGAAGATGTGCCGGAATGCGCCACGAAATCGACCTCGACGTAACCGGGCGGCGGATCATTCCAGTCCCCGAAGGTGCGCACCGGCACCGATCGGCGAACCGCCGAACTCATTCCTGCTCGCCGGCGCTGGCCGCCGCGAGCCACAACACGTACCTCCGCCAAAAGCCGATCTATCGTCGCCGGGCTCATTGTCAGCAGCTTGCCGCGGAGCGCGGCATCGAGCTCCAGCCGGCCATGCCATTCAAGCGCT
The DNA here is from genome assembly GCF_000502935.1 of Mesorhizobium sp. LNHC221B00. Lineage (NCBI taxonomy): Bacteria > Pseudomonadati > Pseudomonadota > Alphaproteobacteria > Hyphomicrobiales > Phyllobacteriaceae > Mesorhizobium > Mesorhizobium sp. LNHC221B00. Next base: position 193,415 of record NZ_AYWR01000011.1, on the reverse strand, counting down.
GGCAGCAAGACAGGTATCAACGGCCGCAGCCGTTTGGAACACAGCCGCTCCGATGCCTCCCACAACACCACGAGCGCTTCGCGAACATCGCCGCCATAGCGAAGGCTGTGCCTCTTGTTGCCAGGTATCTTCGACGCGCGTTGACGGAGCACTCGGATCGCATGCTTGCGATGATAACCGGTCACCGCGACGAACTCATCGAGGATGAGGCGCTTATCGCTTCGGCTCCCCGATCGATACCGCTCGACAATTGCTTCCACCAATTCCGACCGTGTCGCCATGCTGATCCGCCTTGCCATCCATCCTCCGAATCGGGATGACAACACCTGACCATCCCATTCGGAACAGCGACACTATTGGTAACATTTTGCTTGAGGCAATGCAGGGTCAAATCCTCACTTCGCTTGACACTGCGCGAATGCAAACAGGAGCCGGAAGGTGTCGCGATAGGAGGCGATGGTGTTGGAGCTTACGCCTCGATGTCGCATGAGCCGATCGGTGAACCACCGCTCGATCAGCACGGCCAGATCCACCTTATTCAGGTCCAGACGGCCATGTTCTGCGACGGCCTTTTCAAAAGCCCGCGGAATGCCTGGAACGGGCACGGTTTTCGCGCCGATTTCGGCGCTTTGTGGTGACCAAGCCTGCGGCAGCGCGCTTCGACCGTCGATCACGTTCACCTGACCATCCGGGCTCAGGATTACGATGTGGCAGCGTCCGCCAAGACTAGTGTTTGCAGGATCGGCGACAGTCATGGCGAGAGCTGCCGCTACGGCCGCATCCACTGCATTACCCCCCCGTCCGGAGCATTTCCGCTCCTGCGATGGCAGCGGGTTCGGAGCCTGCGGCGACAACACCGGCATGAGAACTAGACCCCATCGCGGCGACAACCTTCGAAGTCGTGGCGAGCCCGCGTGCGAGGACTTGCTCCGGCGTCGTTAGAGCCAGAGCGGGGCTCAAGGCTGTAGCTTGGCCCCTGGGGCTGTCCGTTTTCGGGAATGTCAGTCGCTCCCCTTTGCACCTTGAATCAAGTGTTGCATATTTCATATTATGAGTCAAATGAACTAATTTGGGAATAAACGTGGTCAGCGAAGCGGTTCGGAACATTCTGCGTCCTCGCGACTTGGCCTCCTCAGCTTCGGGAAAAGGAAAGAAATGATGTCTTCGAGCACCAACGGGGGACACCGCATCGCTATCGCGGGCTTCCTCGACGAGTCGATGACGTTCATCGATAAGGAAACGCCACTCGAGCGTTTCAGGTTCGTGGAGACTTCTGGACCGGATCTCATCGAAAAGTATCGGGGGACCAACACCGGTATTGGTGGCATTATCGATGTCTGCGAGCGCGAGCGGGCCGAAATCATTCCTCTATTTTTTTCCTCAGGTGGAGCGGCCGGCCCAACCAGTGACGAGGCTTATGAGTATTATGCCGAGAAACTGGTCGAGGGTCTGGGATCGGCCGGCAAGCTCGATGGTGTGCTGCTGGATCTCCACGGTGCAATGGCGACGCCGAACCGCCTTGATGCCGATCGGGAAACGCTGGAGCGTGTTCGAGCGGTCGTCGGGCCGGACGTCCCCGTTATGGTTGCGCTCGACTATCACGCCAACCTCGATGAGGAATCGATCAGGGCGGCCGATGCCGTATTCGGTTATCATTTCTCCCCACACACAGACATGGGCTCCACCGGAAAACGTGCGGCAGAGTGTCTGTTCCGTACCCTGCGGAGAGAGATCGCACCGGTCTGTGTTCTGGTGAAGCCCGGCGTCATGGTGCCGAGTATCTTCAGCGCGACCGGCATAGAGCCACTGAAATCGATTGTCATGGAGTCGATCGCGGCGAGCGAGCGAAGCGACCGGTATCTCGACGTCTCGATCTTCGCCGGTTTTTCCTATGCCGATGTCCCGAACTGCGGCTTCTCAGTGGTCGTGGCGGCGGATCGAGACCGTTCGGCGGCGCTCGATATCGCTAACAGTTTTTCCTCGCAAATCTGGACGCAGCGGGAAGCCCTGACTCACCGGGACCTCGTCCACTCCGTCGAGAGTGGGCTCGTGGCAGCGAAAAAGCTCGTATCCGAAGGAAGGCGCCCCATCGTTCTGCTTGAACATGCCGATCGGATGCATGACTCGACTTATCTCCTTCGTGAGGTCCTGCGCCGAAAGCTGCCGAGGACGGCTGTTCCTTATTTGTGGGATCCCGAGGCCGCCGCCGAGGCCGTATCCGCCGGCGTTGGCGCGACAGTCAGCCTGAAGGTGGGCGGAAAAAGCAGTGAGCGCGCGGGGGGACCGGTCGTGCTTGAGGGCAATGTCATTCATGCAGGGCGCGTCACCTACCGCGCGACCGGTCCCTACAAGACGGGAAGCACAGTAGAACTCGGCGTTACCGCTGTGATAGACACTGGCTCAGTAATCGTGTCGCTGACTTCCCTCCCCACGACTGCCGTCGACGACGACTGCCTGACCCAATTCGGACGCACGCTGGACGACTTCGACTACGTGGTCCTTCGCTCGAAGACACATTTCCGCGCTTTCTTCGAGCCCGCGGCCGCGGCCATTCTGATTGTCGACACCCCGGATTGGGGGCCTGCAGATCTGCACATTTTGCCGTATAAACGTGTTCCCCTCGACCGGGTCTACCCCTTTGTTGAATCGAAGGCATGAGCGGTCCCTCTGGCAACGCGCCTCTTATCGGTCCGCGGTTCAACGCTGACATTGAAACACATAGTCACTTGGTTATGGAGACGGCTCGAGGGCGTCGCTGATCCGATGGCGACAGTCGTTTCGCTTGGTTCGTCCCGGCGATGGTGATCACGGAACCGGAACGGGCAGTGCTGGCGCCGATCGGATTTCCGATCAAGATCGAGTTTGCGACCGGCGCGGATGCGAGTCACGGGGGCGTTCGACGCGGCGATACTGACGGTGCCGTCGGGGTGCTGGCGAGGGGCAGCGAGAATGAACTCCATTGCCGTCCCTGGTGCCCGTGGGAATTGCGACCGGTCACACCTACACGTGCTTGCGCGACGCTACCTGGCTCTCATCCAGGAAGCCGTCTACTTCATGGTGGCGATGTCTGTTTGGGCGCCGCTCAGTAGAGTAACCGCGTTCGTTCCACGCTATAGTTCCACGAATGCTCAGCCGCTGCAGGTTGCGGCATGCCTCTCTGTCAAAAATAAAACAAGATGCACTGGCGCTCCTGCTCATCTTCGGGTGCCGCGCGGTCTGAAATGAATCTTGAATGCCGCTAGCTGCTCCTCTGTGTGCCTGATGGCCTCTAGAGCTTTCTCCCCTCCGTGGCCTGTCACGAGCGCAGAAAGGACCTCAGCCACAACGAATGCGGGCGCCATTGTATGAAAAAAAGATGGGCTTTCTGTCGCGACAAGAATGGCGTGCTTTGCGACCTGAGCGAGCGGCGCGACCTCGCTGTCTGTGATTGCGATGATTGGAACTCCTCGCGACGCAGCGTACCGAGCAATTTCCACGGTCGCGCGGGTGTAAGGATGGACGCTTGCGACGAGAAGCACATCGCTCTCAGTTGCTGCCCGAAATGGATCGGCTCCAACAGCCCCAAGTGCGTCAAGAAGGACCGCTCTATCGCCCAATAGCGACAGAATGTAATGAAAGTACCAAGTGACAGGATGGCTTGATCGAAGACCGAGACAATAAACGCGGCGGGCTAAAGCAAGCGACGACGCTGCTGCCGAGAGAGAATCGAGAATGCTGGGATCCATTAACTTCGAGATCTGATCTATAGTGGAACTTACAATCCCGGCCGCGAGTGCCTGGTCCCCCTTGAGCTTTTGGGTTGCAATCTGCGTCTCAGCCTTTTCCGAAAAATCAAGGCTTCCGTTTCGCACGGTTTCTGCATAAGCCTTGCGAACAGGTCCGTACCCCTCCAGCCCAAGCCGCTGAGCAAGCCGAGTCATTGTTGCAGGCTCGACTCCAGCCTGCCGGGCCTGCTGCCGCATCGACAAAGAGACCGACGTCGCGCGGATGATTCAGGACGTAACGCGCCGCCACCTGCAGTTGCCCGGGCAGTTCGTCGAATGCTTCGATGATTCGTTTGTGGAGAGGTCCTTGATCCATGTGACTATTATAAGTACCGGCGGCGAGACTGCCAGCGTCCATGATGCTGCCGGATTCTCACCTTCTTCGGTGCGAGCTTTCGTTGCCTCAAGCCCTGCCCAAAAATGGCGGCAAACCGGAACGCGATTCCAGAACTCAATAGCGTTAAAGCAGATTACTGATATCGCCCTTTGGCAATCAGTGCCCTTGGAACCGGGCCGGGCGCTTATCCAGGAAGGCTTCGACCGCCTCGAGATGATCCAAAGTATTGTGGCACATGCCCTGAAATGCCGCGCAGAGGTCAAGGTAGTCAGGCAGGTCCAACCGCTGCGCCGCCTTCAGTAGCCGCTTCGCGAGCCGAAGTGCCTGAGGGGGTTTTTCGGCAATACTTCCTGCAAGTTGCAGCGCATTTGCCCGCAACTCGGAAGCTGCCGCCACCTCAAGCACGACTCCCAATCGTAAAGCCTCCCCGGCGCTCATCAAACGCCCGGTGAAAATCAGCTCCGCTGCTCTTTGGGGGCCCAGCAGGTCCTGCAGGAACCAAGCGCCGCCATCTCCCGGAACAATCCCAAGATTAATGAAGGTTGCCCCGAATACCGCGTTTTCAGCCCCAATCCGGATATCGCACATCGTCGCGAGATCGAAACCGGCACCGATCGCGGCGCCGTTGACGGCGGCAATGGCAGGCACCTCCAGGCGATGCATGGCGAGGGCGATTTGTTGAATACCGCGGCGATAACGATCCTGCACCTCATAGACTTCGCCAGCGAAGCTTCCCCTACGGTCCCTCATGTCCTTGACGTTGCCGCCGGCGGAAAACGCCTTGCCAGCCCCTGTCACGATCAATGCCGAGACGGCCGCACCACCATTGATCCAGTCAACCGTCCGCACGATATCGTCGATCAGGGCGGTCCCAGTCAGTTCGTTGCGGACGTCGTCGCGGTCAAGTATGAGCATCGCGACGCGGTCGCTCACCTCGAGTTTCGAGTCGATCAGTTTCGGCAGATCGGTCATGCCTCAATCCCTTGCTTCTGTGCCGACTGCGCCGTGGAGGTCTCGGCGAGAAGAATGCGAACGTCCAGGACGGCCAGACTGTCGGGATAGGCAAGGATGGGATTAAGATCGAGTTCGTCGATATCCGGGAATGCTTCAACGAAGCGCGAAATCTGCAGCATCAGGTCTGCGAGCGCGTCCCGATCGACCGGCGCTCCCCCACGGACGCCCTCGAGGAGCGCTCGAGCCTTGATTTCGTCCAACATCGCGAATGCATCATTCCGCGAGATCGGAAGCGCGCGGAACACTACGTCGCTAAGAACTTCGACGAGGACTCCACCAAGTCCAAACATCATGACGTGGCCATAGGCCGCGTCGCGCACCACGCCGACGATGACCTCGACGCCCCCCTTCGCTGCCATTGGAGTGACGAGGACGCCGGCAACATTCGGATTGGTTACTGCAGCCTTGGCATTGGCGACGATCTCAAGGAAGCTACGGTGTACAGATGCGACGTCGGCGACATTGAGTTTGACTCCGCCTGCCTCCGTCTTGTGCAGGATGTCGCGAGATACGATTTTCATCGCGACCGGCTGTGCGCCGAGACGGAGAAAGGCTTCTTCGGCCTCTCGTTCATCCACAGGAAGCAATGCCGGAGCGAGATCCAGGCCGAAATCGTGCAGGCTGCCTCGCCCTTCGTGCTCCAAAACTACCCGCCTACCCTCGGCCCTACATCCCGCAAGAACCTGCTCGAAGACTCTGCTGTGCTCCGCTCGGTTTGGCGGCAACGCTTCAAAGCCGCGGCCCACCTCACCGTACTCCGCCAAAGCCTGTATGCACCGCACGGCGGTTTCCAGGGAACTGTGCACGGGGATGCCGGCGCGGCGCATGTCAATGAGTGGTAATGGACGCTGATCTGCTTGGAGCGCACTGTAAAGGCTGTGAACAACAACGGGCTTGCCCAACCTGCGCGAGATCGCGCCGATCATGTCCGTCGCATTGAGTTCTGGGGCGAGCAGGTCGCGCGAGAAGCGGACCGCGTACCCGCCATAGAGACCGGATATTAGAAGTCCGTCCACCATCGAATCCTGCAAGAGGATCTCGGCGCAAGCGGCAAATACCAACGGATCTGCATCTGTGCCCCCAGCGACGTCGATTGGATTTCCAATTGACGCGGCCCGAGGGAGCACTGCCGCAAGCCGCCGCCGCGTCTCTTCGCTTAGGGGCGCGAGCACCAGTCCACGTTCGCACAACGCGTCAGCGGCAATCGTCGCATGGCCTCCGCCATCCGCGAGGATGGCAACGCGACGCGAGCGCAAGGGTGCCAACAGTGACAGTGCCTCCGCGATCGGCAGGATCTCATCGGATCGGCACGCGAGAACCGCGCCGGCTTGCCTCAGCACGCCCTCACTAACCGCATATTCGCCAGCCAAAGCGCCGGTATGAGACTTCGCGGAAATGCGTCCGGCACTTGTCCGACCCGATTTGTAAATGACAATTGGTTTCTCTAGCGAGATCCGCCTCAAGGCGTTTAAAAAGCGGCGGCCGTCTTTCAGTCCTTCAATGTAGGCGATCACCACGTTGGTGTTGGGATCGGCCGCAAAGTAGTCGAGGTACTCGTCGAAGCGGATATCGGCCTCGTTACCTACCCCCACATAAGTGCTCAAACCTACATGCCCGTTGGCTTGAGCTTCGGTGACGAGTGACAGAGCCATGTTGCCGGATTGGGATAAAAGGCCAATGCTACCCTTCCGCAAGTCCGAAAAGCCGACGAGATTGCAGGCTTTGTGGGTATTGAACATGCCCGAGGTGTTTGGCCCGATGATCCTCACCCCGCCAGTCCGCGCAGCGGCTAGCATTGCATCCTGGAGCCGCTTGCCGTCGTCTCCAGCCTCTCCAAAGCCACCCGCAAGAACCACGGCACCGCGGACTCCTTTTGCGGCGCATTCGGTGATGACTGAGGCAATCGCCGAAGCGGGAGTACAGACCAGCGCAAGGTCGACGGGCCCCGGAAGGCTGCCCAGATCGGGCAGACACCTAATGCCGCAGATTTCGCTTTCCTTCGGGTTAATAGGATAGATTGCTCCTGCATAGCCGTCGTCCAAGAGTTTCCTTAGCGACCGATACCCGCGCTTAGCGGGATTCTTGGATGCGCCGACAATCGCGATAGAGTTCGGGGATAGAATGTCGCCCAGTTCGTCCGACGACATCATCATTCCCCCAGGAAGACCGGCGAACGCTTCTCGGCGAAGGCGTCGACACCTTCCTGCCAATCACGCGTTGTCGAACAAAACATCATGCCCTCAAGCTCGGCAGTAAGCGCAGCTTCGAACGTCCCGTCAGCAGCGGACGCCAACTGCTCTTTCGCAAGCTGCATCGAGAATGGCGCCTTGTTTGATAGTTCGCTTGCCAGGGTGCGGACTCGTTCGGCGAACTCCCCGTCGGGGATACAGTTTGAGGCCAGCCCGATCCGGACCGCTTCCGCTCCATCGATCTGCCGGCCCAGGAAGAGCAGCTCACGCGCCTTTGCCAGGCCAACAAGTCGTGGAAGGATGCGCGTGACCCCGCCGCCGAGGAATGCGCCAAGGCCGATTTCGGGAAATCCGATCCGCGCCGATGCAGCCATGACCATAAAATCGCAAGCGATCGCCATCTCGGCACCAGCACCAAGCGCATAGCCGTTCACGGCCGCAATGATCGGCTTTGGATGTGAAACCAGACGCCTGCACACCCTTTGTTCGCTCATCAGATATTGTCGCCTATCGAAGGCGGCGCGACCAGCCTTATGCTCCTTCATATCGGCGCCAACACAGAACGCCCCCCCTTCTCCGGTCAGGACAATCACGCGCACTTTTTTGTCTTTTTCAGACTGGTCGAGAGCTGTCAGGACATCGTCGTACAGTTGCTGCACTACTGCATTCAGCCGGTGCGGCCGATTGAGTCGAATTTCAGCTATGCTGTCCTGAATTTCGTAGGTGACTGTATCGAACATCATGTCGGTACCAATGACCCTGGCGGGTTGGGAGATCCTGTTCGCAGGCACGATAGCAAACTCCGATTCTAGTTGCAACATACGTTTCATCGATGTAACAATGATTCTGATGGATCAGTATTGCCACGGGAAATGCTCGCTGGAAGGCGCATGCTCTGCGGCGCTCTGTTGTGAGTGGCGATCAGTGTAACGGTGCTGTGCTTCAACATTCTCGCAAATTCAAATTCTCCCAAATAGGAATGGCAATGTCGAACAGCGGTCAAATAGGAATAGCCATGTCGAATGCCGGTCAGAGGCCGGGCCGGTGTGGCGTGGTCGCAGCGGGCTCCCCGGCGGCGGCCGACGCGGGCGCTGAGATGCTGCGGCTTGGCGGCACTGCGGCCGATGCGGCAGTGGCGGCGGCATTGGCCACGTGTGTCACCGATCCCGCGAATGCAAGCCTGCTGGGCCGGTGCCAGATCGTCTTGCGCACGTCCGAGGGGCGCTTCGCCGCGATCGACGGGGCGAGCGCCATCCCGCATCACTTGCCCCATGCGCTTGGGTCGGGTCCGTTGGCTTGCGCCGCGATCCCTGGCCTGCCACAGGCGCTGGACAAGCTTCATACCGAGCATGGTCGCCTGCCGCTCGAGTTGATCGCGGCCCCGGCGGTGCGGCTGGCAGAGGAGGGCTTCGCCGCACCAAAGAATCTCGCTGCCGTTTGGGCGCTCCGAGCTGACGCGATAGCCGAGGGAGGCGCTGGGCCCTATCTGGACGACCTGCGCCCACCGGCACACATTTCCGTCACAACCAGCTCGGCGCGCTGCTTCGCGCCTTCGGGGCAAGGGGAGCCTGTGCAATCACCACTGGAGAGACCGCCCGGCGCTTGGCCGAAGGGGTGCGCGCCCGCGGCGGGCATTGGCGCGCGGAGGATCTCGCGGCCAATGCTAGCCGCAACGGCGAAGTCCTTCACGGTCGTTTCCGCAACTGCCGTATCACGACCGTCGGCCGCCAGGGCTGGGGCCACAGCCTGATCGAGATGCTGGCAATTCTTGACCGCCTGCCAACCTTCGGCCCATACCTGACTGGCCCCGAGGCTTGCCTTCTGATGGCCGCGATCGAAACCTGCTTTGCTGACCGTCCTCAGCACCTCGGCTCACTTGTACCCAAGCCAGACGGCCTCCCCGTTGAGACCCTGATCACTCCCGATTTCGTCACTGCCCGAGCCGCGGCGATCGTCCAGCGCCTGGCCGAGGTCCCGGCAGCGACTGCCCCTCGCGGAGCACCGCCTGCCAAGCAGCGTGGAGACACTACCCACCTCTCGACGCTAGACGCCGAGGGCGCGACGGTGGCTTTCCCGCAAAAAGCTACCGGATGGAGAGTGCCCCCGAGCCGGGCGCCCGCGATGTAACTGAGATGTCTCCGGTGATCGTGACATGCGAGGATCGGGTGCTGCTATCGCTCGGCGCAGCGGGCAGCGAGCTCATCCCCGGGGCGATCGTCCAGGGGATCGTCAACACGATCGACCGCGGTCTCAGCATTGCCGAGGCGCTACGCCACCCCCGGGTGAACCTTACGGAGGAGCAACCGCGCGTTCATGCCGATGCGGGCGCCGAGGTAATCGCCATGCTCAGAGCGCGCTGGCCCAGCTTGCAGGTGAGCGCGCGAGGCCACGAGAACAACCTTGGCATCGTTCACGCAGTTGGACGGGATGCTGACGGTCATCCCGAAGGTGCCGCCGACGACGCTTGGGATGGCTCATCCGTGTCGGTGCCCTCCAGCTCAGCGCTATGAGCCACCATCCACAGGATGTGGTGAGGCTGATTTCCCTGAGATCGACGCGATGGATGGCGCGCGCTAAGCTTGCTCAACGAATAAAAGGTAAAGTGTGCGTGCTATGGGAGGTCTAACCCCAAATTGCGGATTCCGACTGAAGTCGGCGGGGTATTCCGACGCGAAGCCGGCCACTGTTCCGATTTGAAGCTGGCCACCTGCCGGCTTTTGCTTCGGAAAGACGTATTCGCCTGGGTCAGTCCCTCGGGCATGAGGTCTCTCGTTATCAACGAGGAATGGCTGATGCCCGCCAAGAGAGAACTACCATGAGACAAACGACAAATGCTGCGGCTTGCGCGTGACGGTGTCAGCGCCCGGGAGATCGGGCGCACGCTCGGGGCAAGCGCGCACTATGATCCAGGATAATCTGCAACGGGCGGCAAAGGCCGGCTTGCGCTGGCCTCTGCCTGCCGAGCTGACCGACGCGGTCTTGGAGCAGCGGCTTTTCGGCCATGCCGGCAGCAAGCCCGGGCTGCGCCTACGCACTGATCCGGACTGGGCGACGCTGGCTTGCGAGCTGAAGCGACCCAGCGTCAATCTGATGGTGCTATGGGAAGAATATCGCGAAGTTCGCCCTGATGGCTTCGGTTATAGCCGTTATGTTACGGCCAAATTTGTGTTGCGTAAGCAGCTGTCTTGCCCAGGCGCTTGGCCGTCACCGCGTTCTTGATCAACATAATCCGATGTTTGGGTAGCAAGCCTTTGTCCAATGGAGGTTTGCTATGATTGAGAGGACTGATGCCGGCCACTCGGCCGGACGCTACCATGATGACGCGCCATTTGCCGAAGAGCGGCACCGTTACCTTCGCCACTGTGCGGAACGCGGGGCGACCCCTGCTTCGCTCAGGGTCAAATGCAGTGGGCTCTTATGGATTGCCTCCCGTCTCAGCCCGGCTGCGTCGGAAGGCATCGACATCAAGGCCCTTCAACAGATAGCCATCGAGAGGCAGCAAGCCCTCGGGTCCGCCGCTGCGGCGCAAAGAGTCGTCCACATCGGGCGACCTTGGCTTCGATTTCTGGGCTGGTGGCGTGAGCCGACCGTTGTGTCCCGATACCGCAGCCAACTCGAAGAGTATGTGAGATGGATGCGTGATGAGCGCGGCTTCACACCGTCGACGGTCGAGCAATGGACCCGTGTGATCGGTAGGTTCCTGCGCTGGTGCGAGGAGACGGACCGGCAATTGAGGAGTCTTCAGCCCGAAGACGTCGATGCTTATTTCGTCGCCCGGGCGCGACAATGGTCCCGCGTATCGGTAGCCAACATAGCGTCGGCCTTGCGTGGATTTCTGCGCTACGCGGCAGAGCGGGGCATGTGCATTGAGCGCGTCGCGGCGTCGATTAGCCGTCCTCAGCTCTATCAGCAAGAGAGGCTGCCATATGCCCCGGATGGGTCGGACGTGCAGCGTATCTTGGCCGATGCCGAGACCGACAAGCCTCGGGAAATCCGTGATCGAGCGATCCTGCTATTGCTTGCGGTCTGTGGGATGCGTAGCGGCGAAGTGGCGGCGTTGCGCCTCGATCAGATCGACTGGGCCGGTGGGACGCTACGGCTTTTCCGCCTGAAGCGCCGTCAGCCGCAAATTTACCCGCTGGTTCCCTCCGCCGCTGAGGCGCTCGCCCGCTACATCGATACGGCGCGCCCGCTGTCAGCGGATCCGCAAGTATTTCTCTGCATGCAAGCCCTCGTCGGCCGCTGAAGGCGGGGAGTATCTATGATGTCGCTAATCGCAGGTTTGTTGCGCTTGGAATCGACGCCGCTCACCGCGTGGGGCATGCGCTGCGCCATGCCTGCGCCTCTCGGCTTCTTGCCGAAGGTCTTTCGATGAAGGAGATCGGGGACCACTTGGGGCGCCGTAGTGCGGCAACAACGAGTATCTACGCCAAAGTGAACATGGAGGCCCTTCGCGCGGTCGGTGCATTTGACCTGGGAGAGCTCGAATGATGCTGACCAATGTCGTCGACGCCTATCTGGCCAAGCAGCGGTTATTGGGCGTGCGTTTCGAGTCCGCCGAGGTTCTGCTGCGTCGGTTCTGCCGAGTGATGGGCAACCGCGATATCGGCGAAGTCACCCCCGAGGCGGTAGCCTTGTTTCTCCACGGCAGCCCCCGCTCAGTGCCACCTGGATGCTGCGATCAGGGTCTTGAGCGGCCTTTACCGATTCGCCGTCAGCCGCGGCTACACGGCGTCCTCACCACTGCCGACAAACTTGCCGAAGCTGCCGCGGCAACAAACGCCATATGTCTATTCGACGGAAGAGCTGCGCCGCCTGCTGGAAGCGACCTCGATCCTGAAGATAGGGCACAGCCCTCAGGTGCCGGCAATGTACCGCACGCTCGTCCTGCTGCTCTACGGAAGCGGCATGTGCATCGGCGAGGCGCTTCACTTGCTCTTGCAGGACGTGGATCTGAGCGAGCAGATCATCACCGTCCGCCACACGAAGTTCTTCAAGACGCGTCTCGTGCCGATCGGACCAAAGCTCAACCGGGAGGTGGCTGAACATATCGAACGCCGTCGTCTCCTCCCATTGCCGCGTGGGGAGGAATCCCCGCCATTCACCACGCGTGACGGCCGGCCGTGGCACTATGTGCGGGTCATCTCGGCGGTCTGCGGCCAGTGCGGACGGCGGATGACCGTGCGCTATAGCGGCCCCGACAGTGCATGCCCCGTCTACTGCTGCCTGGCGGACCGCAACCAGACCGGCAGCTCTCTCTGTCAGGAGGTTCGGGCGCCCGCAGTAGATGAACAAGTCGCCCGGATCCTCCTGAAGGCGTTGGAACCTGACCAAATCGCCATCGCCATCGCTGCGCTCGACGAGATTGCGGAGGAAACGCGGAGCCTCGAGAAACAATGGGCGCTACGGCGGGAACGTGCGCGGTATGACGCCGAACGGGCTCGACGACAATACGACACCGTGGAACCGGAAAATCGTCTCGTCGCCAGAACCCTGGAAAAGGCTTGGGAAGACAAGCTGCGCTTGGTCGATGAGATCGAGCAGGAATATCGTCGGTGGAGAGACCGAGAGCCCTTGGTGTTACAGGCACAGGATCACGCGGCGCTTCAGGGACTCGCCGAGAATTTGCCGGCTATCTGGCACTCAGAAACCACCCAGCCAGAAGACCGCAAACGTATCTTGCGCTTCATCGTGCAGGAGGTCGTTCTCGATCAGAAGAAGATACGCGGCCAGGTCGCCATCAGGATTCTTTGGCAGACCGGGGCAACCAGCGAACATCAAATCCAACGCCGAGTTCAACCTTACGATCGAGACTATGGCGAACTCGAGCTTGTGCGTGAGCGGATCACGGAACTCAATGCTGCGGGCGATATGGACAGGCAAATTGCCAAAATCTTGAATGACGAGGGCGTCCGCTCGGCGCGAGGCAAGCTGTTCAGCTATGAGAACATTTGGCTCTTACGCCACCGTTGGGGAATCCCCACAGCCAAGATCAACGGCGTCGCAGCCAATCCGCCGCGCTGGCCTGATGGAACCTACTCTGTACAGGGCGCAGCCGCTGCAATCGGCGTGACGGCTCAAACCATCTTCGACTACCTCGCCCAGGGCCTTGTCCACGGTCGGCAAAGCACGAAAGGCCAGCCTTGGCAGATCAGCCTTTCCAGCGACCAGATCGATCAACTTCAACGCCGACTGCAACGGACCAGGCGATCAAGGAAAGGTGCATCATGGAGCATTCGCGGATGCAAAGATGACCACCGCGCTACTCGACCGGCTCACCCATCATTGCGAGATCGTCGAAACAGGAAACGATTCCTGGCGCTTCAAGAACCGCTCTCAAAGCTGAAGTCGACGAGCCAACCAGCCGCACCCGATCAGGCTGCGCAACCCCGACCAGCTTCGCCTGATCGGGAGCTCACCGGCGTGCCCTTCAACACCCCACAACCGGGGTCCCCTTTTGCGCGAAAAACCAGGGTCCCGATTCAGTGGTGATTGACAATCCGAGGACGCGGGACACTCCGTTGACCCCATTGGTCGTTGTAGGCCGCCATGATGTTGGGAACTCGCGTCGCGGAAACCATCTTGGCTAGCGGTTAAGTGCGACCGCACACAAAGGCCGGACATATGAGCGCAAGCGATCCGATCAAATCATTGAACAATCTTGCAAGGAGGGGCCGTCCACATATGGGGTCAGGAGAGCGAGGCGTCTCAATCTGTGTCACGACCTTGCCGCGCTTGGGCCGGCAGGTTCGGGGCTCTTAACGGGATCGCCTCGCCCATCGTCCCACGGAACGATCCGGGCATCGCCCGTTCGGGCGAAAGCTCTGCTTTTGCTCCTTCGGTGTTCGTCGCGGCTTACGCGGCCAGCGCGGCAGGCTCCTTTCCAAAGCGGAACTCGGTCGCGTCAGCCCACATGCGATGCAGGATGACCGCCAGCTTTGGGGCCACCGCCACGCGCGCCCGCACCATGCCGCGGCGTCTGGCGATGTTCATGCCCCAGGCGCGCAAGCTCGACCACTTCTTCGATCGCACCAGCAGTGTGGGGCCGCCTCATAAAGCGCGGTGCGTGCAAGTTCGTCGCCGCATCGGCTGACCTTTCCCCGGCTGTCGGTTTCGCCGGACTGATAGCGTGCCGGCGTAAGTCCCAGATGCGCCCCCACCGCCTGCGACGAGCCGAACCGCTCAGGCCGGTCGATCGTGGCGCGGAAGGCGAGCGCGGTGATCGGCCCGACGCCCGGCCCGCTCTTCAGCCGCCGGCAGACTTCTTCATTGCGGACGATGTCGAGAACCTGCTTCGTCAGGCGGGCGAACTCTCTCAACATGACACCGAGGATTGCAAGCAGCGGCTCGACCATCGCCATCACCTCAGCGTCGGCACCTGTCAGCTCGCGCACGCGGCCGGCAAACGCGCTGCGCGACGGCAGGCCCAGCTTGACGCCGGCCTCGCGCAGGATCGCCCGCACTACGTTCTCGATCGAACGCATCTCGTTCAGCACCGTGCGGCGGGCAACCAGCAGCGAACGCCACAGCCGGTACTGCCTGCTCTTGACATGCACCTGCCGATACCAGCCAGTGCGCATGATTTGCGCCAGCGCGCGGGCGTCATTGCGGTCGGTCTTGTTGGGCATCGTCTTCATCGCCGCGTTGGCCTGCCGCGTCTCGATGCAGGTCGCCGGCAAGCCTTCGGCGTGCAGTCCATCGTGAAGCCAGGCCGTCAGCGAGCGCGCTTCCAGGCCGATCCGCTCAAGCGGCAAGCCGCTCCCCTTCAGCGCCTCACACAATGCCTGCGGATCGCTCAACGCTCTCGCCTCCTTCACGATCCGGCCAGTCTCGTCGACAATGCAAATAGAGGTCTCTTCCAAAGACACGTCCAGTCCGGCATCACTTCATGGCTGCTCCTTCCAAATGTTTGTGGCGACTCACATCGACCACGTTTTCACATTTCGACAGGAGCAGCCGCCATCATCTGGCTCGGTCGAGATCCCAATCACCCCATCTGTTTGGAAAATCGGAAGTTTGGGATTTCGGCGAGGCTGGTTGTGATTCAAGCTGGGGATGTGGGACCGAACAGAGCCGTGGCCGGATGGCCAAGATCGCCAAGAAGACCAAGCGCTACCCGTCCGATCTGACGGACGAGGAGTGGGAACAGATCGCTCCGCTGATGCCCAAGCCTGGGCGTCGCGGCCGTCCGCGCGAGGTTGATTTCCGTGAGGTGATCAACGCGGTGCGCTACCTTGTGCGCTCGGGTTGCGGCTGGCGGATGCTGCCGATCCATTTTGGCGCCTGGCAGACGGTCTACGCTGGTTTCGCGAGTTGGCGCGGCGCTTTCTGTTCCAGACTATCCACGACGTGGCGCTGATGCTGGACTCGAGCGAGCCGGGCGCGAGGCCAGTCCCACGTCGGGCGCGATCGACAGCCAGATGCTCGCCATGCCAAAGCTGCGCTCGATATGGCGCCGAATAAGACCGACGCGAACGACGCCGACGGTTTGGCGCATCTTGCAGAGGTGGGGTTCTTCCCCGAGGTGCGGGTGAAAGGATCTGACAGCATGCTGACCCGCACGCTCGTGGGGGCACGCACCCGGCTGGTCCGGATCACTACCGAACTTTCCAACCAGATTTGTGGGATCATGAAAACGTTCGGGCTGCTCGTTCCTGCAGGTAAGGGAGCCGCGTTGAGAAGAACGTTCGGCGTCTTCTTATCGATCACGAGGAACTTGGGCGCCAGCTCGTTGCAGATGCACGTCAGAGCCAGGCATGCCGCATGCTCATGTCGATCCCTGGCATCAGCGCCATCACCGCAACCTCGTTCGCCACTTCCTTGAAGATCCGGGCAACTTCAAGACGTCCCGATCTGTTGGCGCCTGGACAGGCCTAACGACGCACCGCTACCAATCCGGAGAAATCGATTATGACGGGCATATATCCCGACGCGGCGACCGCCATTTGCGATGACTTCTCTACGAAGCGGCGTCGGTTATTCTGACGCGTAGCTCAACCGAGAGCACCTGCGGACATGGGTCTCCAGCTCCGGGAGAGGATCGGCTTCAAAAGAGCTACCGTGGCTGTGGCGCGCAAACTGGCGGTGATAATGCATACGATGCTTAAAACCGGAGAGCTCTTTAATCCGAATGCAGGAACCACAACGTAAATCCGGATAGCGTTCAGAATCTGAACGCCTGAGGCGTCCCCTGCCGGGACGTGAGCCGAGCCATTCCGCTGATGGGGTTGCACCGCTGACTCAGCAAAGTGCGTCGTCCACATTGAAGGCTCGTCCCGCGAAGCTTCATCATGCGGCGACCGATGTTGACCGCGAAGACAACCGTGTACCCGGCCAACGCATCTCCAAGCGCGAAGATACTTGAGGTCCCCACCGCGATAGACAACCCCAACATCATGCGGCGGCCCAAGCGCCGACCGTGAAGAGAAGCGAGGGACCCGCGGGACGGTCCGAGAAAAAGTCCAGGAGCAACGACCCCAATCAGAGAGGACTCTAAGATCGTTGAACCACGGCAGCCAGTCGTCAGAGCGCTGACATGCATGGACGAACGACAGTATCGGAATGTTCTTCTTCCCAGTGGCGACGTTACTGCTGCTCCGTGGATTTTGAACGGCGCCACGTATGGGAAACCTTCTGCGCGACGCATATGAAGATCTCTTTGAAGGGCAGGTTTTTCGCGAAATCGTCGATCGCATGAATGGAACGGATGGTTTTCTGCTTTGTAGGATGTGCGAATTCTGATCCAAGGCGTCCACATGCTGATGGATGTCGGCGAACCGCCTGAAAGGGGTCCGGCGAATGCGGATTGTTTTGGACTGCGAATGCTCTTTGCCGTCCGTCGAAATCGCTATCTTTTCACGTTAATCGAGCGTGATTCCGTAGGCGCGGCAATCGGCCTCGACCATTTCTGAGACGAGCTCATCGAAGGTGGTCTTTGGCTTCCAACCGAGCTTGGCGGCCGCCTTGGAGGCGTCGCCGATCAGCAGGTCAACCTCGGTCGGGCGAAAAGTATTCTCACGGTGACGGCCGCTTGCAGACAGCCCCTCCCAACGCCCTTATCAAGCCGATCCACGAGAAGACCATGCCGGTGATCCTGACCGCTCAAGAGGAAACCGAGACTTGGCTCAGCGCCCATGGTCGGAAGCTAAGCAGCTGCAGCGCACCGCGCCAAAACGATGCTCGTATAGTCGTCGAGAAACCGGCAACGCAGATCAAGTTCCCTCAGGGGAAAACGACTTCAGGCGGCCAGCTATCATTGCTCTAAGGGCGAACCGCTGAGAATTAAACGATCATCAGGTAGTATACCCTTCTATCCCCTTGAGTTTCTAGATAAGTTCGGGTGGAACAACCCAAGTTGGATTTGGCCCTTAGCGCCCGTCCGGGGGAACCAAGGAGGCCATCCGCCTGTGTGCGCGGCTCGAGGGAATGATTATTGATCCCGTCTACGAGGGCAAATCGATGCAGGGGATAATCGACCTCGTCCAGAAGGGCTTGTTTCCGGAGGGGGCGAGGATCCTCTACGCGCATCTCGGCGGCGCCGGCGATCAACGGCTATGACTACACCTTCAGCAACGGCTGACGCTCGACAATCTTCAAGGCGAAGTCTTTGTTTTTATTAGCGTGTCGAAATGGGAAATTTTTTTCAGCATGCTCATAATTAAGTACCACGCGAACAGGTCTGCCGCCTCTTGGCCATGGAGGCCAACGCCGTTCGGACGCCGGACCTCCTTCGCAATCCTCTTGCGTGTTCTGTCGTCTCAGATCGTGAGGCTCACGTTGTAATCGGTCAGGAAATCCTGCAGGGTCAGGATATGCTCTACCCCCCTGAGGTTGTCGGTCGTATCGAGCAACGCGCGGGACGTGTCGACGGACAATAGCGGTGCTACTGCCGCATTGCGGTCATTCAGCAGCGCGGTGAACCGCGTGCGCAGCATTCTGTCATAGGTGGCATCCTGGATAGCCGGATACGCGCTCTTCACTCGCTGCACCACCGACTGCGGGAGTAGGTCCGCGGTGGCGGCCCGCAGCAGACTCTTCTCGCGCCCGTCGAAAGTCTTATGGGCCCATGGGGTACCGAACACGTACTCAACGAGGCGGTGGTCGCAGAATGGGACCCGCACCTCGAGACCCAGAGCCATGCTCATCCGGTCCTTGCGGTCGAGTAGCGTCGGCAGGTGACGCGTGAGAAAGAGGTAGCAGACCTCGCGCATACGACGCTCGTGCGGGTCGGCAGAGGCCGGCCCGGTCAGGGCTGGTACTTCCGCAAGTGCCGTGCGGTACTGTTCGTCGAGATAACCGGGGAGGTCGAGTTTCTCGACCAGTCCGGGGTCTAGGGACCGCCGTACGATATCGTCGCTGTCTTCGATCCAGGGAAACGTGTCGCGCTGAACGTGCGCGGGATCGTGGAAAAGCCAGTAGCCGCCGAAAACCTCGTCGGCCGCCTCCCCAGATAGGGCCACCGTCGAGTGTTGCCGGATGGCCCGGAACAGCAGGTAGAGCGAGCTATCTTGGTTGCCGAAGGTCAACGGCAGATCGCGGGCGTGGAGGGTGGCGGCCCGCACGTTCGGGTCCATGAGTTCGTATGCGGACAACGTGATGTCCGTGTGGTCGGTTCCAACGTATTTCGCGACCTCCTGCACGTACGGCCCGTCGGGTGTGGGGCGCCACGGGCCGGGGATAAAGTTGTCAGTGTAGCCGACGAAGTCGACGGCGAAGGACCGGATCCGTTCGTCGCTGAAGCGCGCGGCCAGTGCGGTCATGGCCGAGGAATCAAGCCCGCCCGACAACAGTGTGCACAGCGGCACGTCGGCAATGAGCTGCCGCTGAATTGTGTCGTCGAGCAACTCGCGGACGCGCCGAACGGTGGTAGGCACGTCGTCAGTATGCCCGCTGTCGGTGAGATGCCAGTAGCTCATCTGCTTGATGCCGTCGCGGGTCACGCGAACGATGTGGCCGGGCGGTACCTCACGCATGCCACGGAATACGGTGCTGTCCGGATCGGGGATGGAGCATAGGGTGCGACGAAGCCCGTCGGCGTCCATGGCCGGTTCCGCGAGACTATTGGCGAGGATCGCCTTTGGCTCGGAGCCGAATAACACTCCGTGCTCGGTGGGGTAGTAGTAAAGCGGCTTGATGCCTAGCCGGTCGCGTATGAGAAGCAGTTCGCGCTTGGCGGTGTCCCAGAGTGCGTAGGCAAACATCCCGTTGAGTTCGCTCACGGCGCTGCGGGGGTCTCGGTGGCCCCACTCCCGGTGGACGCGCAGCACCACCTCGGTGTCACTGCTCGTGTCGAACCGATGGCCCAAGGCGGCAAGCCGTTGACGCAGCTCGCGGTAGTTGTAAGTCTCGCCCGTGTAGACGAGCACCAACGCCGGTCGGCCGTCCTCCTGGTGCGTCATCGGCTGGCGACCGCCCTGGATATCGATGATCGCTAGGCGGCGGTGTCCCAGTGCCGCAGGCCCGTCGATCCAAGTCCCCTCGTCGTCCGGACCACGATAGGCCATGGTGGCCGTCATGTCGGCAAGCTCCCTTCGCGCGTCGGGACTTCCTAGGTCACGATCGAAATCAATCCATCCACAGATGCCGCACATATTTTGGCTCCTTTCTTTGAGTAACTGTCGCGCAACTTCGGGCATCCGGGACACCGCACCACGCGAACACGCGATATCCTTTATGGCCGCCTCACTCGACAAGCGTCGCCATGATCTGGACGCCGGCGTTGCTGACCAGGATGTCGAGGCGCCCGAAGTTTCGATCGCCCGCACCATCCGCTTTCCACCTGCTCGTCGTTGCTGATACCCATGCCAAGCCCGACTGCGCGCGTTTGCCCATCGGATCGATCCCGGACGCCGTTTGCTGGGCAGCGCTGTGATCGAGATCCGCGGACCACTCTTGCTCCTCGCGGGCGAAGCTGAGCGCAATCTCCTTGCGATGCACTCGCGGCTCCGGCAATCACCGCCATCTTCTCGAGAAGCCGGCCACCGGCTCCGTCGTCGCGCTGGTTCGATATTCATTCTGAAAGTTCATGGATTCTTCCTTTCCGATAGCGAGGCTCGGCTTCCGCGAGGTAGCCGTGGACGACCTTCCCGAGCGCGAGCGTGAGATCTGCGACGATGTGTACGGCCGACACCACTTCCGGCACCGGCAGTTCGGCGACGGGGGCAAGCGCATGCGACNGATCTGCGACGATGTGTACGGCCGACACCACTTCCGGCACCGGCAGTTCGGCGACGGGGGCAAGCGCATGCGACCAGAGGTGCAGGGCTGCCGGGCCGGTCCAGGCGCCCCTCAGATCGATGTCCTCCGGGTGATATTCCACGAGCTCACAGATGCGCGGCGTGCCGTCGACATGCGAGATGATTTTGAGGAGGAAGTTCGGTTCGGCGAGCAAGGCCCTCACGCTCGCAAGGTCGGCGGCTCGGTGCTTGTACCCCATGGTTCCCGTCACGACGCGGACGGGCCGTAGTCCAGCGTGCCAATAAGGGCATCCGTCTCCGTTCGGAGCGTTGGGCTGGCGAGCTTCTTGGGAAAGCCCCACAAATCGCGTCCGCCGGCTATCGGCGGATGGTTATCGAGAAACATGCAGTGGGTGTAGCTGCCCCTGCGGCCACGGAAGTGTTTGGACCGGAGACATCGCGAACAGGTGTGCGAGGACATCGCGAACAGTTTGGCGCGCTTTGCGCCGGGAGGTTCGGGATGCCATTCGAGGACACGAGCGCGATGAAACAGAAGCTGGAATTTGTCAGGTTGGCGAGCGCGCCGGGGGCGAATGTGAGCGCGTTGTGCCGGCGCTTTGGGATCGGTCGGACGGTGGCTCACAAGTTGATCGCGCGCTATCGGACGGAGGGCGAGGCCGGGCTTTTGGAGCGTTCGCGCCAACCGCTCTCGAGTCCCAGGCGCAGCGCCTGGGAGGTCGAAGCAGCGGCGCTTTCGGTGCGGGCGGCACATCCGGCCTGGGGCGGGCGCAAGATCGCCCGGGTCCTGGCGCGCCAGGGGATTGGCTGTCCGTCGCCCTCGACGGTGACCGGCATCTTGCGTCGCAACGGCGTCGAGCTCGGGGCGCTGGGCGGCGGGGCAAAGCCCTTCATCCGCTTCGAGCACGAAGCGCCCAACGATCTGTGGCAGATGGACTTCAAGGGTCATGTGCCGTTGCGCGCCGGGCGCCTGCATCCGCTGACCGTGCTCGACGACCATTCGCGGTTCTCGATCGTGCTGTCGGCCTGCTCCGACCAGACCACCGAAACCGTGAAAACGCGCCTGATCACGGCCTTCCGCCGCTATGGCCTGCCCTTTTGTATCGCCACCGACAACGGCCCGCCTTGGGGCGATGGCGGCCGCAACGACTTTACCCTGCTCGGCGTCTGGCTGATCGAAATCGGCATCGCCATCGGGCATTCCAGGCCGTATCATCCCCAGACGCTGGGCAAGGAGGAGCGCTTTCACCGCACGCTCAAGGCCGAGGCGCTGCAGGGACCGCCGTTCGAGAACCTGGCGGCGGCCCAGCGGGCCTTCGACCGCTGGCGCCACATCTACAATGCAGAGCGCCCGCACGAGGCGATCGCCGGCGCCGTGCCGCTCGACCGCTACCGGTCTTCCCCGCGCGACTTCAGGGAGACCCCGCAGCCCTTCGACTATGCGCCCGGCGACCATATCCGCAAGATCCAGCAGAAGGGCGCGACCTCGCTGTTCGGCCGCCACTTCAAGATCTCCAATGCCTTCGCCGGGCGCGCCGTCGCCTTCCGTGCGACCGACAAGGACGGCGTCTTCAACGTCTTCTTCCGCCATCAGAAAATCCAAACCATCGACCTCAACCTCGTCGAGAGATAGCATGGAGCACTGTTCGCGATGTCCTCGCACACCTGTTCGCGATGTCTCCGGTCCAAACAGGAAGGAGACGGGGATGACCTGTCCGCCTTCCGTGTAGTCGCCGAAGCCGGTCGAGTCCGGCATGCGAATGAAGACGAATTTGACGAGAGGCTCGAACACCTGAAGCGGCTCCGGCACCAGGTCGCGCAGTTTCTGCGGATCGGTGCGATATGTGATGATCAGATACTCCCGGTTTCGGAAGCGATATGGGCCGGCCGGGTAGGCCGGGCTGGTCAGGGGCATGGCGAAAGCTCTCGCCCGACGGTGTCTTGGTGCATGTCTGAAATTCCTTTGTGGGATCAAGCGCCGCTTAGATCGGCCTGTGTGATGCTGGCGAGGCCTACTTTTGGTATCTTCGTCCGGCCTCGAATAAGGATGCGTGCCGTAGATCGCGCTCAGCCATTTGCGCTGGGCGATTGCCTTGGGGTCGCACTCATTGGCGATGATGCCGGACAAAGGCGCTCTCCCCGTCTGCCCTTGTGGGAGAAGGTTGATCGGCGGGCAGCGCCGAGCCAGATGAGCCGTCTGCATGTTGCCAGGCCCTTGGTCGAGCGTCATCTTGGGTGGGTCCGGGAAACCCGCGGCGGCGGTATATTTCGGGAGGTGATCATGGGACGATTTCTCCTCAGTCCGACTTGGTTTGCGGATGAGCACGCATGTACCATGCCAAATGAGAAATCGTTTCGAGGCAAAGTGATAGATCTGGCTCAGCTACGTTGCGTATCCGACATTGTCGGACATCGGACAGCGCGAACGCGAAACGCTTGCGGGTGGGAGGATATCTCGCTCGTGCGGAAGAGGTTGCGCCTCGAAGGTCTCCGCCACTCAGGCAAATGGCTCCGACGGGCGCGCTATGCTCCACCCGGTCACCATCGGCCCGGGGCTGTATCAGCTCTATCAGCGGAGGAGCGCGGGCGAAATGCGCGCCGGCGTCAACAAGGGACAGCGCTGTTAGGCGAATGTCTGGCAAAAGAGCGAGAGTCCCACCATTTTCGGTCGAAGAGCTGAGAGGCGCATCTCTCGGACCGGAGCGTTAGAGCCGCATCGACATGATTGAAGCACGAGCCCAGACTTTTGGCGGAGAGGAGGACTGGCGCAGCGTCCGTGCTTCTTTTCCTCCAAATCCTCTTCCTCGTTGTGGTCTGCGGCCTGGAGTGGGCAGCAATGCCCGTCCAACACGCTGGATCGTTTCCAGCGTGCGCACATGCTCAACTCGCCCCGTTCGGGCCATCTGCTCAGCCCGGTCTCCGTATTCGCGACGCCGCGCGCTCGATCGCGATCGAGTGGTCCGCGCCTCAACGGAACGGCATGGACTAGCTAAGCTAGTGTCCGTCCATAAACAGTAATTTTTCGAAGTATTCATTGTAGCCGCCCATGTAGATTCGAGGTATTTCTGACTGCTTTGGTGGTTCTATCTGCACGAGGCGTTAGAAGAGAATTAGAGGTCTCTCGCGGTCCGCTAGTCCGAAGTTTTCATTTGTGAGTTTGGCAAGTGCTTGATCCGACTCGGCAATCTTGCGGTCGGGTTTTTCGGTTACTGGACACGTGACGGGTCGAGGGCGAGCAGCCGGAAAGCGGCCTCCTGGAGTGCGGTTGGTGTGGAATAGAGGGTGAAGCGGTGCTTGGGGCGGGCTGGCACGCGCATGGTGTTGCGGACCAGCGTGCCGAGGTGAACGATGAGGTCGGCGAAGCTCATGACCCGATGGCCGTCGGCCGAGCGCTTGGTGGCTTTCTTGGATTTTACCGCCGCGGACGGTTCGGTGGCGGCGACGGGCGAGCTCCGTTCTGCCCTGGCGGCTTCAAGATTGGTGTCGTGGAACAGCAGCGGCGCCAAGGCCTGCCGCAGATGCCATTCGACGTGATAGGCGAGCATGCACAGAAAGATATGAGCGCGTACGCGTGGCGCCGTCCAGTGGCGGATCGGCCGGATTTCGAGATCGACGGTCTTCAAGGATCGGAAGGCCCGCTCGACACGCGACAAATCCTTATAGGCCTGGACCGTTTCTGCGGCGTCGAGATGCTCGGCGGGCACGCTGGTACGGATGACGTAAATGCCGTCGAGGCGAGCCTCTTGCTCGATTTGCCCGATCCGTCGCTGCCAAGTGAGGGTGCCATCGCGGATCTCGACATCTGTAAAAGTTTAAACTTTATCTGACAGACGGTGTCCTGGGCTGAAGCTTGAGCCGGGGCCGGGCGCGGAGTGGTCAGGGTTCGCAGCGCCCGGCCTCGGCGACAGAAAGGACACTGACATGACCAAGGACCAAAAGATCATCCGCGCCAAGGTGGGGCTGCTGGAGCTGGCCAAACAGCTCGGCAATGTCAGCCAGGCCTGCAAGATGATGGGCTATTCACGCGACAGCTTCTACCGCTTTAAGGAGCTTTACGAGACCGGCGGCGAATTGGCGCTGCAGGAGCTGACGCGCAGGAAGCCGCTGCTGGCCAACCGCACGCCACCGGAGATCGAGGCGATCATGCTCGAGCTGACGCTGGAATATCCCGCCTATGGACAGACCCGCATCGCCAACGAAATGCGCAAGCTCGGCCACTCGGTCTCGCCGTCGGGCGTACGCGGGGTGTGGCAGCGTCACGATCTGGAGACGATGAAGAAGCGGTTGAAGGCGCTGGAGGCGAAGGTCGCCCAGGACGGCATCGTGCTCACCGAGAGCCAATTGGCGGCGCTGGAAAAGGCCAAGCTGGACAAGGAGGCGCATGGTGAGTTCGAGAGTGAATGCCCGGGCTATTGCGGCGGCCAGGACACCTTCTATGTCGGCAACATGAAGGGGGTCGGACGCATCTACCAGCAGACCTTCCTTGACACCTATTCGAAGGTCGCCTTCGCCAAGCTCTATGACCGCAAGACGCCGATCACCGCCGCCGATCTCCTCAACGACCGCGTGGTGCCGTTCTTCGACACCCACGAGGTGAAGCTAAGCCGGGTGCTGACCGACCGCGGCACCGAATATTGCGGCAATCCCGAACACCACGAGTACGAGCTCTATCTGGCGGTCGAGGACGTCGATCATTCCCGCACCAAGACCAAGAACCCGCAGACCAATGGCATCGTAGAACGGTTCCACAAGACGGTGCTGGACGAGTTCTACCGGGTCGCCTTCAGGAAGAAGATCTACGGCTCGATCGAGGAGCTGCAGGCTGATCTGGATGAATGGGTCAGAAGTTACAATGAGGAGCGCCCACATCAGGGCCGCTGGTGCTTCGGCAAGACGCCGATGCAGACCTTCGTTGACACCGCCCCGCTGGCGAAGGAGAAAATGATCGCTGCCTGATCCCATCGGACAGGCAAAACGGACCACTCTCAGACGCCAACTGTCCGATCAAGTACAAACTTCTATACGTAGTGCCAGGGGTCGTACATGACTTCGCCACGGCCAAACGAGCGGGCATGCTCGCCCACGACCGCACCGTCCTGACGGATGATGATCCGGTCGGCGTAGGCATGGATTTCGACGGGCCGACCGACAGCGCTCGACAGAACCGAATATTTGTTGTTGTCGAAGCGCACCGTGCACGTCTTCGACACCGACGCGGGAATGCAGTGGAAGCCGTCAAAGCGCCCGGCATAGGGGATAAAGCTGGCGCGCTCTTCCTCGAACACCTCCCACACCGTGCGCTCGCCCGCTCGGGATGCCGGTGCGCCTTTGCCTAGGCGACGCATTTGTCGGTCAGCCAGCCGTTCAGGTCCTCCAGCGTCTTGAAGCGCAGCCTCGGCGTGAAGAAGCGCTCGCTCACCAGCCCAACCTGGTTCTCGACCTGACCCTTCTCCCAGCCCGCCGCCGGCGTGCAGGCCTCCGGCTCGACGAGGTAGTGGCCGCACATTTGCAGGAAAGCGTCGATTGTAGCGGCGATCCCTGCCGATGAAGACCGCGTCCACCGCCGTCTTCATGTTGTCGTAGATGCCGCGCGTGCAGGTTCCCTTGAAGAAGGCGAACGCCCGGTCATGCGCGTCAAGCACCATCTCCTGCGTCTCGCGCGGATAGGCTCGCACAAAGAACATGCGGCTGTGGCAAAGGCGCATATGCGCGACCTTCACCGTGACCGTCACGCCGCCCAGCAGGACGATCTCGTGGCTCCAGTCGAACTGGTAGGCTTCACCCGGCGCAAAGCTCAGTGGAATGTAGGCTTCAGCCGCAGCGCTACCGCGATCCGTCTCCCAGTTCTGCGCGTGCCGCCACACCGAACTGTAGCTGCCGTCATAGCCGAGGCCGCGAAGCTCCTCGTAGACCCGGATCAGCGTCAGACGCTCCCGTTGAGGCTTCACCGCATTCGCCGACAACAGGCGATCCAGTTCCTCGTGCCAGGCGCCCATCCGGGGCTAGGGTTGATGCTTGCGTTCGTAGCGGAACTCCGTCTCCCCGGAACGCAAAACCTTGCGCACCACCTTCCGGGAGATCTTCAGCTCCCGGCAGATCGCCTTGATCGACTTTCCCTGAACCAGCGACAGCCGGCGTATCTTCGCAATCGTCTCCACAACCAACATCCAAAACAAATGCCTCCGATGAAACCGGAGGCACTTTGACAACCCCGCCGTTAAGGGGTCCCTTATTCCACGAAAAATCACACTCGGATCGATCGATCAGACCAACTGCTCATTCTCTCGCAAGTTCCGGCACCAGCTCAGCACGATAACAGTAGAGATGTTCCCCGTGTCTGGCCGATCTCTATGCGGCGCGCGCCAAGGCTGGCGGCATGGGCTTCGCTCTGTAGGTCTCGCCGCTCACCATTAGCTTCCAAGCGATGCGCGGATCTTGTTCGCTAGCGCCACGGCAGCGAGTTTCGGCGGCTTGCGCTTGAGTAGGCCACGAGCCAGGGTGAGACGGCGCCTCGGCCGCGTCGGACATGCCGGATAACAGCAGTAGCCCCGGCCACCAGCACGCTGCGCAAGGCTTCGTCGCCGGCGCGCGTGATCACACCGAGCCTGACCCTGCTGGCGGTTGAGTGATCCTTCGGCGTTAGGCCGAGCCAGACGGCAAAGTGTCGGGCCGATCGAAAGGTCTCAGGCGCCGGCGTCTTCATCACCAGCCGCGACGCACCGATCGGCCCGACACCGGGGATTTGCGCCAGCCGCCGGCTGCACGCCTCGGCCCGATGCCAAGCCATCAATTTGGCGTCGACGTCTTTCAGATGTGTTTGCAACTGCGCATATTCCTTGGCATGGAGCGCGAACAGCTCCCGCGCCAATCCGGAAGCATCTTATCTGCCGCGATACGCTCGAGCAGCGGTTCGATCTTGCACATCCCCCTGGCAGCAGTCAGCCCGAATTCGGCGGCATAGCCGCGGATCGCATTGGCCAGCTGTGTGCGATTGCGGATCAACCGGTCGCGCAGGCCGATCAACATCAATGCCGCCTGTTGTTCAGCGGTCTTGACCGGCACAAACCGCATCGTCGGCCGGCTCATCGCCTCACACAGCGCTTCTGCGTCCGCCGCATCGTTCTTACCGCGCTTGACGTACGGTTCACACGAGGAGGACTGGATCAAGTTTTTTCAGGTCATACGTTTCTCCAATATATTTTCGGATCTCGGTCCGAACCCTTTCCGTGGAACGCGTGTCAGTGACCTGCGCGCCGCCCGGGGAGCGTGTCAAGACGAACCGGCGCGATGCGGTCAGTCTGGCGCGGCTGCTGCGGGCCGGAGAATTGAAGGGAATCTGGGTTCCAGACGCGGTGCATGAAGCGGTGCGCGATCTAGCGCGGGTGCGGTCCGCGGCCAGCGAGGATCTGCGCAAGAAGCGCCAGCAGCTTCTGTCGTTCCTGCTGCGCTTGGGGATCAGCGAGGGCGCACACGACATCGCAGCGCTGACCGAGCTCGACGATCTGCGGGTAGANCCGGACCTCCCCATTGCGGCCACCCTCGGCAACCGCAATGGCGTGCTTCGCCTTCGACACATCGACACCGACGTAGAAGACGTTACTTCATCCATGGCCCGCCCTTCCTTTTTTGGGGCTCGGCTCGGCACTCCCGAAGCAACCTCCGTTTGCTAAACAGCCGCAAAAACACTAAGGACGGGCCGACAATCACACCACGGTCATAATGTCCGGATTAGTTCGGCACAGATCGCGAATGCTTGCCTCGTTGAGGTTCCTCTCATTTGCTCCCGCGCGTGTCTATCCGCAAACTTTCTTTTGTCCGATGCCGGACAAGAATGTCGGAACCTCGACCAAAGGGGTTGCCTGGGCCTGGCGGTCGGTATCGAGAAGTGATGTAGTGCAGATGCTACGCCGATCCGGCACGCAACTTGCATGGACTGATTTTGTCACGCGGGATGTCAGGAATGCCCCACGGAGTTCAGTAGAGATGGACCAGCCTCTCTACTTTAACGCATGTACATTGGTGGTCCTTATGGTTTGGAGAACGACATGGATACCCTCTGCTTGAGCTCGCGACCGATCTCATCCGCGCCTGTGTGCAGGTCGGCTGCATCCAGCAACGGAATCTCAAGGCGCCTGAGACGCGACCGCGCCACATGCTGGTAATCGACCTGTGCGATCTCAATCCAGTTACCTCTCGGCAGCGGCGCAGCGCCTGCAGACCCGATCCAACCGATGCCGTCGAAGCGGCGCATACTGTCGCACGTCCCTCTGTGCGCTTATAATTACTAGTGAAAGAAATATCGGAATGGATTTGCCCGTCGTAAGTGCAATCAAGGACGGCTACGAGCTGCTTCCGCGGCAAATGCAGGTCGCCGCACGTTGGTTGCTCGACCATCCAACAGAGGTTGCACTGCTGACGATGAGGGAACAGGCGCGCCGAGCAGGATTGCCTCCGGCGACGCTAACGCGGCTTGCAAAGCGCCTCGGCTTCGACGGTTTCGCCAAATTAAAGGAGATATTCGCGGACAGCATCAGAGGACGGCCGGAAAGCTTGGCGGGGCGTGCAGAGGAACCACTGCCACCTCGGGAGATCGAGGGCGATGGCGTTCTCATCGGCGATACAATCAAAGCC
This sequence comes from Mesorhizobium sp. LNHC221B00, assembly GCF_000502935.1. Taxonomy (NCBI): domain Bacteria; kingdom Pseudomonadati; phylum Pseudomonadota; class Alphaproteobacteria; order Hyphomicrobiales; family Phyllobacteriaceae; genus Mesorhizobium; species Mesorhizobium sp. LNHC221B00. Next base: position 164,287 of record NZ_AYWR01000011.1, on the reverse strand, counting down.
TTGCATGGCCATCTAAGCGAGCTCGCACAGCCCGCCGCGATTGCCGCGCTGGCAGCAGCCGCCGATCTCATGGTGGAGTCACGACAGATTTTCTGCATCGGCCTCCGCTCAAGTTTTCCTGCAGCCCATCTGATGCACTATGTCGGGTCATTGCTCGGCTCGCCCACGATATTGATCGACGGAATAGGCGGCACGGCCAATGATACGCTCCGGTCTATCGGTCCACGAGACGTTTTGCTAGCGGTTACAGTTAGCCCGTACAGTCGCTATACAATGCAGGTCGCCGAGTTCGCGGTCTCGCGCGGTGCGAGGCTGGTCGCTTTGACCGACAGCGAGATATCTCCGATCGCTAAACTTTCTCAAATTGTGATCCGCGTTCGGACCGAAATGCCTTCGCTTTTTCGCACCATGACTCCCGCATTCGCGGCGGTAGAGTGTCTCGTGGAACTGATCGCGGTCAAGCGCGGAAGCCGCGCGCTTGAATCCTTGGCGGAGAACGAAGCACATCTCGCAGGATTCAATACTTATGTACTGCAGATACCGCGCAGCCGCGCCCGCCGTTGACCCTTGCCCTGCATGACGATCTCGCCGCAATCCCAGTCGAGATCGTCCAGGGTCAGAGCCGAGACTTCGCTAGACACAAGTAGCCGTTCGATCTGTTCGGCAGGCAGCGCCTTCGGCCGGTGTGCCAAGCGCGAGGCGACGACCACAGACATCGCGACAGGGAGATCGGTCGCGAGCAACCCGCGTTGTTGCAGGAAGCGCAGAAACGAACGCAGCGCCGTGACCGCCAACTTCGCGCTGCCGAGTGACCCGGCCTGGGCTCGCCGCACGATCAACGCGACGCAGCTCCTCTTTGAGAAAGACAGCCATCATAAGCCACCGAGGCTGGGGAGCAGAGGCTGTCCACCCCATCAGATGTACGGGCGCGGAAAGCTATCTCAAGTCGCCGACCGCTCGATTTGAGTGACCTGGCAACGAAATGCGCTCAGGGATGACCATACATATCTTAGCAGATATACTGGCACCTCACCGTCAACAGATTCTTCCACTTGTTCCTTCACCACACCGCCAAGCCGATCATAAAGGGCACGGGCATTGAGGTTCTGTTCGTAGACTAGGAGATGAACCCCCTTTTTCAGCATCGCTGCGGGGACCTGGGCTACCGCCTCCGTCAGCAGCCTTCGCGCTATCCCTCGCCGTTGATGGGTCGCCGCGATGTGGAGATTGTGGATAAAGGCACCCCATGGGTCCGTATCATCGAAAACCACGGCAAGGAAACCACACACCTCTCGGCTTGCGTTTTCCGCAACAAATACGAGATGCTGCTCGGATCTGCTGGGATTCATCAATCGCTCCTGCCAAAGTAGACGTCGTTCAGTCGGCATTCTTTCGAAAAGATAGCTTCTTGGGAGGATATGGGCATAGGTCTGCTGCGCACTCGCGATGTGCAACTGCGAGATGGCCTCAACATCGGCGCTGTTCGCTTCTCGGATGTTGATCATCGGACTCATTCCATTGGCTCCTCGCCGAATTTCTGCTCTTTACCCAACTTCGACCTCGTTTGAGGTGCGGTCCATTCCACTTGCCGTCGCCCGCTGCACGAGGTCGGGCGTCTGTCAAAGCATCGGCGATCGTATGTGCGTCACACGTTTCGAGAGCAGCAGGAAAGCATTCCACTGTATCGCCTATGCCGACCTCGCCATCATCGCCTCGCCGAATCCATTCGAGCGGCGGAGTGACAGCTCAGCGGTCGTTAGCGCGGAAAAATCCGGTTCCATTCGACGCGTGTTCGGCCTTGGGGATGCCAATTCCGAAGCGTGTAAGCGACATCGAGGATGCGATTGACCAAGCTCGAGAAGCTGTGTCCGACGTCGTCGCGTCCGAGACATAAGCGCTGGACATACCGAGCCCCGCCATGGGAGTTGATCTCCAGGACAAAGACTGCCCGGAACGATCGATCCGGAGGTCGACTCGGGCATATTCCCGGCACCGGCAGGCACGGAAGCTCGCAACCAAAAATGTCCCGCAGCACCGTTGCAAGCTTGCTTCCCGATTTGCGCCGGGCAAATCCTCTGCGGCGCCGCGCCGGATGGACTGCGTTCGACAGTCGGCGACATAGATGAGCAACACGGTTCGCCGGCACAGCCCCGATGCACTGGGCTCGCACACGCAAGGTTTCCAGGCTTCGGCCACCGCCGCGTCAATCGCAGTCCCGCCGACACGCAGGATTTCCAGCCCCGCTCCGGCGGCGAGCGGGAAACCGGCACAACCGCCTCACGACGCTGCCGGATGGAAGCGGCGGGGTCTTTGCGCTCCACCTGCACGGGGTCGGTAATCAGCATTGCGCGCCTTTCGATCTCATCCTTCGGGCAAATCGTCCAACCAGCAGGCGCCCTCGATGTGCGGCCTGGAAAAGATCTTTCCGATCTTTTCCGGATCCTTGTTTTGGTGATATCGCATAGACAGGCGGCCATCGGCTCCAAGGTCAAGGATCTCGATCTTTCCTGTGTAATGGGACATGATGTATTTGAATGTCTTTTGGATGCCGCTGAGACGTTGGTTGATGCCGTGCGCGATCTCTAGTCCGCGACGCAATGAAACCTGAAAATGCGATGCGCCTTTCACCGGCCTACCCTGAAAGAGATAATAAGGGCGGACACCCATTTGGTGACACTTGGCGAAGGTCGCAGCCAACACCTCGGCATCATCGTTGACTTTCGCGAGAAGCACGGACTGGTTAAGGAACTGCACGCCGTGCGCACGCAAGGAGAGAATGTTGCGCTCCGCATCGACCGAGATTTCACCGATGTGGTCGAAATGTGTGACAATTACTGCGGTCTTACCCGCTTCATGGATCCGTTCGAACAAAGCCGGTAGGGCGGGATCCTTGAACCGCTTGGGCTCATAGGCGACCATTTTTGTGCCGAATCGAATTGAATCCAAGTGTGGGATCGGTAGCAGATGGTCAAGAATTTTGTCGAGCTTGGCGGTGCTGAGAACGAACGGGTCGCCTCCCGATAGCAGCACGTTCGTCATCTCAGGATGATCGCCGATATATTGCGCAATCTGGGCAAAATCAGCCGTGATTTCATCGGAGTCCTTGCCAACGATGCGTTTGCGAAAGCAATAGCGGCAATATGAAGCGCAACGGTCCGTTACCAGCATCAAGCCGGTCTGGGCGTACTTGTGCTGAAATCCCGGCACGACCGTGTTGTCGTGCTCGCCGCTCGTATCCAGGTTGCCGGGGCTCTCGAACTCGTTGAATGAGGGCTCCACAATGTATTTAAGCTGGTCGTAGTAACCACTGTTGGTGATCTGCTCACGATAGAATTTTGTGACATGATAACGCGTGATGCTGTTGGCTAGCAGCTCACCCTCTGTAACGACGCGCGTCCCCTCAATGAAGTTCATGACCGCAGTATGGGGCCGCGGGTTCGAGTTGGTGGGCGATGAATGAGGCGCTGCAGAGGTAGCCCGCGCGTTCAGCTCACGATAGCTCAGGCTCTGATCCTCGTAGCCGACCGCGACCGCCTCCGGGTCCCGCTGCACCTGAGCCCCAAACAGCTCGTCAATGCAGCGGTCCTGCGGATGTGCCGCTTCCGTCGAGTTCGACTTCACCAGAAGACGGTTCTCCGAAGAGGGAAGCGGAGCCGGCCAGACTCGCTGCCCGCCGTCGGCCGCCATCTGGCCCAGCGCCTGGTGCAAATAGCTCGCAAACCGCTCGACGGTGCTCCGCTCAAGCACCGATGTTGAGTAGATCAGCCTCCCACGAATCGCCTCACCGATCTCACCTAGCTCAAGCGCAAGATCATGTTGCGGGGTACCGTCGCGAATGTCGACGTGCTCAGTTTCGAGCCCCGGCACCTCCGTCGGCTCCCCAGGATGGTTTTGCCAAGCAAGTATGACTTGGAAGATCGGGATGGAGGCCAGATTGCGGGGCGGGTCGACGAGGTCCACTACCTGCTCAATCGACAGCTCCTGGTACGCCTGCGCCCTAAGCGCGGCGGCATTTACCCGCTCCAGCAACATTTCGAGCGTCGGATCGCCCGATAAATCGATCCGCAACGCCACGGTGTTGACGAACAAGCCGATCAGCCCCTCGATCTCGGAACGCGTGCGGTTGGTGCTACGCGGGCCGATCACCAGCTCGTCCTGATCCAACAATCGCGCCAACATCAATGCCCAGCCCGCCAGCAGGGTCACGAACAGCGTCGTCCCGCAATGCCGGCTCAGCGCCTTCAACTGCGCGGTCAACGACTCGTCCAACACGAACTCGACGTAGCTGCCCCTGTAGTCCTGCTGCGCCGGACTCGGGCCGTCTGCCGGCAGCTCCGTCACCACTGGCGCGCCGGCCAGCATCCAGGGCCAGTATTCCGACCGACGCTCAAGGACCTCGCCCGCCAGACAACGGCGCTGCCAAAGGGCGTAATCCGCATATTGCACCGGCAACGGCGCCAGCCGATCCGCGCGGCCCTCGCGGGCCGCGGCGTAGAGTTCGCTGAGCTCGCGAGCCAGGATCTTCCGCGACCAAGCGTCCGAGACCAAGTGGTGCATAGTGATCAGCAGCACATGATCGTCCTCCGCCAGGCGCACCAACCCTCCGCGGATTAACAGCCCGGCTTCCAGATCAAACGCCGCCTGCGCTTCATGGCGCATTAGCTCCGCGAGCGTCGCCTCCACATCCGCAGCCGCCGTCAAATCGTCCCGTTTCAGTGGCAGGCTGACATCCGCCGGCCCGATCCGCTGGAACGGCTCGCCTGCCTCCACCCCGAAGGTGGTGCGCAGCACCTCATGACGCGCCACCAACCCGTCCAAGGCCGACTGCAGGGCCGCCTCGTCCAGCTCGCCGCGAAACCGCAGCCCCATCTGGATGTGACAGGCCTCGCTGCCTTCCCCCAGACGCGAAAGGAACCACACCCGCTGCTGGGGGAATGACAGCGGCACCCGTGCCGGACGCGGCAAAGGTGCAATTGGCGGAAGCGCACTCAACAGGGCAGTGTTCATCGCATTGATTTGGATCGTTCCAGCAAGTTTCATGTAGAACTCCTAGGCCGGAGACTGCGAGACCGTTATGTCGTAACGGATCCTTCGCCGTGTCCCATGCAACCGACGTGCCACCGAAGAATATGTGCGAGCAAGAGGGGCAAAACCATGAGTTTCGCGCAGCAACGGCGGAATACGTGCACCTCGGTGTGTCAGGTTCCGAACATAGACGTCTTCAACCAGATACAGCTCAATACGGCGACACCGGACGTCGAATGACAACGCTCGCCTCTCGTGCCAAACTCGAAAGTCTGCTCGACGATGATATTTCCTTTGGCAATCTCTAACGAGGCCGCGCGGCATCGGAGTATCAGCTAGCGCCGGGCTCGGAGACACATCCGGAACCAGGGTAGGCCCAGGCCCAGTCGATGCCGACTGCGATCAGCACCGCCTGGCCCATGACGATGCCGGCTTCGCGCACCTTCTCGTAGCGGGCATCAAGGATGAGGTAGGCAAAAGGTCTTGAAGCGGTCGATCGGCCGCCACATCGCCTTCTATGGTCAAGCACCGCTGCAGGCGGCGGCCGATGGCGGCTTCGCCAGTCGCGACAACCTGGCCAAAGCGAAAGCCTGGGGCGTTCGCGATATGGCATTCCACAAGAAAGCCGGCCTCAGGATCGAGGACATCGTCCGAGGCAATTGGGTCTACCGCAAGCTACGCAACTTCCGCGCCGGCATCGAAGCCGGAATATCATGCCTCAAGCGCGCTTGTGGCTTGGCGCGTTGCACCTGGCGGGGCTTTGACCACTTCAAGACCTACGTGTGGTCCTCAATCGTGGCTTACAACCGCGTCCTCTTCACACCCCTCAAGCCGACCTGACGCCGGTCCGCTGTGGGAGTGCCCGAGCCGAGCCCCAAGCGAAGAAAGGACGGGCCATGAAGCAAGATAGCGTTTTTGACGTCGGTGTCGATGTGTCGAAGGCGAAGCACGCCATTGCGGTTGCCGAGGGTGGCCGCAATGGGGAGGTCCGGNACGTCGGTGTCGATGTGTCGAAGGCGAAGCACGCCATTGCGGTTGCCGAGGGTGGCCGCAATGGGGAGGTCCGGTATTTCGGCGAGATCGAGGCGAGGCCGGCGGCGGTCGAGCGCTTCGTGCGCAAGCTGGAGAAAAAGCATCCTCGCCTGCATTTCTGTTACGAAGCCGGCCCGACCGGCTACGGGCTCTACCCGCAGATCGTCGAGCTCGGTCAGCGCTGCGATGTCGTGTGCGCCCTCGCTGATCCCCAAGCGCCCGGGCGAGCGTGTCAAGACGAACCAGCGCGATGCGGTCAGTCTGGCGCGGCTGCTGCGGGCCGGAGAATTGAAGGGAATCTGGGTTCCAGACGCGGTGCATGAAGCGGTGCGCGATCTAGCNGAACCGGCGCGATGCGGTCAGTCTGGCGCGGCTGCTGCGGGCCGGAGAATTGAAGGGAATCTGGGTTCCAGACGCGGTGCATGAAGCGGTGCGCGATCTAGTGCGGGTGCGGTCCGCGGCGAGCGAGGATCTGCGCAAGAAGCACCAGCAGCTTCTGTCGTTCCTGCTGCGCCATGGCCGGGTCTTTACCGGACGCAAGAACTGGACCCGGACCGATGCCCGCTGGCTGGCGGCGCAAAAGTTCGACCATCCGGCCAAGCAGATCGTGTTCCAAGACCAGGTCGACGTGATCACCGATCCGCAGGACCGGCTGGAGCGGCTGGATGCGCAACTGGCCGAGCTGGTGCCGAGCTGGTCGATGGCGCCGGTGGTCGCGGCCTATCAGGCGCTGCGTGGTGTGTCCTTCATCGTCGCCGTCACTTTCGTCAGCGAAGTCGGCGATGTCCGCCGGTTCGACACTCCGCGGCAGCTGATGGCCTTTCTGGGCCTGGTGCCCTCGGAGCGCTCGACCGGCAACACGGTAAAGCGCGGCGGCCTGACGTTGGCCGGCAATCGCCGCGCCCGCCGCGTCCTGATCGAAGGCGCCTTGGCCTACCGCTATCCCGCCAGGGTGACGGAGCCCATTCGCGTCAGGCACTCGAGGGTCTGCCGAAGGCGGTGCGCGAGATCGCCTGGAGGGTGCAGACGCGGCTTTGCGCCCGCTACCGGCGCCTGATGGCTGCGGGCAAACCCATCGTCGTTGGGGCGATCGCGCGCGAGATGGCGGCGTTCCTGTGGGCCATCGGCCACCAGGTCGAACCGGTGCGTTGAGATGCAGTGCGCTTCTTCATCGAAGATCAGGATCCCGACAAGCGCGCCCGCGGCGCGGGCGCCGCCGGATTGAGGCTCTGCCCGCGCCGGATCTCCCGGCGGAAAAAACCGGGCGGCACGGCGACGGGATGTGGCCACGGTGGGGAACTCCCGTGCTAACTATGTGCCCGGGCATCAGCCCAACGCCCGATACTAGACAGGGATAGCCCCAGGACGGATTACGGAAGTGCGGTAACCAACCCGCGGATAAGAGCTAGATCAACCGTCGTCTCAAGGCCCATCCCGTCTCCGTGTTGCCCTCATCAATGGCAAACAAAACCTGTGGCAAAAGGCATAGGGCGAAAAGGTCATCCATCATTCTTGACCACGGTCATAAGAGTTAGTTTCCGTCCACAAGAAAGCCGGCCTCAGGATCGAGGACATCGTCCGAAGCAATTGGGTCTATCGCAAGCTACGCAACTTCCGCGCCCGTAATATCATGCCTCAAGCGCGCTTATGGCTTGGCGCGTTGCACCTGGCGGCATGGGGGCGGTCACTATTGACCGCGCCCCTGCCACATCCACGGCATGCGGGTCCGCACCCGGCGGTTCGAAGGGTTGAGGTCAGGCGAGACGGGGATGCCGAGAGCGTCTATCCACTCGAGCGTCAAGACCGAGTTGACGGCCATCCCACTGTTGCGCCACCAGCGTCGGCCGTTGGCCCACCATACATGTCGTTTCGTGGGGGTCCGTAGCTCCCGTGGATGGTCTTGCCGCTCTTCCGGTACTTGAGCTGGATCGCCCGCACCCGGTGGCGCATCCAGGCCACACTTCCGCCTCCAGCTCAACTGGCTGAGGTTGTTGGTGCGTCAAATCCTGCTCGCCGCAACAGCATCATGCCTCAGCCAAAATCAGCTTGATCGGAATTCCTTACGCTCGGTCGTCATCCATCTGCGTCCGTCTCCTGTTCTCGATTAACACCCTTACTTGGAGCCACCTGCGCTGAAGGGGCGAGATGAGGGGCCGGAGATTGTTCCTGTTTCCCGAGGGTCGAAAATGGTGTGATCGACCAGCTGATTAAGGTGGCAGCACGCTGAAGAATCGCCTCGGACTGAGCAAGGGTGGGTGAACTGGCGATGACATGTCCGATACAGTCTCGGTAATCGCCTTTCCTGACGATCGGCGTCTTGGGTTTAACAAACAATTTGACCTCGGCGACACCTGGTACAGCAGTTGCCTGACTGTCGCCACCGATCCAATCGAGCGTGCCATCGCGATCAGGAAGTAGGTTCCGCGCGGCCGCAGTCTGCGAATGCCTTCTGCGCAAATCCCATTCCTCGCCGACGACAAGCTTGACGTGCTCGGTAACGAGATCGACACCGTAAGCCAGCCGAACCAGTTTAGGATTGGGCCCACCCGGCATACGCGGATTGACTTCAATGACGACTGGGCCATGCTTCGTCCACCGGAATTCAATATTCGTTGGCCCCCAGCCAAGGCCGAGAGCTCGCAAACAGATCAGCGAAACATCAGCGATACATTTATACTCGTCGTCAGTTAGGGGAGCCGGAAAGGTCAACTGACGGAATACGAAATGCGGTGGAGGGCCGAACTCAGCAGCCTCAATCCCAATGACTTCATTTCCCATTATGTCAGCGCTATAATATAGACCTTGTGCGAATTCTTCCACCAATATCCTCGGCGAAGACCGCCAGATGTGCTGCCCGCCCAACAGATAGGTTGTATGTTCGGCCACCTCATCGGCGTTGCGGCATAATCGGACACCGCTGCTCCCTGCGCCCACCGCCGGCTTAAGAACCACCGGCAGGCCGATTTCCGCGGCACAGCTTTTTACGTCGGTCGCATTGGCTGCCAAACGATAAGCAGGTACTGGAACGCCGGCATCCGCGAGGAGTTGACGTTGAACGAATTTGTCGCAGCATCGTTCAATGGATGCGGGATTCGGTCCCGGTAGATCGAAATACCGGCAGAGCTTGCCAATTGTCGCATAGAACGCCTCCAGGGAGGACGTGATACCAGCAATGTCATAAGTGGCCCCTAGATGGGAACATTCGCGGATCAGCGCATCGAGATTGTCTGTATCGAGACGGATTGCCTCAAGCCCTTCCGCCGCAAGATAGTCTTGCTGAGCCGGATCAGCCGACAGGGTAATTGGATGAAGGCCAAGACGCTGGGCCGCTTGGACATATAGCAGGCCATTACCTGTTGGATCGCCTTCGACCAGAATGAGCGCCCTTGTTGCCATTGGTTGTTGATCCCGACATTGCGTACTATGCGGCGGTTCGAGCGTAAATCGGCATCAGCTTTTTCAGCCGTGCCTGACCTCAGACCTTATGGTGAATGTATCATTGTCAGCGATCTGCGGTCGCAAAGATTCAGTGAATTTAGTTGAAGGATCTGTTGCAACGTTTTGGTACCGGTGGACCTGCTAGGACTTTCAACCGGCGGCGATTACAGCCTCGACCTGCGCTGGTCCGATCCCAATGTTTGGACCGCGGGGCTTTGGAGTTTTCCAGATCAGGGTGACGGGCTGGCTGCGTCACCCGTTTTCATAAGCGCGAGCGGGACCTAATTGCCGATCGCGCCATGAGGACGTTGCTCGTTGTACGACTCAGCGACGGAACACCCACGGGACCGGCCCGGAGCGCGAGCTTCTCTATGCATGGCATCCTTGTGCGGGTCGCCAGGTCCATATTCATGAAGTGATTGACAAGAATATTGCAGAGGTTTTCCGCTGAAGTCTTTCTGGCCGGGTATCGGATCGCTGGCTGGAGCTTTCCTGGTCGATGTTCGATCGGATCCTCAGTAAGAGTTCGTGCATCACAACTGCTCCGCACGTCGACTTTACCGCGCTAGGCACGCGGGCCGGCTTCGATCGGATGGTCGCCGAGGTCTGTCTCTGCAAGGTTGGGCGGTTGCGGCACGGAGGTGTGGCGATTTGCCTGCAACAGCGTGACCGGCAGGCAGCTAATAGAGCTGTGCCGTGTCGTCGATACCGTGCTGGTCGACCAGGAGGCGGTCTATGCGCCGCGTCAGGCAATGATCGGCTGCTGCTGGGATTGAAGGGCAGTCTCAACGAGTTGAACTCGATCTTTTGCGCCAGCATTCGCTGTCTGCCCGCTACGAGAAGGCCCGCCGCGGCGAACTTGTCGTCGCAGCCCCTGTGGCTTCGTGAACGTCGGTGATCGCCTTGAGAAGGATTCTTATGCGACATCAACCGGATGATCGAGAATCCGATCTACGGCGGCGCCTACGCCTATGGTAAGAGTCGTGTCGCGCCGGGATTTGGCATCCGCCATTCGAGCAGATATCGACGCAGAACGCGTGAGGAATGGCTGGCGCTGACCTGGACAGCCATGAAGGCTATGGCAGTTAAAGAAAGGACAGAGGCGATTCGCAAGATGGTGAGCGACAACGTGCCACGAGCCGGCATCACGGGACTCCCAGGCATGGCGACGCTCTGTTGGCCCGGCTTTTCCGCTGGCGGCGCTGCGGCCGCAAGCTCACGGTGCGGTACACGGGCACCAAATATCATCCGCGCTATTCCTGCTGGCGGGCTCTGCTCGATAATGGCGGGGCGCGATGCACCGCCTTTGGCGGACTGCGCGTCGATGATGCGGTTGAGGAAGCGCTCCTGAGTTTCTCGGAGCTGGGAGCGATTGCTGCCGAGGCTGAGGTGCGAGCTGCCAAATCGTCGTGACCAGGGCCGGGCCGCCCTCAGTCGGGATCTGAAAGCTGCCCGCTGCGCCCCCAACCGGGCCAATCCCGAGAACCAGCCGTTCGCGGCGGAAATGGAAGCGCATTGGAACCAGGCACTCATCCGTGTCAGTGAGATCGAGAGCAAGATCTCCGCGCTTGATCCCGCGGCGCTGGAACCGTCACCAGTGATGGGAAAGGATATCGCTGCGTTCGACCTTCGCACCGTCTGACGGCGCCGACTACGGATGCCAGGCTGAAAAAGCGCATGGTGCACACCGTCATCCAGGAGGGTGATCGCCAATATCGATGATGAAGCCTCCGAAATCGTCCTGCTGATCCATTGGATTGGCCGCGCCTATACCGAGCTGCGCCTGCCGAGCCGGCGGCGCGGGCAGCGCAACAGCACCTCCTGGTGTTGATCGCCAACGATGATCTGATCGCTGGTATTCTCAACCGCAACGGCCTGGTGACTGGGCATGGCAATCGCTGGACACGGGAGCGGGTCACCGCACACAGGTCACATCACAAGATCCCGGTTTTCGGCCGGGACCGGACGGGAACGAACCATGGCTACAGATTTTCCGTCGACCAGTTCCCGCTTCCGAGCAGGCCTCAAAGCTTTCGCTTGACGACATTCTGCAGCATCTCGCGATCCGGCATCGGCCACGATCTTCTTCAGGTGCATGTTCTCCTCCTCGAGCTGTTTCAGCCGCTTCATCTCCGAAGGCATCAGAACCGTGCGTATTTAGTGGAATGGTTCGCCCCACCAGCGTCGCGCTAATGTATCCGTCGCAGCAAGATGGAGGAGATAGGAGGAGATTATGAACATCGCTACGTTTGGCATCGATGTCGGCAAACCTGGTTCCGTCTCATCGGCCTCGACCGCCGAGGAGCCGTTGTCGCGCGGAGCGCTTCAATCGAAGCCAACGGCTTCGGTACATGTCACGCGTGAGTTCCGCTCTCGTCGGCAATGGAAGCGTCTTTTGGAAGCCCGTCTCGCTCGCGATTTGATCGCACTTAGTCGCGATGCGCGCCTTATCTCGGCGAAGTTCGTGCGGCCATTCCTGAAGGGCAACAAGAACGACTATGTTGACGCTGAGGCGATTTGCAGAAGCTGTCCAGCGACCACAATGAGATTTGTACCAGCAAAGACGGCGGAGCAGCTCGATCTTCAAGCGATCCATCGGATCAGAAGCGGACTCATCAGTCGCAGAACGGGGGATCAACTCAGGTCCGATCGTTGCTGCAGGACCGCGGCATCACCATCCCGCTAAGCCCCGCCGTCCCTGTTCGGAAGCTTGCGGCGAACTTGCCGACGACGATGGTCGTCTCATACCGGAATGAAGCGACTGCTGATGCTGCTTCAGGAACACTGGTTGGCGATTAAATGCCCAAGTGGCCGACGGCATTCGACCAGTGGCCGCTCGAACCTAAGATGCCGACCGTCGTATCAGATGTGATCTTGCCACCCTTTGGCATAGATTCACCTCTTTAGAGTTTCAAGGCCAACGGTATCCTGCTGGAACTCAACCGCTGGCCAGGTGGCTGAACAATGCTGCGCCAAGGCCCCCGTGCTTGCTCCGTCATCGCTGTCTAGCAGGTTGTCCATCCGGTCCAGACCGGAAAGCTGAGGTTGTCGAAGCTTCAGTGATTCTCGGAGGACCGGATGAACGTCGATAAGAATCACCGGCTAAAGCCGCGTGGTCGAGAGCGAATTGTAGGGCAGGTCGAGGGCGGGCAGACGCCTTAGGCCGTTGCCGAAGCCGCAGGCGTCTGCCCGCGGACGGTTCGAAAATGGGTTGATCAGTATCGCCGGGAAGGATCGGCGGGATTGCAGGATCGCTCATCCAGGCCGCATCGACTGCGCCAGCCGACGTCTGCAGCGACTGTCGAGATGATCGAACGGCTGCGCGCCAGCCGCTTCCACCCCTGCTACTCAACGGCCGCGTGCGAACTATCGCTTCGGCAGGGATTATGTCAACGATATCGGGATGGACCTCGCCCAAACTACGAAGCGAATCGAGGAGATGTCTGCGTAGACCAGTTGACGAATCAAATCGAGATATTTGTCTTTCACGAGGCGGCTATTCATATAGGCGCCATCATCGAAAACATGGACAACGAATACTCTCAAGCGCAACGCTTGCAAGCGTTGTAGATCCCGGCTCTTCATTCCCACAAACGTCGTGAAAATTCTGATGGCGTGGCCTCTGGCGGAAGCGTGCTCGACCATTTCGGTGCAGTCCGGATGGAGCCAAGGCTCGGAGTACCCGGCAAAACTAATGTCGACGGAAGTTGGTACGCGCCCCAGACAGCGCTTGTAATCTTCAAGACTAAGATGCTTCGAATGAGATACTTTTCTTTGCTGGTCCGCGAACTTGTCTTGCGGATGAACATCCGACGATGCATCCTGTGGCCGTCGTTATCTCCAAAACTCTGCCTGCTGGGATAGCAGAGCGCAGTTCCGGTAAAATCATCTGTTATGACTCCCACTTCTCTGGTCCTGCATAACGTCCAGAATGGTGTCCTTTGGCTTTCTTGACACCGCCGGTTAAGACGTTTCGAATAAACTCGGCCATCTTCGCCTTGACAGCAGTCGACAGCTGGCTTCCTCAATTTGCCGAGCGGACTATCAAACGAACTTTGAGCGCATCGCCGGCACGGCAGGACGGCGCAACGCAATCTGTCGAGCGTCAGCCGTTGGGGAAGGTGTAGCCGTAACCGTTGATCGCCGGCGCGCCCCCGAGATGCGCGTAAAGGACCTTCGCCCCCTCCGGAAAGAAGCCTTTCTGGACGAGGTCGATCATCCCTTGCATCGATTTGCCCTCGTAGACGGGATCGGTAATCATACCCTCGAGCCGCGCACACAGGCGGATGGCCTCCTTGGTTTCCTCGGACGGAATGCCATAACACGGGTGTGCGTACTCCTCGAGCAACACCACGTCATCCTCAACGAGGTCCGTTCCGAGATCGATGAGCTTCGCTGTATGTTGGGCAATGTTTAGCACCTGCGCCTTGGTTTGGGCGGGGGTGGCAGAGGCATCGATACCAACCACTTTGCGCTGTCGACCGTCCTTGGCGAATCCGACAAGCATGCCGGCATGCGTTGAACCCGTGACCGTGCAAACGACGATGTAGTCGAAGGCAAGCCTGAGCTGTTTCTCCTGGGCGCGCACCTCCTCCGCGAACCCTACATAGCCGAGGCCGCCATTCTGGTGAACAGACGCCCCGGCTGGTATCGCATAGGGTCTGCCGCCCCTTGCCTTGACCTCATAAAGGGCCTTTTCCCAACTGCGGCGGATGCCGATGTCAAAGCCCCCGTCGACCAGGCGCACCTCTGCGCCCATGATGCGGCTCAAGAGAATGTTGCCGACCCGGTCGTAGACGGCATCCTCATGTGGAACCCAGCTCTCCTGAACCAGGAGACATTTCATGCCGATCTTGGCGGCGACCGCGGCGACCATCCGCGTGTGGTTGGACTGGACGCCGCCGACAGTGACAAGCGTATCGGCATTTGACGCGATCGCGTCGGGGATGATGTATTCGAGCTTGCGCAGCTTTTTTCCGCCGAACGCGAGACCGGAGTTGCAGTCCTCGCGTTTGGCGTAGATTCCACCTTGCCCCCAGGTGCTTGCCCAGGCGGTCGAGCTTCTCGATGGACGTGGGTCCAAAGGTGAGCGGATAGCGTTCGAACTTTCCAGCATGTTTTCTCCAGCAACAGGTGATCGAAGCTGACCAGCTACGCACCGTCATTGCATGGCTTTTCTGATTTGAAGCCAGCTGCGTTGTCGGACGTTGCAGCAGGACCCCACAGTATTTCCAGCGCCTCGGTTGTCCTCGAGACGAAGCAGCCAGCATCCGGGCCTGCTGCGACGGCTATTATGCCTGCGGAACCCAAGAGCTGCATCTCGCGCCATTAGACGTCCCGGGATGCGGTCACCTCCGCCCAAGTCAAGCACACCTGTTCTTGAACGATCAGCCCAATGTCCATGGTTCATGGAAAGTGGCGGGAATCCGAGCTCTTATATTGTCACGGCCGGCCTCAAGGGAGCAGCAGCGATATGGCGAGCATTTGATTTTGGAGCAAATCTGCAGATTCACTCGTCAACTCATCATGGTCTGGCGGCTGGAATCCAAGGTCCTTGGAACTGCCGAAATGCTCAGCCATTTCGCCAGCTCTGTTAGCGCAGCCAGACCGCCAGATCAGAAAGAGCACGCCTGCGAAATAGGCTACCTGAAGGAGCAGCGAACAAGCCAGCGTCGTGACGACTACTGTGCCGACGGAATGAGAAGCGAAGTAGACGGTCAGGGCGGTGCTGCACAGGACCATTCCCAGGACGCGACAAAAGATTCTAAAGGGCAACGCCGTTCTCCTGGTTGTCTCCTCAGATCATGCTGCGACCTGGTCGGCCGCAACATGGGTCTGGCAGTTCTTCGGGCAGACGCGGGCGCAGGCTCCGCAGCCAATGCAGCGGCCGGCATGATCGACGACCATGATCATGCGATTGAGCTCGCCATCGAAATCGTCGTCTTCGCCGTCGCAGACGCCCAGAATTTCACCCGCGTCATCGACGCCGTAAAGATGCATGACCTCGCGCGAGCAGACTTTGAAACAGCGGCCGCAGCCGATGCAGGTCGTGCCGTCTATAGCGGTGAGATATTCCGGCACCCATCCGGAGCCGTCGCGGGTGGTAAATGTGCTCGTCATCGTAACTTCTTCATTGCAGCGAGCTCTCTCTTGGCACCATCCAACTCGGCAAAAACGGCCGACGTTTCCTCGGCAACTTCCTCTATCTCCGTCCATTTTCCCGGGAGATTCTCTGCAAGGTCGCGCAATTTCATCTTGGCAACTGCCGCGCGCAGCTGAAGCTTTCGGACTTTCTTCCCCATCTCATGTAGCTTTGACATAGATCCTTCCTTGAAATCGGTGTCTTCACGCCCCTACCTCGTCGGGATAGGCTTCAATGGCTGCAGTCGCATCGTCGACCAGTTTCGTACCGGCCTCCGCGAGCTTCCTGAACGTCTCGAAGCCGAACCGGTGGATGTCTCGACAGAGCGACCAAACGCCCGGCCGTGAAAAGCAATCGTCCGAAGCCCCCATGGGTTTCATCTCAATCAGGCCGGAGCGCTCCTCGATCGCAAGCCCGACGGCGGTGTAAAACCTCTCGAGCCTCCAGAGCACGTCCGGATCGGGATCTCCGATGACAGGGATCGCACGGCGCTGTTTTCTGGTGACGATGAAGTCGGCCAGCAGCTCGGCGTCCGATTTGCCTTCCCATGAGCCGTAGGACTCCTGAGCACGGATCAGCCGCACGAGGCGTCTGACAAAAGGCATGGCAAGGGCCGCCTCGTCCTCGTTGATAGCCCGGCTGACCGCGGCATCATACATTTCGCCTTCTCCTCATTTCAGTCCTCTCCCTCGAAGCACGATGTCTGTTTTCGGGGACGCCTACTTCGGGCAGACTTGCGCAGCCGGCGCCCGGCTCGGGGCGGCCGATTCCACGCAATGGACGTCCCAGTGGCCGACCTTGAACACGTCCTGCGAGGTCTTCCACCACGGCCAGAATTCACGTCGAACATCACTGCCGCCGCGATGCGGCCGCAGGTCATCGCAAGATACGAACCTCGAACCTGCTGCAAACGATCCGCCCAGTGCTGCATGGTGCCTGCTTGCTGCGGCCAGGCCAGGGCAATGGATGAACCGGCCAGTAAACATTCCGACCACCCCCCTTCTTAAGTATTCTTCTCGCCCGGCCGCGCTTTGGCACCTCCGGGAAGCTTGTTTTGCGGAGCCGCACATAGAGCGCCGTAACAAACCTTCCCGCCTCTGTAGTTGGCCAGGGCCTGCAGCAAATCTGGTAGAAGGTGCTCTTTCAGTTCGTCCGGGATAGGCTCCGGACCGTCCAGCGACTTCAGCGTCAATTCGACCAACTCGATCGCGCGATCGTTGTTGCCGTTATCGTGATAGTACCGGGCGGCAGCCGGATAAGACCGGTACTTAGGGCTGTCGCCTTGCGGGGGATTCAGTGCCAGGATGTGTTCGGACAGTTCCTTGCCCATCGCGAAGCGCTCGGCAGGGGGAAGGCGCGAATGGTCATTAGCCGGGTGGAAAAGTTGGTCTATCGCCGAAACCATCCAGTCCTCGGAGTTTTTGTCGATCGCGTCGCGAACCAATTGGCGCATGACGGGCAAGCCGGTCCACATGTCTTGAATTTTGTGAAGCAGCAGATGCGCATGAGCCAGGCGGAAATTGATGTCGTCCGGCATCAAAGCGATGCCCTCTTCGATCGCCCAGAGCGCCGTCTTCCAATCTTCTAACTTCACCGCCGCCCAGAATCTGTCATCGATCGGCTTCTCCAACGTTTGTTCGCGCGCCATGGGTTCGCTTTTGGCGATCCGCTCCGTATCAGCGGCTTTCGCTTTGTCGCTGGTGCGCCAGCTGCCGTTGAGCACTTCCGGCAAAATCTCATCGAGTTGACTTGGATGACCGATAAAGGCGATCTGGCCGTCTCGGTCGACCACGAACGAGGTCGGAAGCCTGGCGGAAAAGCTGGGTTTCATCCAAAGCTTGTTCATTTCGCCTGTGTAGTCGAACGCGATCCGATAGTTCAGATTCGAGCACCTTTCGGTCAACCGAGCGTTTAACTTGGTGCGAGCCTCAACGGCCGTTGGAGCGTCTTCATTATCCGCGACTGCAACGACCTCAACTCCGCTGTCCCTGTATTTCTCCTGCAGCCGCATCAAATGGAGCATCTCCGCCACACCTGGCCGGCACCAAGTTGCCCAAAATTCGACGATATAGACTTTGCCGGGCTGGAAGTTCGCAAGAGGCTCGCCACGCAGCCAGTCCTCGACTTTGATCGAAGGAGCCGGTGACCCCATCCGCAACACCATTTTGCTCTCCAAAGCTGTTGCCAAAGGTTGCGTGACCTTGTGCGCAAGCTTGTTCCCCCTTTGAGACGGGGAACGAGGGTTCAAG
Organism: Mesorhizobium sp. LNHC221B00; assembly: GCF_000502935.1. NCBI lineage: Bacteria > Pseudomonadati > Pseudomonadota > Alphaproteobacteria > Hyphomicrobiales > Phyllobacteriaceae > Mesorhizobium > Mesorhizobium sp. LNHC221B00. The sequence continues at coordinate 146,401 of NZ_AYWR01000011.1, read as the reverse complement.
GAAGGGAGAGCATCGCTCGTCTTGCGCATCTGCGTGCAGTCAGCCTTCTCAGTGTTGCTGAGTCTCAATTCGCAAAGGCCGTGCCAACGCGCTCAGCGCGCAGTAAACGCTTGATTACACTTTAAAAAACTTCCGGGGTGCCCAAGATAGCCGGTTGTATTGAATGCGACATGTTTTCTGCCACTGTCAGGTCTTGGACACGCATCAGGCGCTTCGCGTCGCCAGAGATGCGTGGCCACGGATGACTCGACATATATTCTGGCTGAGGGACGAGCAGATGACATCATGACTGCGTTGGCTACCGCCCGCTCGTGATCATCGTCCGCCTCAAGCCTTGCTTGAGCTTCTTGCCGTTTCGGTCGCTCAGGTGGTAGCGGAACGCCATTGCGATTGCAGGGGCCGCTCCATCCGAGCATCGCCTCTGCCCTACCTCTCCCGCTTTGCGATTGAATTCCTGGCTCGCGACCCGGAGTTCTTCGCGACGAAGCCGGTCATGTCCGGCTGCGGGTCGCGAGTACCGTCATCACCAGATTGACGATGATGATCGTGGCGAAGAGGGCCAGGATGAGTGCCGGCATGCGCCGGCCCGGTGAACCTGCTTTTGTCGTTCTGTGTCCCTGTGCACAAGCCCTACAGGGACCGCCTGGAGCGAATGTGAGCGTTGTCGGAATTGACCGGCCAAAGACCGCTCGGTCGCCACGCGCGTTGAGCCGGACCGACTGAAAACGCTGAAGATGCGGCCGTCCTCACCCCTAACCGCCTGCCATTCTAGACCATGCCAACGTGATTTATGCGATCGATTCCCGCCGACCGCGGCAGGAGCCCAGCCGTTCCGACTCGAAGTTGGGGGTCGGCCACGGCACGGTCGTTGCGTTGTTAAGCTCCCGGCCAGTAATGAGGAGATCGTGATAGCGCGCATACGATGCCGCTACGGGTCCGAACTCGCCCTGCCGCGCTGAACGACTCTCTTTGACCTGACGCCGACCTGCGCCGTGATCGTGGCTGCATTGAGGACTGCCCATACCTCTGCCCGGACGTTGGTCTCAGCATCACGGACCAACTCGGGGGAGCAGAAGCAGAACCACCCCGCGCGCGCGTTAGAGGCGTGCGCGGATGTTCTCGGGCGGCGCGTGCAGATTGGCTCCGAGAAGCTTCGCGAAGCTTGCACGTTCGCCGCGATCTTTCTCCGACTTGGCATCAGGATAGTGACCCAGTGAGTAGAGTTTCGAACAGCGTCGGTGCTGCTTCGGAATCCGTCAGCGAGCCAAAAACAGCGGCAATGGCGGCTTCCCAACTATCCATCTCGTCACGCCACCGAAGAGCCGCTCGCGCAGCCGGCGGCTGCCATAAGCCCCCATGACTATCATATCGGCACACGTGTCGATTGCGTGCTGCGCGAGCACCATAGCCACCGGTTTGCCGGCGCTCGCCAGCCGGTCAACCGACACCCGAGCACCGTGCCGAGTGAGATAGGCAGCGATGTCGGCTCCCGGCTCGGTACCGTTTCCGGTGCAGGTCGCCTCCGGATCGACTAGTGCGACACGAACTTCCTCAGCACCGGATAGCAGATCCAGCGCTTCCCGAACCGAACGGGACGCCTCGACTCGCGAATCCCAGCCGACCAGCACGCGCCGTGGAGACAGAGTCGCCTCAGCGCCCTCCGGCACGACAAGCACCGGCTTTCCGGTATCGAACAGGCTGCCATTGATAACAAGGGGTCCGACGTTAATGTCGTTGAGAAGTGCGGGGCCGAGGATTGTCAGGTCGTTGCAGAGCGCCCGCTGTCGCACCGCGTCACCGACGCTGGCCTGATCGCAGTTGGCGATATCGACATCATAGCACCGCCACGTGGCTCTCAGCAGCTTGTGAATTTCTCTGGATGTTTGTTCCAGACTGGCTATGTCCTGTGAAAATCTCTCGATTTGCCTGTACCGTTTTTCCAGTGCGGCAATGGCGTGTGCGCGATTTCTAGGCCACTCGGGGATGCCATCGCCCAGCGGCGGAGGCGACATAACGAGCCGCGGAGGCGAGATAATCAGTACGGACAAATATGCGCCGACCTCGGCGCACAAGCTCGCAGCTGTTCTGACGTCCTGGTCGGACTGGTCAGCTCCCGCTACACTGAGCAGGCTTTTGAAGGCCATCTGACTGCTTCTTTCTAAGTATGTCGCGCCCGTAGCGCGTTTCGAAGCTGCAAGACCTGCCCGGACCAAGACGACAGATGGGGCGTGGCACCACCCCTGCCCAATCTACTCGTCCGGCTTCTCGAGCGAGTAGCCGGCCGACCTGACGGTGCGGATGACGCTACCTGGCGAGGCCGCCTTCAGCGCCTTTCTAATCCGGCTGATATGGACGTCGACGGTGCGTGCACCGATATGGATATTGTCCGGCCAGGCCGCGTCGATCAGTTCGTCTCGACTGAAGACCTTGCCGGGAGCCTGAAGAAAATGCCGCAGCAGGTTGAACTCGAGAGGTCCGAGATGGATGTCGTGGCCATTACCGCGAACCCGGTGAGCATCGAGCTTCATCTCAAGGCTGCCGCAGCAGAGCCAGCTGCCGTTTTCGATCCCGTTTGAACCCGGCTGTGGCAGCGCCAGCTTCGTGCGTAGACAGTCAAGCAGCTTGGCCGGCGCGAAGGGCCGCACAAAGCTCTCGTCAATGCCTGCCTTCAAGAGATCGAGGTGCTGGTTCTCGGCGCCCGGCGCGATCATGGCAATAACGGGCAGGCCGCCGGTCCGTGGCTCTCCCTTGAGCCGGGCGCAGATTGCGGAGCCTGTCGCGGTTGCCGGCCCGCAGTCCAGCACGACCGCCTGGATCTCCCGTTCATCGGCCAATTCGAGAGCTTCGTCCACGCCACCCGCCGGCTCACTCGTGAAGCCGTCCACCCCCAGAATGTGGCTGAGGAACAGATACAACTCCGCATCTTGCGAACAAATCAGGACCAGTGGCTTCATCAGCGCTACCCCAAGAACCACATCGGCCTCGACCGCCTCGATTGAGAGGGCTGGCCATCGCATGTCCTCAAGGCCTGACATGATCCCCTTGACCGAAAATCGGTTCCATCACGCCCGCGCCACCTCGGGATGAGCCTCAATGGCTGCGGTGGCATCGCCGGCCAGTTTGGTACCGGCCGCGGCGAGCTTCCAGAACGTCTCGAAACCAAACCGGTGGACATCGCGCAGGGTCTTCGACAGAACGACCAACCGCCCGGCCGTGAGAAGCACGCGCCCGAAGCCCTCATGGCTCATCTCCATCATCGGCGATGCGATCAGGCCGGAGCGCTCCTCGATCGCAAGCCCGACGGCAGTGTAAAACATCTCGAGCCTCCACAGCACGTCCGGATCGGGATCGCCGATGATCGGGATCGCACGGCGCTTTTCCCTGGTGATGATGAAGTCGCCCAGCAGCTCGGTGTTCGATTTGCCTTCCCAAGACCCGTGGGAATCATGAGCCCGGACTAGCCGCACGAGGCATTTGACGAACGGGGTGGCAAGGGCCGCCTCGTCCTCGGCGACAGCAGGGGTAGCAGCGGCTTCAGACATTTCGCCTCCTCCTCATTTCAGTCCTCGTCCTCGAAGGAGGGTTTCTGTTCAGCGACACCTGCCTTCGCCAGCACCTTGCGCAGCCAAGGGGGAGGACACGTCCTGAGCATCATCTGCGTGCGCAACAGCACCTCTTGGATGGTCTGGGGCTGCGGCACTTTGATCGGATGGATCTTTGCGGAAACAAGTTTGGCTGCCGAAGGTCCGCCGATCGCCAGACAAAACAGCAGATGACAGCCCTTCAGCGCCTCCACCTTCGGGGTGATGCGGTCATCGCCCTCAGTTCGGTGTTTCCCGCTCTCGTCGGAAACGTCATCGAAGGCCACGGCTTCGACGAGATTCCACTCCTCCCGCATCACGTCGTAGACAGCAAAGCGCCTGGCCGACCCGAAATGGGCGTTGAGGTTCTTCATGTCCTGCGTGGCGATCGCCACGCGCAATGCGCCGGCCTGGCGTTCCGGCGTCGGTGCGTGAACCTGGTCAGTGACGAGCGAGAGGCGACGGACGGAGCTCATCTGGCATTTCTCGCTTACGGAGTGGATCAAGCGCCTCAGGCGTCGGCGCGTGCCCGTTGGCTTCGAAAATGTTGGCAACCTCGAAGATCAGGTCGCGGGTCCCTTGGTAGAGGATTGTGAGCTTGTGCTGGGCCCCGAGCCGGTCGAAGATCGGGAAGCCGACCCGCATGAGCGGAATGCCGAGGCGCTGCGCCGCCTGGCGGCCGTGGGAATGAGTAACGAGAAGATCAGCGCCGGCGCCAAGCGCTTCCAAATCGCCGAGATCGCCGATTTGAACCGACTGCGCCGGCACTTCCTCCAGAATTTTCGACATAGCGGCCGTTGTGACCGCCGCCGCGATTTCGGAGCCCATGCCGATGAAGAAGCTCGCGAGTTGGTAGAGTTGGTCTGGTTCAGCAGCGATCGCAATTTTCTTACCTCCAAAGTGGAAATGTCCGTCGAGCAACGCGTCCTGCAACTGCGCCCGGCGACGGCGTACCCCAGCCGGCGCCGCCGCGCCCGAAACCGCCGATAGGTGCGAGACGAACCGGTCTGCGTCCTTCAATCCAGTCAGCGACCGAAACAGCACGTAAGGCACGCCGGTTAACCTGTGCAGCAGCTCGGCCGGGCGGCGCATATGCTCACCGATGACAATGCATCGCTCGGCCGTGCCAAGCTCGCGGATATCCTCGACGCTGGTGCCGCCATAGGTGGTCGTGACCCAGCGGTCGGGCACCGTACCGTCGAGCGAGCCGGAGATGTCCGGCAGAATCACCGGCTTCAGTCCAAAGCTTTCAATCATCTCACGCAAATGCTCGATATCAGCCACAGTGAGGTTCCAACCAGGCAGGATCACGATCTTCTTCGATTGCCGCGCCTGCTCGCCGGGCCGCGTAATCCTTTCGATCATCGCGGTGACAGCCTTGGCCCAGCCCTCTTCGATCGCGCCGTCGAAATCCGGTGTGTTGGCTAGCACCACCTCCGTACCCGCGAGTTCTTCCCTGCGCTTCAGCCTGATATTGGCAATATCGCCTGCGCAGTCTTCACCCCGGGTTTCCACCAGCGCCGTGGTGCAGACCCCGATCAGCGTTGGCTTTGTGCGGGCCTTGAGATTGAGGATCGCCTCTTCCAGATGGTCTGCCCCGCCGAGGATCGTCGCCACCTCGTCCATCGCCGTCGTCTGCAAGGGGATGGCTTCCTTGAAATGTCGCACGAAGAGCACGAGGGCGAAGCTGGTGCACCCCTGGCTGCCGTGGAACAATGGCATCGCGCCGTCGACGCCAAGAAAGGCCAAGGCGGCACCCAATGGCTGCGATGACTTCAGCGGATTGACCGCCGCCGCTTTGGTCTGGGGAAGGATGCGGACCATCGACTCTCCTCAACACTCGCCGAAATTGCCGGCCGTCGTGCCTGCGAGTTCCTGGACAACATGCAAGGTCGCGGTCTCGCTTTTCGTGCGCGGCAGTTCCTGCCTCACCGCAGGCTGGCAATCCCATGGTGCCGGTTCCCGCACCTGGCGCCAGATCGGGTTATGAATAGCGAGGTCGATCTGGCGTACGAGTTCCACCATGCCGTCATAGCCGGCGTAAGGATGTTGGCGCTCCTGGTTGATATCGAGCCAGGGTGTCTTGGCCTTCAGGGCGATGAACTGCGTGCGCCCGCCCGACAGCATGATATCGGCCTTGCATTCTGAGAGCATGGCATAAAGCTCGCGCGCCGCCATCTGCTCGAACATGTGGTTGTCGTCCTTGAGGATCTGCTTGATGCGTTCCTTGTCTTCGACGGTCGACTTCTTGACAGAGGTGCCGACGATCTCGATGCCGATCTCCATCAGCGCATGGACGACCGACCAGGACTTCACACCGCCGGTGTTGAGCAGCACGCGCTTGCCTTCGAGCCTCGGCCGGTAGGCCGCGAGCTTCTTCCAAGCGATCGCCTCCTCCTCTGCAATCAACGCCTCGGTGCGGCCGAGGATCTCCGGATCGGCACCCTTCTTCACCAGCAGCTGAGAGATTTGTCGGAGCGCTTCCGAGGTGTCGGTGATGCCGTAGAAGGAGCCCTCGAAAAACGGGATGTCCCAGCGCTGCTCCATCTTGCGGGCGAGATTGATGAGCGCGGTCGAGCACACCATCATAGCCGCCCGGGCCCGGTGCGCGCAAGCAATGTCGAGGTAGCGCGCGTCGCCCGGAATGCAGGCGCGCACCCGGATGCCCAGCCGATCAAGGAGCGGCTTCACCAGCCAGAATTCGCCCGAGAGGTTGAATTCGCCAAGGATATTGATGTCGTAAGGGCCGGCATCGTCGGGCTCCGCCGCGCCGATGACATGATCGAGCAACGCCTCGCCGGCAAGCTTGTTGCCGAGATTCTTGGAGCCGACGAAGCCCGGCGCATTGATCGGCACCACCGGCAGGCCGAACTTTTCCGCCGCGCGCTTGCAGACGGCCTCGATGTCGTCGCCGATCAGCGCCGTCACGCAGGTCGGATAGACGAAGATCGCCGGGGGCCCATACGCTTCCTTGATCTCGCGGATCGCTTTGAAAAGCTTCCGCTCGCCCTGCCCCATCACCACGTCGAGTTCGGTGAGGTCGGTCGTGAAGCTCGTGCGCCACAGCGTTGGCCCGGACGAAGCCGCACCGCGGTTGTCCCAGGAATTGCCCTCGCAGGCGAGCGGCGCATGGATCAGCTGCGCGACGTCGGTGATCGGCTGCAGCAGGATCTTGGCGCCATCGAAGGCACAGCCGCCGGCCGCCGCCCCGGGGGCCAGTGGCTTCGAACAGCCCTTTTTGCGCGCCTTGGCATCCTTGCCGCGGTTCTGCTCGCAGGCGGGCTCGTTGAAGACATCCTGGATTTTGGCTCTGAGCGAGGACATTGCGTCGGTCTCCAAAGTCCCTCGGGAAGACGACCGGCCTCAGCGAAGAGCCGGCCGCCACGCTTAGCGGGTGAGGTCATACGAATAGTCCGTCACGCCCGTCTCGCTTGTCTCGCGATCGAGCTTGTCGAAGATCTTGTCGAGGATCGTCGTCAGGACGCGCAACCCGCCTTGGTAGCCCATAAGCGCAAACCGATGGTGATGGTGGCGGTCGAAGATCGGAAACGTCAGCCGGATCAGCGGCGTGCCGGTGTCGCGCTCCAGATACTTGCCATAGGAGTTGCCGATCAGCAGGTCCACCGGCTCGGTGAAGAGCAGCGAGCGCATCGCCCAGAGGTCCTTGCCCGCCCAGACTTGAGCATCCTTGCCGAAGGGCGAGGATGCAAGCAGTTCCTTCAACTCCGCTTCCCATGCCGAGGTGCCATTGGTGGCGAGGCAATGGGTCGGCTCGCCGCCCGTCTCCATGATGAAGCGGGCCATGGCGTAGACAAAGTCCGGATCACCGTAGATGGCGTATTTCTTACCGTGCAGCCACGATTGGCTGTCCGCCATGGCGTCAACAAGTCGGCCGCGCTCCAGGCGGATTGTCTCGGGGATTTGCTTGCCGGAAATCGCGGAGACCTCCATCAGGAAGTCGTCGGTCGCCTGGACGCCGAGAGGGTAATGGAACGAGGCCATCGCCTGCCCGACCTCCTCGCAATACTCCAGTGTTTTTCGGGTGTTGTAATGCTGTAGCGAAAGTGTCGCCTCGGCGTTGAGTGCCTTCCTCACGTCTTCGATCTTCGTGCCGCCGTCATACATGCGGTATTCGCCGTCGGACGGCGTGTCGAACTGGTCAGAGGCATCTTGGATGAAAGTATAGGACACGCCTATCAGATCGAGCAGGCGCTTGAGTTCCCGGTTGTTGCCGACACAGAAGCCGTCGAAGCCCGGAATGATGTTGATGGTTCCCTCGGCTTCCGTTCGCTCCTCGCCCTTCCAGAAATGCTCCAAAATCCCCTTGAGCGTGACGTCGTAGCCATCGACGTGACTGCCGACGAAGGCCGGCGTATGGGCGAAGGGGACGTCGAAGTCGCGCGGGACCGAGCCTTCGTCCTTGGCGTTCTCGATGAAGCTGTGCAGGTCGTCGCCAATGACTTCCGCCATACAAGTGGTCGAGACGGCGATCATCTTCGGGTTGTAGAGTTGGTACGTGTTGGCGAGCCCATCGACCATGTTCTTCAGACCACCGAACACTGCCGCGTCCTCGGTCATCGAGGAGGAAACTGCCGAAGCAGGCTCCTTGAAATGGCGCGATAGGTGCGAGCGGTAATAGGCCACGCAGCCCTGGCTGCCGTGGACGAAGGACATGGTTCGCTCGAACCCCGCGGCCGCGAACACCGCGCCGAGCGGCTGGCAGGCCTTGGCGGGGTTCACGACAAGCGCTTCGCGAGCAAGGTTCTTTTCGCGGTATTCCCACGTCTTGGTGAATTCGCGTTGGTCGGCAACGATCTGGTCCGGGTGCGGACATTCGAAATTCAGCCTCTTCTCGGCGAGCATCTGCCTGTATTCCGGCTCGCGGAACAGGGGCGCGTGGTCGAGAACTTTTTCAGCCGACTGCGGCATGGGTGGTTACCTCTTTGCATCTGGCCCGCCATACGGCGGCACAGGGACGTCGAAAGTTTCAGGTCTCCCGCGGACAAGCGGCCACAGGCGTTCGCGGCCTCCCGGCTTCCGGGAGGCCAGGTTTTCATTCGGCTGCGATCGCCGCCGACGGCTCGGCTTTTTTCTTCCAGGGGGCGTCGTAGAGGTTCCAGACCGGGTTGTTGATGGCCAGATCCATATCGCGGGCGAAGATGGCGAACCCGTCGTAGCCATGGTACGGGCCGGAATAATCCCAGGAATGCATTTGACGGAACGGTATGCCCATCTTCTGGACCGGGTACTTTTCTTTGATGCCGGAGCCCACGAGATCAGGACGGATCCCTTCGATGAACTTCTCCAGCTCGTAACCAGTCACGTCGTCATAGATCAGTGTGCCCTTCTTCACGTAGTGGCCGGTGCGCTGATAGTCGTCGTTATGGCCAAATTCGTAGCCAGTGCCGACGATCACCATGCCCAGGTCCTCATATGCCGTGACGACGTGACGGGGGCGCAGCCCGCCGACATAGAGCATCACCGTCCTGCCTTCGAGGCGCGGCCGGTACCTCGCGATGACGGCATCGACCAACGGCCGGTATTTGGCGATGACCACCTCGGCCTTGGCCTCAATTTCCGGCCCGAAGTGCTTGGCTATCTTGCGTAGAGAGGCTTCAGTCTGGGAGGGGCCGAAGAAATTGTATTCCATCCAGGCGATGCCATACTTTTCCTCCATGTGCCGGCAGATGTAGTTCATCGACCTGTAGCAATGGATGAGATTTAGCTTCGCCTTTGGCGCCCGCTCTATTTCGGCCAGCGTAGCGTCGCCCGACCAGTTGCCGACCACGCGCAGGCCCATCTCCTGAAGCAGGATGCGCGAAGCCCAAGCGTCGCCGCCGATATTGTAGTCGCCGACCACATTGACATCGTACGGGCCGGCCTCGAACTCCACTTCCTTCTTCTCGAACACCCAGTCTCGGATCGCGTCGTTGGCGATGTGGTGGCCGAGGGATTGCGAGACGCCGCGGAAGCCCTCGCAGCGCACCGGCACGATTGTCTTCTCGTGCTCCTTGGCCTTGTTGCGGGACACAGCTTCGGTGTCGTCGCCAATCAGCCCGATCGGGCATTCGGATTGCACAGTCATGCCCTTGTTCAGCGGAAACAGTTCCTCGATCTCGTCGATGATCCGTTCCAGCTTCTTGTCGCCGCCGAAAACAATGTCCTTCTCCTGGAAATCGGAGGTGAACTGCATCGTGACGAACGTGTCGATGCCGGTCGTGCCGACGTAGTAGTTGCGGCGTTGAGACCAGGAATATTGCCCGCAGCCGACCGGGCCGTGCGAGATATGGACCATATCCTTGACTGGACCCCACACCACGCCTTTCGAGCCGGCATAGGCGCAGCCGCGAATCGTCATCACGCCGGGGATGGACTTGATGTTCGATTTGACCTCGCATTCGGAAAGGACCTCGCTTTCCTCGCCAGCCTCGTCGCCGCTCTTTGCGACGCTGAGGTGCTTTCTGCGGCGCTTCGCCGACTTATCAGGATATTGCGACAGCACCTCCTCGATAAGCTTCGCATGGAGGGCGCCGTCATTCTCGTATTGCAGGCTCATGGGACCCCTTTCAAGGTTCAGGGTGACGCCTCACCGACGAGGCGCCGTTCTTTGAAAGGCGCACCAGGTCAGGCGGCGCCTCATGTCGGCAGCAGTCGCTACTGTGCGGCAGTCTTGGCCGCTTCCTTGACCTGAAGCTCGGCAAGCATCTGCTCGTCGGTCTTCATGATGCCGAAGTCGAGCAGCATGTCCTCGAGCTCCTCCATGGTGATCGGGGTCGGGATGGTGCCCTGGCCCGAATTCCCGTGGATCTTCTCGGCCAGCGCCCTGTATTCCCCGGCCTGCTTGGAGTCCGGCGCATACTGGATCACAGACATCTTCCTGAGCTCGGCGTGCTGGACGATGTTGTCGCGCGGCACGAAGTGGATGAGCTTGGAATTGAGCCTGGAGGCCAGCGCTTCGGCGAGGTCGAGCTCGCGGTCGGTTTGGCGCTCGTTGCAGATCAGGCCGCCGAGCCGCACGCCGCCCGAATGGGCGTATTTCAGGATACCCTTGGCGATGTTGTTGGCGGCATAGAGCGCCATCATCTCGCCGGACATGACGATATAGATTTCCTGGGCCTTGTTCTCGCGAATCGGCATCGCGAAACCGCCACACACCACATCCCCGAGCACGTCGTAGGAGACATAGTCGACGTCGTCGTAGGCGCCGTTCTCCTCGAGGAAGTTGATCGAGGTGATCACGCCGCGGCCGGCGCAGCCGACACCCGGCTCGGGTCCGCCCGACTCCACGCATTTGATGCCTTTGTACCCGACCTTGAGCACGTCCGCGAGTTCCAGGTCTTCCACCGAACCTTCCTCTGCCGCGAGATGCAGGACCGTATCCTGCGCCTTCGCGTTCAGGATCAGGCGGGTGGAGTCGGCTTTGGGGTCGCAGCCGACGATGAGGATTCTCTGCCCGAGGTCGACCAGGGCGGCGAGCGTATTTTGGGAGGTGGTGGACTTGCCGATGCCGCCCTTGCCGTAAAAGGCGATCTGACGCAAACCTGACATGTAGCTTTCCTTCCTTCGTTCCCATTCATCGCGGCTGCCGCGACATGAATGCCGGTCGGGCAGCTGTAGCCGCCTCACACCTAAGGATCTCAAGACTCGTGCCAATTTGGCTGATCCAACCGACGAAACAATTTTATTTTTGCTTTTCAGCTGCTTAGCGTGAGGCAAAAACAAGAGATGGGCTAACAAGCCCCTGTGTAGCGGACCCGACAAAGGCGACAGGACGCGTGGGATTCCGTAACTGGCGACCGCTGTTGACCTCGCCGGCCCATCTTCCCGCCCTTAGATGATCACCGCACCGGGACCCCTGTTTTTGCGCGAAACGGGACCCCTAGCGAGGGGGAATTAAAGTGCCTCCTAGCGTGCCGTGGGACGATTGCAAAGATCCGCCGCATTGCGTTAGTCCAGGGGAAGGTGATCAGCAGATTTGTCCCGAACTCAAATTGTCGCGCGACGTGCGCTCGGGCAGACGGAATTGTGGTCGCTCGCCAAAACAATACAGCGACAAGATGGACATTCAGCCCAACCTTCAAATTCGGCCGGATTACAAGTCCAACGTCCTCGTTGATCGGGACATCATCTTTCCGGGGAGTTGCCGCGGATAGTGCATTTGGAAGCCGCGGTCGGTCTCACGGCAGAAACCGAGCTTCGTCAGGTCACTTCCATCTTCCGCGGGATGGCGGGGAAGGCCGTGGCGATTTAGGCTCGACGGTGTGTCCGAGGCGCGGGGGACTGGGTTCGCCAGTTGGTCTGGCATGCGTTCAGAGTGGGGTTGGGAGACGCTTTTGGGCTCTGGGGACTGTTTTATTTGGGCGCAGCAGCTGGGGCGGTCGCGTTGCTGGCGATGACCAAGCGGATGACTTTGGCTGGCGGCGCGCGAAGGTCCGGCGGCGACTGCGGCAGACGCCGATAAGGATGGTGAGAGCATGGCGATGCGCAGCGTGTCATGAGGTGTCGGCCATGTTGGGGCTTTACGTGGCAACGGACCGAGCGACACGATGGCCGTTGGCCAAGAGCCCGTAGTGGCGGATGCGATGGAATCCGTCAGGAAGAGCGTGCAGCAGGAAGCGCGGGATGAACTCTATATGGGGATAGTCAAGGGGATCGGTCAGTATGGCTGCATTTCGACCTCCTGATACAATTTTTGCAGATCCGGTATGAGCTCAGCTTCATGACGCGGTTCGCGAACGAACCCGATCCAACTTATATACGGTTAGCGGCCGAAGCGGCTAGACCAACATCCCGCGTGCGGCGGATTTGAGCTCAAGGCAGCGACACCATTCTCGTCGGACGGCTTGAGAGCCATATTCATCCTCGGTTCGCCTCCCGGATCTACCAGGACACTTGTCCTTCGGTAGATTATTTACAGTGATGTAATTGGGTCATGCCGACATCACTGCGCCTTCGATGACAACCCCGGCATTGATGTACTTCCAAAGGGCGACAAACAGCTTGCGGGCGAGAGCGACAATCGTCGATTTTTTGTAGCGCCCTTCGTTCTTCGTTACCCTCGCCTTGAACCAGCGGCTAAGCTCTGAATCTGGCTGATGGCGCACCCAAAGCCACGCCAGTTGGACAAGCGTCGTTCGCAGTCGAGGGTTGCCCGCCTTGGATACGCCTTGATCGCGATCAACCTGACCGCTCTGCCATGGCGTCGGTGCGAGACCAGCATACGCGGCCACCTGCCGTCGGTTATCGAACTGTCGTGATAGCCCTTCGGACCATAAAATGGCGCCGAACTCCGGGCCAACACCTCGGAGGTTAAGTAACAACGCTGGGGCAGGTGACGATGCCGACGCGGCGGCAAGCATAAGGTCGCGCTCAGCCTCGACCTGTTTGATTTGCTCAATCAGCAGTTCGATGCGATCGAGTTCACGGCTGATTTGGGCTTTCAGCGCCGCTGGCAGCGGTCGACCATCCCCGGTCGCAAGGTCGTCCAAGCGCTTCCGCCGGTCGCGCCGCAACGGTTCGTATCCCGAGATACCTTGACCGAACAACAGGCCCTTTACCCTGTTGACGTGGCGGACACGCTCGTTTGTCAGCGCTTTACGCTCACGCACCAAGCGGCGGCGGTCTTCTTCTTCCGGGGTTGGGACCCGAAGCATTGCACAAACCCGCGGCTCGCCGCGTTTGTAAGCCAACAGTGCTCGGACCAGGGCCTCACCGTCGATCTTGTCAGTCTTCGCCCGCCGGCGGCGGCGAGACGTAGCAATCGACGCGGGATCGACGACATAACTCTCGATCCCTTCACGTTCGAGGATTCTGTGAATCCAGAACCCATCGAGACCAGCCTCCTGAACTGATACCATCCGAAAGCTTCGACCGGTGCGCGCCTTGGCTTTGCGCTGCAGCTCAGCGAAACGCGCCAGCAATGCCGGAACATCGCTGCCCGCCACGATATGCTTCGACATCTTCTCGCCCGCCCCGGGCGAAAGTGACGTGATTAGCCATTTCGATCTCGAGAGTTCCAACGACACGAAGATTGCGGCAAGATCGACTCGAATAGCGGCTGGAGCTTCTTTACGGCTGGCTGCAACTGGCATTGCGGACCTCCTGAGGGTTGGTGGGCGACATCACACTCTGCCGAAGCGGTGGTCGCTATTCACTCCCCATGGGATCTCGTGGGCGCTCAAGGTCATGAGCTTGGGCTGTCGTGGTGGCGATAATCCTTCCAGCGGAAGCCGACCTTTCCCTGGATCGAGTGGGTCGTCTTCGCCAAGCCCGTTCGGCGGTCCCGAACAGGTCCTCGCCTACCCTGGTCGCTACACCCATCGCGTCGCCATCGCCAACAGCGGTGGGCTTTCAGATGGGTCGCGTCGATCATCAGTTGGTGGGCTTCCCGCCCTTCACCGCGAGCGCGGCGAAAATCTTGTTGAACACGCCCAGCCTGCTCCCTGCTCCAGCGAATGAAGCGATTGTAGATCGTCTTGTGTGAACCGTATTCCGCAGGCGCGTCGCGCCACCGCAGGCTTCCTAATCACGAAGGTGATGCCGCTGATGATCCAACGATCATCGACACGAGACACCCCCTGGGACAGCGGAAAATCTGGCTTAATGCGGCGCATCTGCGCTTCCGACAGCCAGATCAAATCACTCTTGACAGCGTCTCCCTGCGCCATCATTGAATCAGGCGATTGCTATCCCCACAAGCGATTTAATACGTCCTGGACCTAGAAGGCGCTTGACTTCAAACCGCCGAATAGAGAAGCCAATCGGTGAAGGCTCCGGCCCCTGGGGCAAAGGGGCTATGGCGCGGGCAAGAAGATCGTCAGCCGCAAGCGCTCGGGTCAAGCATCTGTTCGTCGACGCGGCCTACGATCGGCTCAAGCTCATGGGCAAGGCCGCCCATGTCGACTTCGTCATTGAGATCATCCGGGGGCGCTGTTGGTTCCTATTCGGTCGGAAATGGTGTGATCGACCAACTGATTAAGTCGACGGCACGCTGAACGATCGCCTTGGTCTGAGCAAGGCTGGGTGAAAGGGCGACGACTGATCCCATAGAGTCTCGGTAATCGCCTTTCCTGACGATCGGCGTCTTGGGTTGAACAATAAATTTGACCTCGACGACACCTGGTACGGCAGCCGCCCGGCTGCCGCCATCGATCCAATTGAGGATGCCATCGCGATCAGGAACTAAGGACCGCAAGGCCACAGTCTGCGAATGCCTTTTGCGCAAATCCCATTCCTCGCCGATGACAAGCTTGAGGTGCTCGGTGATGAGATCGACGCCGTAAGCAATCCGAATCAGTTCAGGATCGCCACCCGGCATGCGCGGATTTACTTCAATGACGACTGGGCCACGATCCGTCCACCGGAGTTCAATGCAGGTTGGCCCCCAGCCAAGGTCGAGAGCTCGCAAACATCTCAACGAAACATCGGCGATGCGTTTATACTCGTCATCATTCAGCGGGGCCGGAAAGGTGTATTCACGAACGACGAAATGCGGTGGGGGGCCAAACTCAGCGGCTGCAATCGCAATGACCTCATTTCCCATTATGTCAGCGCAGTAGTGTGGGCCTTGTGCGAATTCTTCGACCAGTATCCTCGGCGTAGACCGCCATATGTGCCTGCCGCCCAACAGATAGGTAGTATGTTCGGCTAGCTCATCGGCGTTTCGGCACAATCGGACACCGATGCTGCCGATGCCTACGGCTGGCTTCAGAACGACCGGCAGGCCGATCTCCGCGGCAGCGAATTCTACATCCATCGCATTCGCCGCCAAGCGATAAGCAGGTATTGGAACACCGGCGTCCGCAAGGAGCTGACGTTGAGTGAATTTGTTGCAGCATCGTTCAATGGATTCGGGGTTCGGTCCCGGTAGATCGAAATGCCGGCAGAGCTTGCCAACTGTCGCATAGACCGCCTCCCTGGCGCTCGTAATGCCAGCAATATCATAAGTCGCACGTAGCCGGGAACATTCGCGGATCAGCGCATCGAGATTGTCTGTATCAACCCGGATTGCCTCAACGCTTTCGGCCGCAAGATAGTCGTACTGAGCTGGATCAGCCGACAGGATGATTGGATGAAGACCAAGACACTGGGACGCTTGGACGTATAGCGGACCATTATACTTTGTATATTCAACCAGGATGAGCGCTCTTCTTGCCATGGCAGTTGTCTCCGACGTTGCGGCCTGTGCGGCGGTCTGAGCGCAAATGGCGTCAGGTCGTTATCCGTACCTGCCCAGGCTTAGCCCGATGAACGTACCATTGTCAGCGGCCCTGCGGCCGCAAAGATTCTGTAAGTTTAGTTTAAGGATCTGTTGCACACTTTGGTTGCCGGCTGTGTGGCACGGAGCGTCTCGACGATTTCGGAGGGTTGCGATGTTCAGGGGACGCTAGTCATCTGGAACTGAAGTTCATTTCATTATAGGGACTCGCGACTGAAGAAGGAGCGAGGGGATGGCCAATGCGACGGGACGGCCGATTTCGCCGCTGGTGTTGAGTGCGGATGAGGGGCCTATCTTGAGCGCGTCAGGTTCGCCGGCGTCGTGTGGCGGGTCCATGCTGAACGATGCCGGATCATTCTGCGGTGCGCAGATGGCCTTCCCAGCAAGTCCGTGGCAGCCGAGCTCGGCGTTCATGAGCATACCGTCGGCAAGTGGCGGCGGCGCTTTTTGAAGCAGCGCGTTGACGCCCTGCTGGATGAAGCGCGCCTTGGCAGTCCGCGCACAATCGATGACGATCAGGTCGCTGCCGTGATCGAGCGCACCCGCGATCGACCCCGGCGGACGCCACCCACTGGTCGATCCACTCACGACGGCAAAGGCAGACCGCTGGTGATGCTGCTGAGAGCCAGAGGCAGATGAGCGAGTACAAAGGCGCTGCCATCATGATCGACGCTTTGCCCGGGCCCAAACCTTACGGCGACAGGTGCTATGACGCCGACTGGTTCCGCGAGCCCTCGCATAGCGCAGGATGACCCCCTGCATCCCGTCAAAGGTCAATCGAAAGGTGCCGATCCCGCACGACGCCGCACTCTATCGCCTGCGCTTCGGATCGAGAACATGTTCGGCAGGCTCAAGGATTGGCGGCACATCCACACTCGCTATGACCGCTGTGTGCGCACCTTCATGTCTGCCATCTGCATCGCCGCCACCGTCATCTTCTGGATTAATCAATGAATCCCAAGCTAAATGCCATCTGCCGGTGACGCCATAAATCTTTACAAAGACTTTAAATTTTGTTTCCCATATCTATGATATAGTTCTGTCTCGCCCTTGGTGTTTGCGGTTTTGGGTGCAAGTTACTTTGCCTGCTTTATCGCCCTCCGCTGTACCGAATCACCTGCAGCGATTGGGTACAGCGCGTACATATTGGCTGTTTACAGTTGTTTCGCTTGCACAGTCGACTGCGACGGATTGGAGGCAGTAGTGGATTGGATATCCGTTTTAGACACCTATTCTCCGGCAGTCGCACAGCAGTTGCGCGACAACGCACACCGCCGGCTGGGTGACTATGCACGTAGTATGGTAGAAGGGGTGCCTGGATCGCCGATGTTGAGACGGATCGGGCGTCGTCACTTCGAGACGGCAGTTGCTCGCGTTCATGGGGAACGCCTCGGTATGAGCGTCTTGCAAAACGCCTTGCAGGAGTTCTGGACTGCGCCAGTGTTGCACTCAGGGCCACACGTCCAGCTTTATGCCGAGGAACTTACGTTCACGATGGTCGCCTTTGCGCACATCGCGGCACTTCACTCTGGACAGCGGTTCGCGTGGTTACTGCCGTGTTCCACCGTCACCATGGAATCCGGTCGATTCCAGGGTCCGGGATGGCTGACCATCGAAACTGTCCCAATCAACGTCTTCGGCCTGTCCCGGCGGTGCCTGGCGAGAAGCAGTGTTTGTGCTTTAGGCGGCCCCCTGGAGTTTCGACTGGAACCGCCCGCCGACCGAGCGCCCAGCGGTGCAACGAGCTTGCGCCAATGGCTGGGTGGCAAAACATATGAGAGCGCCAGCGTCGCCTTTCACGAGGCAAATCGACAGCTCCTCAAGCTCTGGATGCGCAAAAAAGATACGCGGCAAATCGTGCTGGATGACGATTTCGCCGTCGAACTTGTAATTGAGCATCTGCAAGATCGCGACAGCATTCTCACTCGTTGCTTATTCGATCGCGATCGCTGTCAGCGGCTGCACGACGTTATCCGTCGACTGCAATCGGAATTGCCCGCTGCTTTAGTTCGCTACCCTACCGACATGTTTTGGCTTGTTCGTAACGGAAGAACCCGAAAGTTGCGTCTGGTTGACAACCGACTAGTTGAGGACGGGATGGATAGTGGATGCGATTCCGTCCCGATGCACCTGCCGGTCATTCTAGAGATGCTGCGACAGCGAAAGCTCTACCCAAACACCTACATCATCTTCTTTGCCTCGGCGATCCTAACGGGCTCGCGTCTCCTTGGCGGAGTCAGACAAGCTTTATATATGAACGGTCTTACCAGATCGTTCAGTGAAGTTCTGTCCGCGAGGGATGCAGATGAACGAGCTGTCCTGCGTGTGCTGCATGATCCCACTCTTCATGGCTGGGTGGCTGGCGCGGCTTGGGCTAACGCTGACGATTGGCGCCAGTTACTTGATTTTTCCCAGGCGCAAGGAGCTTTGGATAAAGTCATTGACCGATTGGCCGGTGAAACCCTGCAGGCGGCGTCGGCCGACTTTCAGCGTATCCGCTATAGCCGGGAGATCGCGACACTGAGCCATCCTAACTCCGCTGAATCTGCCGGCGTAGCAGTCTAATGCATGAAACCAGTGTGGATGAAGGCTGATAAACATACGGCTAAAGGATTGCTTTGGCCCCCGACCAGATGATTAGTTCCAAGGTTTGATGGTCGGATCGAGCCTGAATCGTTCGGTCTCTTTGTCCAGGTTGTGCAGAGTACTCCTTGAGGGTCTTCAGTCGGCGACCGAAATTGTAGGCTGAGACAAAGTCGGCGAGATGCTGGCGCAGGTGGTCATGGCTTTCGTAGTAGAAGCGCTTGACGGTCGCGTCCTTGATCGTGCGGTTCATGCGTTCGACCTGGCCGTTGGTCCACGGGTGCTTTGGCTTTGTCGTTCGGTGATCGATAACGGCCCTTGAACAGGCGTGTTCGAAGTCATGAGCCCCGCCACCATGGCTTCCTTGATCAATGGGACGGCCGAGCCGCCGGCGCCTGGGATCGTGAACTGGATGCCGTTGTCGGTGAGCACCGTGTGGATCTTGTAAGGCATGGCATCAAGAAGGTGGCGCAGGAAGTCGGCCGAAACCGCTGTCGTGGCCTTCTCATGCAGTTCGACGAAGGCAACTTCGAGCTCCGGTCGATGGCCACGAACATATGCAGCTTGCCCTGCTCGGTTCGGTGCGGACCTCGGCGATATCGATGTGGAAGTAGCCGATCGGATAGGCCTTGCACTTCTTCCCTGCCGACCTGTCACCCTCGACATCCGGCAATCTGCCTATCCCGTGACGCTGCAGGTAACGAAGAACGACACATGCGGGATCGTCGGCTGAAGCGCAGGCAATCGTCCAGCGGCAGCAGCGTATAGCGCCGAAAGGCGACGATGACCGCCTCCTCCTTGACTGACTGCACTGTTGAGCGCGCTTCTCTTGGCCCGGTCGGAAGATCGGCAGTCGACGTTCGGTTCCTCCACTTCCTATCCGTCTTCTGATATCAACTCCTGCCATTCAATCATCACGCCGGCTGAACGGCCGCGGCTGGGCGCTTACCTTCTGATCGATGCCATATCGCTTCGTCAGCGCCCTCAGCCTCTCTTGATTATGCTGTTTCGCTCGACGGACCGCCTCTGTCGTCGTGGCGCTCCCATGCAGAACCTGGCCTATAGCGCATCCTTTGATTCGGACGACAATGATGCGCTATCATGATCAAACAACTACGGCGCCACGGTGGTCGTCCGATACACGCGGCGAAAAGCGATGACCGTCAATACCTGGGCGAACCAGTTGCTCGAACGTAAGCCGGCACGGCTGGTCACAGTCGCTGTCGCCAATAAGATAGCGCCGATCGCCTGGGTGGTGATGGCGCGTGAGGAAAACTACCGCGCGACGCCGTCAATGGCTCGAGGGTAACCGACGGTCGCGCGACATCCAGTTTGGGCAGAAGAGAACGATATCAGTGATGCAGATCCGGTCAAGCCAGGGATCGGGAGAACCTGAGTGATTCAACGCGCCATCGCAGCGCGGCAGCTTGATGAGGGCCCGATCCACCGACACCATAATGGCCAGCCGCCCGAGGCCGCACAAAAAAGGCCGAACACATGAATGAACGTACCACTTCAGTATTGCCACTGTCAGAATCTTCTTGCTCAATGGGGCCGTCCACACATTGAATCACAAACCAGCCTCCCCGAAACCCCAATTTAGCCGCTCAAGTCGACGCGCTTTGCTCGCCAATGAGCGGTCCCGAACTGTGCAGCAGCGACAGGACCGCTGTTAGTGGCAGAGGCCGCTCCCATCACGACATCTCCCTCAAGGCCGTGTGACACAGGCCTTCCAGTGAAGCGATAGTAGAGATGCACGCCTTCGAAGGGCACCTTGCTTGTGAACTCCAACCGATCCAGCATTCCCTTAACTACCAGCGGAGCGTCGAACAAAAGGCCGGAATGAACTGCGTCAAGTCCATTGGCAGAGTTCTCTATGATGAACTTGTGCATCTCCCGACCAGCTGAGAAATCGATGGCAACGGCCCAGGTACCTGCGAGATCGTTCAGCATCAGAAGTTGGTCACCCGGCCGATCATTGTAGGCGCCTGAACGGAAAAACTCCACAATCTTCTTCGCCACGATATGGCAGTCGTCCCGCCTCAGACTGAAGGCATCAATGAGGAAGCTGGACGAAGTCATACCAAAATCACAAATCAGAACGCGGGGGTAACTTTTGAGAAGTGACGCCCTTAAGAGATTGGCATGAGGGCTGGCCGGCATGTCATCCCAGCTTACTCGGAGCCTCGGAACCGACCACTCCGTCGTTTGGTGGAATGCAGTCTTCAGCAGAGGCTCTTCCTTGAGTTCCTTCTCTATGGTGCCAAGATAATCAAAGCACCGATCCAGCTCCAAGTTAAACCTATCCTCTGCGAACCATTGCTCTACAGCAATGACCGCACCCAACATCTGATCCTTGCCTACCTTCATGCAGCGGCCCGCCGCTTGCTGGGGGGCGGAATTGCGCCAGGCGGCTTCAATCAGATCTTGCCGGCCAAGCAACAGGCCGGACGCTTGTGGCCCCCTCATGAACTTTCCGCAGCTATAGATAACGATGTCGGCCCCATGTTGCTGCCATTTGTTGGGGCGATGCAAGAATTCCGAGGCCACGTCGACAACCACTGGGGTGCCATTAGCCCTACCAAGACGTGCTAACTCATTGAACGGCATGGCTCCAGCTTTCTCGCGCATACCAAGGTAGCAAATCATCGCAACTGAATCTGTTTTCAGGACGCCCGCGGCGTCCGCCAGGGAGTGCACTTCGACGATTCGCAGGCCGGCAAGCCGGAAAGCGTGATCATAGATGAACCGGTGGGCAGCCGGCATAAGGACTGCATTCTTGGTTCCAAAAGTCTTGGGCAGACCCAGCATCTTTTCGGGATCGTTTCCCGCTGTGCAAGCCACCGCTGCTAGGAACAACGCTGCGGCACTGCCACAGGTCACAAGCCCGGCTTCGAATCCCGTGAGCTCTGCAAGGCGTAGGCTCACAGCTTCTTTCAACTCTTCCATTATGACGTGGGTTTGTGCCGCTTCCGCCATGGCTTCGACGACTTCCGGCAGTGCGACCGTGTTGCCGTAGAATGACCGCATGCTACCGCAGTTGATGATTGGAAAGACACCAAGCCGAGCGAGATGTGAGGGCATGTCATGCAATTCCTTGTTCGGAATTCAGTGCGCGTGGCGCCAAGTCCGGATAGCGAGAGGCGTATGCCCCGCGGTCTAGGTCAAAGTAGGCGACGGAGAATTGACAAATTGAGCGGTATCACCTTCTTTTTCATCCAATTCGAGAATTCAAGGCAGACGACTACGACACGGTAGAGTAAGCAGAAGTCGGCCTTTGATGGGGCCTGTGATACTGTATTTCACACCCGTCGCCCGCTGCCGACCAAGGCATTGCGCGCTATTCGCGCTTCGAAGTCACCGCGAGAGGTTCGTGTCACGGCGAGCCCGAAATACTCATCAAGAAGCGCGAGCACACGCTGCGTATGGGCCCGGAGCTTCTCTAGCCCGTACATCTTCACGACGTATTCGGCCAGCAATTGGAGAACGCTCTCCTCGTCTCCTGCGTGGAAGACGAACGGGTCTGTGATTCGCTGCACAGTTACCTCATCGAACTGCGCAGCAGCGAACAGGTCGAGCACCTCGCCCGCGGTGAAATGAGGATAGTCATGCGGCGTCACGGAATGAGTTGACACCACGTCAGCGAACCAGCGGGCGGTGGGTGAGCCCTCTTCGAAGTCATGGAGAACAAAGATGCCGCCGGGCCGGAGAATTCGCGCAGCCGCCTGCACAGCGACGGGGCGTTGAGCGCGCTGGATGTGGTGCGTGCCGTAAGCCATCAGCACACCGTCCACCGATCCGTCTTTAATCCAGAACGGATCAGTCGCGCTTTGCCAAATCGCAAAAAGGCCGTCGCGGATGCAACGGTCCACCATGAACTGAGAGATGTCAGAGTTGATGAACGTCGGGCAGCGCGCCGCACCAAAGATCTGGCGGGCTACCTTGTTCACGTATCCGTCACCGGCGAGAAGATCACAGATGATCATAGACGAACAAAGTCCGTCGCAACCATTGGGGTGCATCTTGCCCAAAAGATCCATAACACCCTCCGATCGCGCCAGCAGCGACAGTTGGATGCTATCGAGGTAATCCGACCCACGCCCTTCCGAGGTGAACTCATTGCGCGAGAGATTGGCCAGATTGGTAAGGCAGGCGGATGATTCTCTAATTATTCGGGGCTCGATCGCCTTGAAGGCCACCGGGTTTATCTGTTTCAACTGGACAAAGTACGAATCTAAAATATTTGGAAACACCGCAGTTCTCCGTGATGATCAGTTGCCAGCGAGAAGAGCGACAGAAATTGTCCCCTGCCGGACTCAGCGATGAGAGGGTGAATCATTTAGTTTACAGACCGGCTCTGGAGGGACTGTAGCGGCCGTGGAACATCTTGTGACTGTCGGCATTCAGTGTGGCGTTACTCCTTCTTTTCAGACTGTGTATGCATCTTACTCCGAGTACTGTTATAGAAATCTCCGAAGAACCAACGAGCCACCTCCTGAAGTGGGCCAACTGCGGAACTTGAGAACTTTGTCGTTGCGCGCTCGGTAGATGCAGCAGTATTCGATCAAATAAACTATTGGTTGCACCAGCGAGCACAGACTCGCGATCGTCGGACATCATGCTTATCCGTAAGCATGTCGGTTTTTTATTTTGGCAATTACGGCTAAGGCGCCAGGCACGGTTGCATTGAAGGGCCTTTCTCGCTTCCTGGATGACGCTTGAAATACCGCAGCACCGTTCCACTAACAGTGGCAAACGAGCGTGGCCGAACACCTTCCGGGCAAAGGCGCCCATCGAACTCGCAGAGCACGCCGAAGTCAGATGACATATAATTCTCCTGAACGCGAACTATTCGACAGGAATGTACACTAATCATCGTCACGCATCTGAGAAAATATTATAAATTAAGGTATACACATATAAAACATTTACGAAGCGATTTTGATGAATGTGACTAGTGGATGGCGCCTGACATTTGAATCCCTCTGAGGATTCCCAATCTATGCGAATATGCAGCAAGCGAACGGGAATATCCATCAGCGTGAAGCCTTCGGACCGCAAGCGGTTGAAGGCGATTTTGAAGGATCGCAACGCGCCGCAGAAGCATGTCTGGCGAGCTCAGAGCCAAGGACTTCCCGGGCAACCGGACAGCGAGCTGCGTTCGGCAGGTTTCCTGCGATTTTGCTCGAATGCCGACACCTCAAGGCCGGTTTGTGCGCCGTGCGCAACAAAACAGACCGCAATGACGCACGGGGAATTGCGCACCTCGTCCGGCTCGGCTGGTTCCGACAGGTCTTCGTCAAAAGCGAAGAAGCACAGCAAGTAGGAATGCTGCTCGTCAATCGCCAGCAGCTGATGAACAAGCTTCAGGACATCGAGAATTCGGTCACTGAAGGTCTTCGGATATCGGATCGGCCATGTCACCAAACACTCGTTCGAAGCGCGGGTCCTGGAACTCGTCGGGGACACGCCGAGCCCGCTTGCAATTACGGAGCCGATGCTACGGGTTCGAAGGACACTTCTCGAGGAGTTTTGCCGACTCGACCGCTTAGCCCGAGCCTTGCCTCGGAAAGATCCGATCCGTCGGCGGCTGATGCGATCCCGGGTGTCGGGATGGTGGTCGCGCTTACCTATCGGACCGGCATAGACGCACCAGAGCGGATCGCTGGCATACCATCGATCCACGGCCATCCATCCGGGGCCATGGGCGGATAATTCCGCCATATCACCAACCCAAGGGGACTCGGCTCACTTATCGGCGCAGGAGTTCAGTATCGGCGTCATCGCCTTCACATGTTCGTCGATCCGCTCAAGCACTTTCGCTGCGACAACGTCGCGCTCAGGCAGATGCCACCACTGCTCGTTGACGAGTTCGACGGTCTCGACCACTGCCTTCAGGACTGCCGGCTCCGGAAGCCTTGCACGGTTCGCAAATGCTTTCCATCGCAGTGCTGCTAGCGCCTTGAACGAGCGCTCCCCTCCAAGCGAAAGCACCATGGCGTCGGCGGGAATATATGGCACGGTGGACAGGACGTCGTAGATTGGTGCAAGCGCCGGCTTGTCGCCGTTACCGGGATAAATCAAAGACCAGTTCTTCAGGTGCATGTCGCCATTGCCACCGTCAGCACCAGGCGGCGGACGAATTCGAGAGCCGCCGTAGGCGAGACGGCCGCGCCAAGGGCCGAGGCTATGTCGTGATAAGCGGCGCCCTCATATTTGCGCGAGGGATAGACGCCGAAGACCTGAGCGAAATCCTCGATGTGAATCCTCTCGCCCTCAGCGCCGCGATCGAAGCGTTTGACGAGAAGGACCTTGCCCTCTGACAGCGTGTTGAATTCCTCGGGAATATCCTCGAAATCGGACTTCTCGACAAGTTCGCGTTCAGGCACCTCCATGCCAATCGCTGCGGCCAGCGCGAGGTTGGCGAATTCATTTTCGGAAACGCCTGGAAACGCCGTCGAAGGGAACTTGGCGATGTATCGGCCTTGCTCGTCGTCCATCAGCAAGGTCAGGCCGCCGCCTTTTCCAGTGTTCTTCATGACCGACAGCTTCGTCTGCACGCCGGCAAGTGAGAAGCGTGCCTTGGGCTTATCCTTCAAAGCATCCTGCGAAACCGCTATCGAGCCATCACTAGGCAATGCCTGCACGGCCCCTGGCAGATCGGTGCCGAGTGCTGCAAGCAGATCGAAATCATTGCCTGGCCGCACATTGCCTTCGTGGTGCTTTTCCATCGCCTCGCGTAGCTTCTCCTCCGGTAGGAGGTTCGCGAAAAAAGCCGGCAAGGCGCCCGCCAGAGGCTTCGGATTTTTCCGCAATCCTCCCATCGCTGCCCGGAACGACAGGCTGAGAACCGGCAAGCCGCCCGTCGCGCGGTAGGCCTCATCGAAGTTGAACGCATTGAAATCGACCGGCGTCCTGACGGTGTGCCGACCTTCAGGGTGTCCAGGAGCACGTCCAGCGACGGGATCGTCTTAGGTGCGTGAAAGACTGGAGCCATGATCGTCATCGTCAGATTGAGGAACAAAGGCGGGCAGGTCGTCATCATCATGCGGGCGCAACAGAGCCTGGACAGCCGGCACCATGACTTGCGGAACCAGCATCATTTCCAGACCGAGCGCGCGAGCGACATTCATGAGCGTCGTCGCACGCGCCGCTGCAGCTCCCTTTTCGATATCGCGATAGCGGGGACGGGATATGCCCGCCAAATCAGCGACCTGCTCCTGTGTCATGGTTGCGGCGAGCCTCGCATGTCTGAGAACCCTCCCGATTTCACGTAGAATTTCCGATTCAGAGTCGATCATGAGACCTATACGATCCATTCCAATGCGCGATGATACGCAAAGGTATCTCATCCAGCGAGCAAGTCAAAACTTTTATGATCTGTTCGCGTATCATATATGAAGATAATGATATGCAAAGAGATCATCCTTCTTCGAGGATCTCTCATGCTTTAGCCCCGCACAGCGAACGGCGTTCCTCCGAGAACAGCTGCTATGGCCACCGGGCTCCTCTGATGGGGCCGCCGCCGGTTTGCCAGGCTTCTTGCGGCCTGCGGCCTGGCGCTGCTCTTCTTTTTCGGCCTCGATCCGGCGCTCTTCGAGCGCCGCCAGCTTGGCCTCGGCTTCCAGCGACGCCATCGCCTGCTGGATCTTGGCCAGCCGGTTCTGCTTGTCGCCGGCCCAATCCGGCATCTCGTCGCCGCGCTTGTCCTTGCCGAAAGTCACGTCCTCCTCGGCATCCGCGGCCTCGGCCGCCGTCAGCATGCGAGCGACCTCGGCTTTCAATTCCAGCTCGCGCTTCTTCATGCGCTCATAACTCATCGCCTTGTGTTTCGACGCGTTCGCCTTGATCTTCACCCAGCGCGACATGGCCGAGTTTGACCAATCCTGCCGTCTCACACAGCTTCAGAACCTGCACGAACAGCGCCACGAGCGCCTTCAAATGCCGCTTGCGGAAGTCGCTGATCGACCGGAAATGCGGCGGATCGAGCGCCACGATCATCACAAAATCATTCCGTTCGCGGCAGGCCCTGGCCGGCTGTTTTCGCCAGCTTTGGGCCATCGACCGCCCGTCGCGTTCCTTCGCGCCCCTCTGTCCCTGCATCAAAAGGGCCGTCGCGGCGCACCCGCCCTTCCTGCTCAAATCACATTCAATTCCCTGAAAGCCCGCTCCTCAGCGACACGGCTGTACCCGAACGCCGAGCAATCCACCTTGCGATAGCGGCCATGCACGATCAGTTCGGCTAGCGCCTTGCCGACCGCCGGCCCCTGCTGCAAGCCGTGGCCGGAAAAACCGTTGGCGAAGAGGAAATTGCCGACCTCCGGGTGCGGGCCGATCACCGCGTTCTGGTCGAGCGTATTGTAGTCGTAATGGCCGACCCAGGCGCGTCGGCTTGATCGCCTCGAAGGCCGGAATGCGGGTCGCCAGCACCGGCCAGATCACCTCTTCGAACAGCGGCCAGTCGGGGTCGAAGTCGGCGGGGTCGGCCGGTCCTTCGCCCTCTTCCGGCTCGGCGCCGCCGGTGATGTAGACCGAGCCCTCCGGCCGGACATAGATGCCGCTCGGGTCGACCAGCAGCGGCATGTCGTCATATTTTTCGCGCGCCTCGAAGACGAAGACGTTGCGCTTGCGCGGCTCCACCGGCAGCGCCAGCCCGGCCATTGCCGCCACCTTGCCGGCATTCGGCCCGGCGGCGTTGACGACGGTGCCGGCCTCGAGCCGCTCGCCATTGTCCAGAAATACACCAGTGACGCGGCCGCCTAGCCGCTCGATACCCGTCACCGACGCCGTGATAAAGTCGACGTTCTTCGTCCGCAGTGCCTTGCGGAACAGCATCAGCATCGCATGCGCGTCGAACCAGCCTTCGCCGCTGCGGCCATAGGCGCCGGCGGAAATGCCCTCGACCGACAGCCACGGAAAGCGGCGGACGAGCGCCTCCGCATCCTCGAGCAGGATGTCGGCGCCCTCGGCCATCTGCGCTTCGTGGTTGGCCCGCAGGATAGGCAGCCCGTTTTCGCCGGCAAGGATGAGGTAGCCGCCTTCGCGAAAGCCGATATCGGCGTCCGCGCCAAACTCTTCCCCAAGCCGCCGGAACAGTTTCAGCATGAATTGCGACAGACGGATGTTTTCCGGGATCGAAAACTGCTGGCGGATGGAGGCGCAGGACAGCGTTGTCGCCGCATGGGAAAATTGCGGGTCGCGCTCGACAACTGCAATCGAGCCCGAAAACCCTTCCTCGCGCAGATAATAGGCAACCGAGGAGCCGACGATGGCTCCACCGATGATGACGATGTCGTAATGCACCTTTTCGCTTCTCCAGTTTAGGCACCGCCGCCACGTGCGGGCGATGCCGGCATCAACCGGCGGGCAGATGTGCCGAGGGCAACAAGCGCGCCTGACGCAACGCCGCCAGATCAGCCGAGCCGGTGCAGAAGCAGGCGACGGCCAACTGGCGGATGACGATCTCGAAATGCGCGACAACCGCCTCGGTGGATACGGTGGCCGCGCGCAGCACGCCGGCTGCCTGCCCGGCGATGTCCGCGCCCAGGCGGATAGCCTTGGCCACGTCGACGCCGTCGCTGATCCCGCCCGACGCGATCAGCTTCACCGCTGGCAGCGCCCGACGTACCGCCTGCACGCTGGCCGGGGTCGCAATCCCCCAATCCGCGAATGCCATTGCCACTGCGCGGTCGGCGGCATCGCGGGCGCGCTCGCCCTCCACCGCGGCCCAGCTGGTGCCGCCGGCGCCGGCGACATCGATCACCGCCACGCCCGCCTCGACGAGCGCACAGGCCACCGAGGCGGACAGGCCCGACCCCACTTCCTTGGCCACGATCGGCACGCCGACGCTGCGCGCGGCGCGAGCGATCTGCGCCAGGACGCCGCGCCAGTCGCGGTCGCCCTCCGGCTGTACTGCTTCCTGCAGCGGATTGAGATGGACGATGAGTCCATCGGCCTCCAGTGCATCCACCGCCCGGCGGGCAAGGTCCAGGCCGTCGGGCTGGCGCAGTTGCGCGGCGCCGATATTGGCCAGCAAGGGAACGTCTGGGGCGAGGCTGCGCAGCGCGCGCGTCAGCCCCTGGGAGTTGCGGGATTGCAGGCTCACGCGCTGCGAACCGACGCACATGGCGATCCCCAAGGCTTGCGCTGCCTCGCTCAGATGCCGGTTAATGGCCTCGGCGCGTGGCATGCCGCCGGTCATGGAGCTGATCAGCAGAGGCGCGCGCATGGTCTTGCCCAGCAGCGAGGCGCTGAGGTCGACCTGCGTCAGGTCCAACTCGGGCAATGCGCAGTGTTCGAAACGGATGTACTCCCAGCCGGCGGCCTTGGCCCGTGCCGTTCGCCGATCCAGCACGATGTCCAGGTGGTCGTCCTTGCGCCGGCTCATGTTGGTGTCGCTGATGCTCGCTTCTTCCGCCGCATCGGGCGACGGCGTTGCGTCGGGTCGGACCGACGGCAGCGCGCGCACGCCGCCGTTTCCCCCGCGTTCAGGCCGGCGCACGCTGGCCTCCGCCTGCAGCGTCGCTGCGGTAGCGACTGTTTGAGGTCTGGTAGTACTGAGCGTGCATGGCCGCCATGGCCTCGATCAGCGGTCCCCACGGCGGGGGAAAGCGTTCTTGCGCCATCACCCGGTGCAGCATGCGCGTATGGCCGGCCAGCTCATCCTTGAGGAACTCCACCACAGGCATAGCCGGATAGCGCTGCAGCAGCAGGATCGCCGCGTTGTCGCCCTCGCCGGCCGACCTATCCTTTTCGCGTCCATGCAGATCGTTCTGCAAGCGCCCTATCGCGGAGATGAGCCGCAGGGCCTGGCGAAACGCCGGACGCGCGCGCAAGGTCGCCATGTCCAGCCCCCACAGCAACGACAGGCAACAGAACACGTTCGTGTAGGCGATCGAATCGATGCCGTTGTGCAGGTACTCGGCGTAGGACCAGCGTTCCGCCCCTGCCGCCTGCGCGTGTCCGGCGCGCAGCGCCGCGCAGTAGCACCGGGTATGGTAGAGAAGCTGAGCATAGTCGCGAGGATCGTAGGCGAGCGCGGCGAGCGAAGTGCGCAGCACAGCACAGCCCTCGAATCCGGGAAGCACGCACGGCACGCCCTGCCCCAGCGCCTGCTCCACCGCGGCGAGCTGCTCCGGCGCGATCAGGTCGAGGTCGTTGCAATCGTCGAGCCAGAACAGCAGGGCCAGTTCGCGATAGAACGCCACGATCAGCGTTTCGTCCAGCGGATCGCGGCCGGTGCGGGCGCTGGTGTCGCGCAGGCTCGGGTGGATGCGCTGCAGGATGTACTGGCCGCCCCTGACTGCTTCCACAGCATGCTCGTCGGCGAACCCGGTCAGGGAACGCCCCCACTCCAGCACGTGCTGCAGGGCGCGATCGGTCGGGATCATGACCCCGCTCCTGCTCCCTCGGCCGAGACGTGCCGCCCCCAACGAACCGCCAGCCACAACCCGGCGAGTTCGGCCACCCGCACCACCCGGGTGGGGCAATACAGTTCCTTGCCGATCCACAGCGGCGTCTGGGGCGATGCATGGGCTGCGTGGCGGGCGAGCATCCACTTCAGCGCACGCCCCACCGCCTGCGCGATGCGCCGGCGCCCTGCCGGTTCTTCGGTCCCGTCTATCACGTGCAACGCGAACAGCGCATAGGCGGTTTCCTCGAATGTGGACGCGCGACCGGCGCCCCAGCCGCCGTCGTCGCGCTGCGTCCGCAGCAGCCCCGCCAGCGCGCGCTCGTCGCGCCACTGGGGCTTGCCTTGCGCGAGCGCAGCAATCGCATGCGCGGTGGGATACAGCCACGAAACGTGCCATTTTTCGTTGTCCCATAGACCGTGCGGGTTGCGATTGGCCTCGACGTAGGCGCTGGTGCCGGCGGCGGGCTTTCCCAACATTCGCAACGCATGCAGGGCATGGATGTTGGTCGACACCGAGGCATTGCGCTCGCCGGGGAAGGTGACGAACAGCTCGCCGGTTTCGAAATGGCGCAATGCATCGACCGCCGGGTCGTGGCCTGCAAGGCGAAGGACGCACAACGCAACGGCGGTGTCGTCCGCATCGGCCGCGAAGTGCAAGGCCGGGCCCAGACCGCGCACGCCCAGGCGAGCGTCGAGCTGCGCGATGATCACTTGCACCGCCTCGGCGAGCGCGGGATGCGCGAACAGACCGGCCAGATGCAGGGTGTACAGCGACCAGCATGGCTCGAACACATTGATTGGCCAGACGTTGGGAACGACACCTTCGATGCCGGTGCGCGTCGCCCGCGATGCCGCCTGCAGATACCCGTCGGTGCGCCCGACCTGCGGCGTTCTTCTCTGTATCACGGCGTGCGCACGCCACGCGGCGGTGGCCGCCGGACTGATGCCGATGCTGCCGTCGTCGTCCGGGCATGCGGTGGCCGGCCACGTCCCCCAGGCTTCCCAGGAGTGCAGCAACGGATGGCCGCTCGGCAACGTCGCCACAGCCCCCAGCTTGACCAGGCGTGCTTGCCGCAACGGCAACAGCGCCGGGTGGCGCGAAAACGCCAAGCCGCCCAGCAAGGATGCGGCCTCGTCGCACAACTGCGGCAGGATCAGCTCCGCGCCGATGGGCGCGTCTTCCGGCACGGCATGCGCGTAGGGATCGGGCTGGCGCTCGAGGAACCGGATTGCAGCCTGGGCTGCGTCGGCAACGCCGGGAAGAGGATCGGCACGCTGCAATGCCAGCAACGCCGCCCAGGTAGGCGCATGGCGAAACAGCGGGAAGTCCGCACTTCCCCATCCGCCATCGGCCTGTTGCTGCGCGATGAGCCACGCGTATGCGTCGTGCCGACCGGTGACGTTGCCGTCGAACTGCAGAGCTCGCGCCGTGTCGTATACGGACGGACCGACGCTACCGCCGTCGCTCATCTCGCTCAGCAGATGACGCAATTCGGAAAGGATCTGTTCGGACAGCGCGTTCACGCGGTATGTTCCTTCTGCAGAGGGCTAACGAGAACAGAAACGTGCAGACGCCGCGCACGTCGCCGCCGACACGGACACAGTGCAGCATGCAGCGCCCGCCGGCCGATCGCACCAGCACAGGGGCGAGTCCTTACGGATGGGCGCGCTCATGCGTGTGGCGCGGACAGATAGACCTTGGCCCGCTGCAGCATCTGCGCCAACCCTTCCGCACGCGGCCCCAGAGGGGCGATGGCCTCCCCGGCGTCGTGCAACAAGTACAGCGCGAACTGGCGCGCAGCCTGCAGCCCCATGATCGACGCGCAGGTCGGCTTCTGCGCCGCCGCGTCCTTACCGGGAGTCTTGCCAAGAGTCGCGGTATCCGCCGTCGCGTCGAGAATGTCGTCGGCCACCTGCAACGCCAGGCCGAAACAGGCGGTGTAGCGATCGAGCGCTGCATACAGCGCAACGTGCGCGGCATCCTCCGCGATGGAGTATAGCGCGCCCATGCGAACCGACGCGCGCACTAGCGCTCCGGTTTTCATCCCGTGCATCGCCAGGATCCTGTCCAGCCCGGCGTGCTTTCCGACCAACGACAGATCCATGGCCTGCCCGCCTGCGGCACCCTCGGCGGACACCGCCTGCGCCAGTTCGCGCACGAGCGCGATACGGTTGTCGCCCGGCGCATCCAGGCTCGCCAGGGTCAGGAAGGCGTGGGCCTGCAGCGCATCGCCGACCAGGATCGCAGTGGCTTCGCCGAACTTTACGTGCACGGTCGGAAGGCCGCGGCGAAGCACGTCGTCATCCATCGCGGGCAGGTCGTCGTGGACCAGGGTACAGGCGTGCATCATCTCGATGGCGGCGCCGACGTCGTCGAGCATGTGCGCCGGCGTGCCCGCCAGTGCGCCGGCAGCCAGACAGAGCAAGGCGCGGGTGCGCTTCCCGCCATGCAAGGTGGCGTAGCGCATGGCCGCCATCAGCTCTGTCTTACCGTCGTCTTTGGCGCAGAGCAGACGCCCCAGAGCCTGTTCGACCGCCTTTGCGCCGTCCTGCATCCAGATCTCGGGGAGCAGCCCGCCAGATGCGCCGCGCGCCTGCGCGCCCAATCCGCCGGATGCGGAAACGCCGATTCGGTCGCGTGGAGTGGAACCGGTCTGCATGTTGTTGATGTCCTTGTAGCTGAGACGGCCACGGCGAGCGCAAGCCGTCACGGTGTTGCCGGCGTCACACCAATGCGTGCGCTGAGTGCAGCAATGCCGCACCCCGCCGGCGCCGCTGCCTTGCCACACAGGGCATGCGATGCCAGCTCATGAGAAGCCTATGCGGATTGCCATGGACGGATGTGCGGTCGGGTAATAGCGCCGGCCTTTTGCGACGTCGCTCAGCAACTGCGGCCGCACCCCGGCCTTGTGCATGGTCAGCGCCAAGGCGATGCAGAACTGCACCATTTCCAGCCATACCAGATGGTAGCCGATGCAGACGTGTGGTCCGGTACCGAACTGCAGCATGTCAACCGGCCGGATCGGCTCCGTGCGTTGCAGCCACCGCGCCAGGCGGAACTGATCAGGCGCGTCGTGCAGCAGCGCCGAGGTCGAGAAATGCAGCAGCGGGATGCATAGATGGGTGCCCGCGGGAATGCGCCGCTGACCGAGTTGCAATTCCTGCAGCGCGCGACGCGGCAGGAGCGTGGTCGCCGGATGCAGGCGCAGTGTCTCGCGGAACAGCGCCTCGGCGACCGGACACTGCGCCAGGTCCGCGTGCCGGGTCGGCACCGCGCCCACGCGTTGCGCCTCCTCAACCAGGGCGTCCCACAGCACAGGCTGCCGCGCCAGCTCGATCACAATCCAGGCCATCGTCGAGGCAGTGGTGTCGTGACCGGCAAGCAGCAGCAAGCGAATATTCGCGACCAGGACGTCATCGGAGAGCGGACCGTCGCTGCGGTCGAAGGCGCTCACCATGTCGTTGATCAACCCGGTGCGCGCGGCATGCGCGCGCGCGTCGCGGACGAACTGGCGCAACTGCGCGTCGATCCAGTCGCGGGCGGCGCGGCCGCGCCGCAAAGGCAGTCCGGGCAGGTCGACCGGTGGCGCGACGATCAACTGCAGCAATTGCCGGTACTTGCGATGCCATCCCGGCAGGTCCTGCGCGGGGATTCCCATGAGGCTGAAGATGAGCTTCAGCATCAGGTCGCCGGTTTCGCGCAGGATGGTTACCTCGCCGCGGGCGCGCCACGCCTGCACCCGCGCCTGGATGACGGGCGCGAACAGGTCGCCGATCCCGGCCTGGGTCAGCCCCTTGGGCAAGAACGCTGCCTTGATGGCATCGCGCGCCTGTCGGTGCGCGCCGCCGTCCAGGGCAACCAACGTCCCGCCAAGCAATTCGGGCGCGATCTCTTCGATCAGCGCCGAGGACACGTCCTTGTGCCTGAGCAGTGCGAATGCGTCCGGATCCACGCAGGTCATCAGATGTCCGGCAGGGCCGAAATCCAGCCAGAAGTGGCTGCCCAGCGTCCGTTCTGCGCGCTGCAGCAGGCGCGGCAGGTCGCAGACAATGGCGGGAAGATGCCCGACCAGGGGGAAAGCGCCAGGCATGACCGGGATGTCGCATCGCAGCCGGTGCCGACGGTTGAGTGGGTTGAGCAGCATGTCCATCAGCAGCGCGCCGCCGCCCCCGATTCGCTATCGCCTGCAGGGCGCGCGGCGCAGCTGTTGCCACCGTCGGCATAGGTCGGCACATGCGCCAGCATGCCGCCATCGATGCACACGACCTGGCCGGTGATGAACGCAGCATCGTCGGAGAGCAGGAACGCCACGAGTGCGGCAACGTCCTCGGGACGGCCGACGCGCGGCAGGAGCTGGTGCCGGCGCAGATGCCGTTGCATGCACTCGTCCAGCTTGGCGAGGAGACGCTCGGTCATGATAAGACCCGGCGCAACCGCGTTGCAGCGGATCTGAGAGTGACCGTACTGGGTGGCGAGCGAGGCCGACAGCATGTTCATCGCCGCCTTCGACGCGGCGTAGGACGTCTGCGCCGTGTCACCGCTGAGCCCTTGGCACGACGACATGTTGACGATCGCGCCACCGCCGCGGGCGATCATCCGTGGGATGGCCTGCCGGCAGCAGAGCAGCGTGCCGCGCAGATTGGTCGCCATGGTCTGATCCCATACCGCCAGGTCCAGGTCGAGGATGGCGCGGTCGCGCGGGGTCAGATGCATGGCGCTCGCATTGTTCACCAGCAGGTCGACCCCCCCGAAGTGCCGCTCCGCCGTCTCGAACAGCGCTGCCACCGCCTGCTCATCAGCGATATCCATGGCTATGGGCAGCGCGTGGCTTGCTTCGGCCGCGATCTGCGCGGTGCAGGCGATGGCCGCCGAGCCATCAATGTCGGCCACCACCACTCTGCCGCCCCCGCGCGCGATGGCGAGAGCGCATGCCTTGCCGATGCCGGCGCCGGCGCCGGTCACCACGGCCACCTTGCCTCCAAACCGTCCCATCGTGTCTCCTGAATTGCATTGGTCTTTCGCAGCATGCCGCTCGGCCTCCAGCGGAGAAGGCGCAGGGTCGGCGCTGGCGCGCTCGTCATGGCCAGCGTCGCTTTCGATGACACGAATGGCGGCGACCGGGCACTGGTTGGCCGCAAGCCGCACGGCGGCGTGCAGCGCCTGCGGGACCGTCGCCATGCACACTTCGGCCACCCCGTCCGGTTCGCGCTGGCGAAAGGCGCCCGGCAGCGTCAGCACGCACTGCCCGGTCGTTCCGCACAGATCCTGATCGACTACGACGCGCATCTCAGCCCTCCTGCCCATGCAGCCGTACCGGCAGCGCGCGGAATGTCCTAAGGAACGCGGAGGGCTCCCGGGTCGGCTGCTCGGCCAATGCCAGCGCGGGGAAGCGCGCATGGATCCGCGGCACGCTCTCGGCCAACTGCACCCGGGCCAGTTGCGCACCAAGGCAGAAGTGGATGCCGTGGCCGAAGGTCAGCATGATCTTCC
The DNA here is from genome assembly GCF_000502935.1 of Mesorhizobium sp. LNHC221B00. NCBI lineage: Bacteria > Pseudomonadati > Pseudomonadota > Alphaproteobacteria > Hyphomicrobiales > Phyllobacteriaceae > Mesorhizobium > Mesorhizobium sp. LNHC221B00. The sequence goes on along the minus strand of NZ_AYWR01000011.1, from coordinate 111,116 downwards.
CGTCGATCGACATGCCAGGACTGGTGCCGTAGAACCGCACGGGATCGAAGCGATCGGGATCGGCGAAGGCGTCCGGGTCGCGATTGCCGGCCGCGATCAGCACGCGCACGTCCGCGTTCTTCGGGATCACCACGCCGCCCAGTTCGATGTCGCGCTGGGCGATACGCGGAATGGAGCTGAACATGGCGGGCGCGTCATAGCGCAGGGCTTCTTCGACGAAAGCCTTCACCCCCACGGCATCTCCCTTCAGCCAGTGCCGCTGTTCGGGATACGCCAGCATCGCCAGGACCGCATTGCCGATGGCCGCGGCAGTGGTGGCGAAGCCGCCCAGCAGCATGCCCCAAAGCATGCTGATCAATTCCGCATCCGACAGCGTCTCGGCATCGTTGTCGTGTGCGCCGACCAGCATTGACACGATGTCGTGGCGGGAATCGGTGCGCTTGCGCTGTATGAGGTCGCCGAAGTAGGTCTGCACCCTGGCGCTGGCCGCGTCCCCCGCGGCGAGCTGCGGATCGCTGGCGTGCGGGCTCAGGCCTTCCAGAATGGCGCTGATGCCGGTGACGAGCGCGAGAATGTCGTCCGGGGGCATGCCGAACAGTTCGCCGAAAACCAGCATGGGCAATGCCAGCGCGAATTCCCGATGCAGGTCCACCGCCTCCCCGCGCTCCAGCGCGGGCGCCATGCCGTCCAGGCGCGCTGCGACAATGCGAGCGATGGTCGGCCTCAGCTTGTCGATCTGGCCGATGGTGAAATCGCGCGAGATCAGCCGGCGCAGACGCGTATGCGTTGGAGGTTCCTTCATCGCTAAAGTGGACGCCAGCAAACTTAGCGACAGGCTGGTCGCCGCCCGCGGGAAATAGCGCGCCAGTTCGCCTGGTGCCGGCCCCCGAAAAGCATCGCCCGTTGCCTTGAGCGCCCAGTAGATGTCGACGTGGCGGCTCAACAGAAAGAGGCCCGACGCCGCGCGATGCACCGGATCGTGCTCGCGCAACCACCGCATGAATGGGTACGGATCCTGAATGCAGGCTGGCGACGCCAGTTCGGCGAAGGCGTCCCGGCATGATGCCATGGTTTCTTGCGCGTCCATCTTGGTCACCTCTTGGCTGGCTGATCTGATCGGCGCGCGGCAGGCGCGCCGGCAACTCGAGAACATCGCGATTCCTGGTGGCATCCGAGCATCACCAGAGCACCGGTAACTCCTCGAACCCACCAGTGATGATCTCCTTGCGCAACTTCAGTTCTTCGGGCGCCACGGCCAGGCGCAGCGCGGGAAAGCGCTGGAAGATCGAACCGAACACCGCCTTGAGTTCCAGCCTGGCCAGCGCCAAGCCGACGCAGTTGTGCGGCCCGTAGGAGAACGCCAGGTGCGGGTTTTCGTCACGTCCGATGTCGAAGGTTTCCGGGTCGTCGAAATGGCGCGGATCGAACGACGTCGCCGGCAGGCCGACCAGCACCTTGCTCTCCGCGGGAACATGCACGCCCGCGATGGTCACGTCGGTCCTCGGATAGCGCATGATGCCGTCCCAGCCGGCGCCCGGCGGGTACATGCGCAGGATTTCCTCTACCGCCTTATCCACCAGGGATGGATCGCCGATTAGGCGTTCGCGCTGTTGCGGATGGCGGAACATGGCCAGCAGGCCGAATTCGATCTGCGCGACGGTGCTCTCGTGCCCCGCCACCAGCATGCCCGCCGCCAGGCCGATCGCCTCTTCCTCGGTCGCCTTGCCCTGGTCGACCGCCGCGAGCAGATCCGTCAGCACGTTGTCGCCCGGATCCTGGCGCTTGTCCCGCATCTTGCCGCGAATGTAGGCGCGGAGTTCTTCCCAGGCCAAGCGCGACGCGCTTCGCGGGCCGCTTTCATGCTGGTGCGTCATCACCTCGTCGGACAGCCCGGCGAAAAAGGCGTGGTCCTCGTAGAGCACGCCCATCAGCGCGCCAATGACCATGGCTGGAAGCGGAAAGGAGAGGTGGCGCCGCAGATCGGCGGGCTGGGGCTGGGCCGCCAGCGTCTCAAACAACTGCGCGGCGATCGCCTCGACCTGCTGCGCGAGCTGCTTCACCCTGCCGTTGCTGAAGGCCGGCGCCACGATCGTGCGTAGCCGCGTATGCTCGCCCCCCTCGTGCGAGACCAGCCATCCTGGCGAACCGAGAATCACCGAATCCGGGGTGAATGCGGCCGGCGGCATTCCCGCGGGCCGGAACGCCGCGTCGGACAACACCGCCTTGGCCTCTTCATAGCCTGTGACCCACCAGCCTTCGTGCCCGGACGGGAAGCGCACGCGGTGGATCGGGCCGTTGGCCCGCAGCGCCAACATCTCGGTCGAGGGCTCAATGTGATCGACGCGCCACATCGGCAGCGTCGGCAAAGGTTGTTCGGGCATGATGGCACTTCACTCGGTAGCGATGGAAGGGCGGAAGGTGACCGGCGGACGCTGCGGCAGCGAAAAGACGGCATGTAGACGACGTCGTCCGGAGGCAGACCGATTATCAAGATCGGCTAACGCGTAACTGTCTAGGCACATCGCGCGGCGATATGCAGAACATTATCCTGTACCTTCGAGGTCAGGATAAAGTCCGTGTGGTGGGCCTTTGACTCGCCGCCGGCCAAGATTTCCTGCGCAAGCGTCGACAAGGGCGGCGAGCTGTTGGGTAAGGGCTTTCGCCGAGGCCCCCCTGCCCATAGACGCTATCCGACGCGGATTTGACATTTTGCTTTTCTTTCTTCGTTCCATTCGTGTCATCCACGAAATGAAAGTCGGTCGGCGGCTCCCGGCCCGCAACGAAGGTGCTTCAAATCTCGTGCCAATTTGGCCGCAGCAGAAAAAATCGTGGCAGCTTCTCAGCGGCTTAGCCTGAGGCCAGAGAAGAACTAGGCGAAATAAGCCGGTGTCGCGGGCCAACAAAGGCGACGGAACAGTGTCGGACAGAACGCCTCGGGCGACCTTTAGGTCGGGCCTGCGACATTCTGGTCCAGTTTCGAACATAAGAGGGCGGCAAACAGACACGATTGGGAAATTCGATCCTCACGGCGCCAAGGCGCTTGCCCAAGAGCGCGCGCTCATGTTGCTGCGAGAGGCGCGTGTTCGCGATAGCCGTGCTGCGCACCCATGAACGCTAGCGGCACACGCTACGACTGGAGTGCCCGCCAGCCTCAGGTAGTGCATCGGCTCGGCTTCCGGTTCTTCTTTGCCCAGCCGGGGCTGAAGCGCCGAATATCCGCACCATACAGCATCGTTGTTGGCTATGTGACGAGGCGGCATAGCGCGCTCCCGGTCTTCTAAGACACGGCCTCCGAGAAGAAGGGGGCGGTGCAACAGCACCTCTATTTGAAATGGCACGCCGCTTGCTGCTCCTGGTTAGAGCACCATCAAATTACGATGAAAGCGACTTGCACCATGCCCGACGCGCGAAGCTCTAGACAGTGGCCTGAGGAGACGGTGCCCGTTCCCGCTGAACATCGGGACATCGTCTCCTCCGGAAGGCCGTTCTCGGTGGCCGCTTTGCGCATGGCTGGTCCGATGCCGGCACGCCAACACGGGCCGCTCGCGCAAATGCCGTTTACCGGTTCTGTTCAGCATGGGAGTGCCCAAGGACCCCGTCAAAGGGTCACCCAAGCCAAGGCCGGCGGGTCACTGCCACATATCGACAACACGCTGAACCAGTCCAGTGACCCGAGTCTGCGTGAAGTGACATTTCAGGTCGCCACATGCTTGCGATATTGGCTACTTCCGGCCGCTATCCCTTTTCCCCGGGCACGATCGCGGGTGACCGATCCCGCTTCCGGCGCCATAGCCGTGGAAAGCAAGCGGCACGACGGTCTCCAGCTCGCTCAGATCGATTGCGTTCGCGTGGCCAAGACCAGCCGCCAAGACGTTCCCATACGTCGGGATGGAAAAGGAAGTTGCGAGGCGCCGAGGCCCTCATTCCGTGCCCGAGCATACGAGCCTTTGCTCGGAATTGCGCCAGCCTATGCCAGAATTCAACGGCAGTTTTCTTCTTTAGGAGCAACTTGATGACAGTTGAAAAGAAAGTTCCCTTCGTCACCTTTCTCACGCGCGTTCACGATAAGTCAGTCCAGGGGCCAAATCCATATCGCTGGGAAGAAAAGACATCTGACGACTACTTTGCCGGCAAGCGGGTCATCCTGTTCTCGCTGCCTGGCGCCTTCACACCAACCTGCTCGACCTACCAATTGCCCCAGTTCGAAGAGCTCTATGATGAGTTTGAGAAGGAGGGAATTGACGCGATTTACTGCCTCTCTGTCAACGACGCCTTCGTCATGAATGCGTGGGGGAAGTCCTTGGGCCTGAAGCAGGTCGAGCTCATCCCCGATGGCTCAGGCGAGTTCACACGCAAAATGGGCATGCTGGTCGCCAAGGACAATCTCGGCTTCGGGATGCGCTCTTGGCGCTACGCCGCCCTGATCAACAATGGCGTGGTGGAGCACTGGTTCGAGGAGGAAGGTTTCTCCGACAACTGCGAGGCCGACCCCTATGGCGTCTCATCCCCGCAAAACGTTCTCGAAACGCTGAAAGCCGCCGCTTGACCTAGAAAACGTCTCACTGGTGCCAGTGCCGGCCCCAAGAGGCTCCTCGACAGGATTATCGCGCTCACCATGCAATCCTCAGCAAGCCTGCTTCAACGCCAGAAGCAATCCATGGTGGCATCGCCTCAACTCATTGAGTCGATTCGCTTGCTGCAACTGGCGCATACTGAACTGCATCAGTTCGTGGAGCGGGAAATTGAGAAGAACCCGCTCTTGGAATCTGCATCAAGCGATGGCGGGCCTTTTGACGACGTTTCGATTTCGGGAGCGGATCAGCCTGTCGGCCCTGGGGCAAACGCCGTTGAAGGACCGACCGGGGCAGGTTCGCCTGAACGGCTCGGGCAATGGAAATCACTTCGCAACACGACCAACAACCCGCCCGGCAATGGCCCTTCCCTCGACGAGTATGCCACCCTCGCCGAAACATTGCACGACCATGTCGCTCGTCAGATCGCCCTCACTGCGTTCACACCACAGGAGCGGCTGATCGCTGGCCAGCTTGCCGCCGATCTGGAAGACACTGGCTATCTTCGGGCAAACCTTTTGGAGCTGGCCGAGAGCCTGAATGTCCATGAGGCTGTTGTGGAACGGGTTCTCGGAACCTTGCAGCAATTTGATCCACCGGGAGTTTTTGCGCGAAGTCTCAGAGAATGCCTCGAGATTCAGTTGCGCCAGCGAAATCGGCTCGACCCGGCAATGGCAGCTTTGGTTGCCCATCTTGAAAAGCTTGCGCGACGGGATTTTGAGGCACTGAAGCAGCATTGCGGCGTCGATGAAGAAGACCTTCTCGACATGATGCATGAGATTCGGGCGCTCGATCCCAAGCCTGGGAACAGATTCCAATCCGGTGCGTCTGAATCAATCATACCCGACGTCTGGGTCACGCCCTCGCCGCAAGGCGGGTGGCAGATCGAACTTGATCCCGCCACGCTGCCAAAGCTGCTGATCAACCAAACCTATTATGCCGAAGTCACGCGTCAAACTGCCCAAAATTCGAAAGATCAAGCATTTCTCGACGAATGCTTGCAAAACGCGAACTGGCTAATCCGCAGCCTCGATCAGCGCGCCAAGACGATTGTTAAGGTTGCGGCTGAAATCGTGCGTCAGCAGGATGCCTTTTTGGAACACGGCGTCGCCCACCTGCGGCCTCTCAATCTTAGAACCGTCGCTGACGCGATCGGCGTGCACGAGTCGACGGTAAGCCGGGTGACCTCGAACAAGTACATGCTTACCCCGCGCGGAGTTTTTGAACTGAAGTATTTTTTCACCGTCGCGATCGCGTCCTGCCAAGGCGGCGATGCGCACTCCGCCGAAGCTGTCCGGCATCGGATCAAAGCGATCATTGCCGCAGAATCTCCCGGCGACGTGCTTTCCGATGAGGACATCGCTGTCCGGCTGAAGGAAACCGGCATCGATGTTGCGCGCCGCACCGTCACAAAATATCGCGAAGCAATGAACATCCCCTCCTCCGTTCAACGCCGCCGGGAAATGCGCTTGTGTTTTTAGATTTGGGTCAAGGCAGCCAAAATCGTGTTGCATTGCATCAAAGTGGAGACTTCGTTCATGACCCGATCCGCAGCAGGCGTCATGGACGCTGTTCTGCACGACCCAGAAAAGCCGGTCCCACCGTCTGGTCCGGCATGGGGTGCCGTCATTTCGCTTTCCTTGGGCACCTTCGGGCTGGTCACGGCAGAGTTTCTGCCTGTCAGCCTGCTCACGCCCCTCGCGCATGATCTCGGTATCAGCGAGGGNGAGGGAGCGGCTGGACAGGCGATGACGGCGACAGCTATCGTCGGGGCGATCTCGGCGCCGACGGTGGCCATCATCACAAAGCGCCTGGACCGCAGGACCGTCATGTGGACCATGACGCTGCTGCTGATCCTGTCGGACGTTCTGGCGGCCGGCGCGTGGTCGCTGGCGGTTCTCCTGACTGCACGCGTCGTGCTCGGCATAGCGCTCGGAGGCTTCTGGTCGATGTCGGCAGCACTGGCGATGCGGCTCGTTCCAAGCCACCTCCTTCCGCGCGCCATGTCGATCATCCTCACCGGCGTTTCCGTGGCTACCGTCTGCGCAGCTCCAATCGGCGCTTATGTCGGCGATGTCTGGGGATGGCGAAGCGCCTTCATGCTCGCCGCAGCCGGCGGCGTCGCTACACTGCTCGTGCAGCTCCTAACCATTCCGAGACTGCCTCCGATTGGAGTGGCTAGCTTCCGCAACCTGCTGGATGTAGCCAAGATTCCGATGGTCAAAATTGCGCTTTTGGTCGTCCTGCTGGTCGCTTCCGGCCACTTCGCCGGAATCACCTATATCCGCGCCTTCCTCGAGAAGATTCCCGCGCTGGATGTCGAGACGATCTCGCTTGTGTTGCTGGCTTTTGGCATCGGTGGATTCTTCGGCAATTTGGCCGGCGGGCTTCTGGCCGAGTACAATCTCAAGGCAGTCGCGGCCCTTGCACCGCTGCTCATAGCGATAGCCGCTGTTTCGCTGCTGACGGCTGGGGCATCGGCCTTGGCCTCGGCGATTGCTGTTGCCGCGTGGGGGTTTGCCTTCGGCGCGGTGCCAGTGGGATTGCAGACGTGGATGGTACGGAGGGCTGTTCCCGAGCAGGCCCAAAGCGCCGGTGTGCTGCTGGTCACAGTATTCCAAGTGGCAATCGCAGCCGGCGCGATTTTCGGCGGACTATTGGTGGAGAATGCGGGGATTACCAGCGCCATTGCCTACAGTGCTGTTGCCACGTTCGTCGCCGCCCTGATAGTGTTCCTGCTCGGCCCGAAGCGCGAAACCTAGACCGCCTGACAGAAGAGGCCTCAGCAGCGCAGCTCACTTTCCTGGCGGTTCGGATTACTTTCAGGCGCGACAAGCGGATTTCGACCTTGCCGGATTTGAGCAGGCGGTCGAGCAGATTGCCGGGACTTGCCAGACGGACCCGCCTTGAACGGATCTGCCGGAGCGCCTTCGCGCAGCGATGTCCGTCCCGCCTACTTCAGCATCGTGGCGGGAGAGAAAAAGTTCGGTCTTAGCCTGCGAGAAGCTGAGGAGCGTGCAGAGCAAGAGCGGATAGCGAAAAACAGCGCCAAGAACGGTTGGCACAACTCAACTAACAGCGCCTCCAAAACCTGCGGACCAGTGGCGAACTACTACGTCAAGCTGCAGACATTCGCGCGCTTCTTGAGCGCGTCCGTCGCGCGATCAATGAAGGTTCGGCTGATATCGATGCCTCGCACTGGAAGCATGGCAATGTTGGGCACTCGCAGAGGCTGACCGACTCGATCCAGTGCGGTCCGGTCCGATTAACGCATCTCAACGAGCCGTCGCTATACTAAGTCGGCCGACGGCTTTCTGACCGACAGCCTGGCTGCAGCGAACGTCGCTGGAAGCGATATACGACAGCGCCATGATTTCTGCTCAACGAATTGCTTCTCTTAGATTCGTCACATGGCGCAAATGACGATCGAAGAACGAAAGTAGCCCGGCTTGCATCCCCGCAGCAGCCTCACGAACTGGCGGAAGAATACCGCAAGGCGGCAAACTTGCTCCTTCAACAAGGCCGACCCGGCAAGCCGTTGACACGCGCGCCGTTCAGATTGTCGGCGATCCATGCGATCGAACTTTATCTGACCGCGCTTTTGCTCCAGCGCGGGCAGAATCCCAATCAGATCCGCAAAAGGCAGCATGACCTGTCGGCGCGAACAGAACACGCGCTGGAAGCCGGGCTGCGCCTTCGCACGAAAACCGCTACGCATCTTCAGTCTTTAAGCCAAAAACGGGAGTATCTCGTTACCGTTACGGCCCTGAACTGGCGGCAACTGCCTCGCAAATGGGCCGCCTTACCGCCACCCTTGAAGAGGTGGCGGCAAAGGTCACGATTTTGATGGCGGAACCCCCTAGAAGCGCCAAGCGACACCGTGTCCTCAAAAGCTGTCTTTGCCTCGGGAAAATGTCTACGAGCGGCGCTCACCCTTATCGCGGAACAGGCCGTCATCGAATATCCCTTGATTTGGTAGAGGCGCCAAGACGGCTGACCGCACAGATCGTTGGCTGACATTTCCGCCATCGAAGTAGCGCACAAATGCCCCAATAACTGCAGCCCTCAAACACCACCCGTCTTGAGGCCAGCAGTTGTTCGTCCTTCAAATTGAAAACCGTGCAATTTCCTGTAGCTGTTTTTCCACAATTGTGATACTGTCTGTATGTTGTGTCTTGCCATGCCACGATACGCTAGATGCAGCAACAATATCCATTGCGCGAAATCAACCAAGGGCATTTGAGGCGCAGTTATCGATGAAATCGACAACGAATATCGCGTCGGCTAGCTATGTCGGGAGCGCACCCGACGCCGTGGTCATCACCACCTGCACCCTTCGAAAGAAGAAGCGACCACCTTTCGCTGCAACGCCGATTTCTTTGCCAATTGGTCCGCAGCATGCCGTCCAAACTGCTTGGATGGAAAAGCTACGCGCCCTTCGACCCGAACTCCTTGCTGGAGCACTCTATGCTGGTCGCGGGTTTGGACTGGCGACCCAGGCAGCAGAGATCGCTGAGGGCAGACTCTACATTATTTCTGCCGGATTGGGCCTGGTGGCCGCCGACCGGCAAGTCCCCGTCTATGGGCTCACCGTGTCCAACGGATACGCAGAGTCTGTCGCCTCCCGGATATCAAATGAATTCGATGTCGGCGCTTGGTTTTCCAACCTGCTGTCAGGTCCGCATTCGGATCAGTGGACCGATGTGTTAGGCCAAAGTTCAGGACGGGTGCTGATAGCACTGACCCGTCCTTATGCCGAGATGGTGGGCAATAGCCTCAGCGAACTGGAACCTCAAGCCATAGCGCGATTGCGAATCTTCGGCGCGTCCCTTGCATCTGCCTTGCCGGCCGCACTCCGCCCATCGCTTGTGCCGTATGATGAGCGGTTGGATACGATCCTACCGGGTACTCGATCCGACTTTCCTCAACGAGCCTTGCTCCACTTTGCTCGGTTGGTGACCTTCAACGGCGGCTCATATGACCGGGATACCGACTATGCAGCCGTGGAGGCGGCTATGAACTCGGTGAGGGCCCCCGAACGCGTGCTGCGGCCGCGCCGCAATGACGCGGAGATTCTCCAGCTAATTTTGGCACGGCTTCACACACAATCAGGTATTGCACGAATCCTCCGTGCGCTCCGAGATGAAGATGGGGTCGCGTGCGAGCAATCGCGATTCAGTCGTCTTTACCGGACTGCTATGGAGCTAAGGGAAGCAGCATGACCCGTCCGCGAAGGACCCCCGAAGCAATGCTGGCTGTTCGTGCCGTTCGTACCGAACAGGCAGACAAGGCTGTCTATGCATTCTTCGTAGCCGGTGCCGATCTTCTCAAGTTTGCGGAGATCAGCCGCGTCCACCGCGACAGCGAAGGCTCCTTGCAGGGATTTCAGCGCAAAGGGATTAAGAGCCACGTTCAAGCGATCACGGAGTTCCTTGATCAGGGGCCTGTTCTATTCCCAAACGCGATCATTCTAGCGCTTTCGCCGCGCGCGCGTTTTACCCAGACGCGGGGCGAAAAGCCGGGCGGCGACGTAAAGTCATGCGAGGCCGGAACACTCAGAATCCCGCTTCCAAACGACGGACCAAAAGCGGCTTGGATCGTCGACGGCCAGCAGCGTTCGATTGCACTATCGCAAGCTCAGAACAAGAGCTTTCCGGTTCCCGTCGTCGCCTTTGTGTCGGAGGAACTGTCCGTTCATCGCGAACAGTTCATCTTGGTCAACAAAGCCAAACCGCTCGATCCTCGGCTAATCAACGAATTGCTCCCAGAAGTGGACACCGCCTTTCCGCGTGACTTGTCGTCTCGGAAGATCCCGAGCGAACTCGTCAATCTCCTTCAGACTTCTCCCGATTCTCCCTTCCAAGGCCTGATCAAAAGGCTTTCTGAAGATTCTGGGATCGCCGTGATCACGGACTCAGCATTGATCAAGGCAATTCGTAATAGCATCAACAGCGCTCTTGGCGCTCTCGCTCCGTACAAGGCGACACTCGAATATCCCGCCGATGTCGATGCAATGTACCGCACACTTGTCGCTTACTGGACTGCTGTGCGCCGCGTCTTTCCTGAGGCGTGGGGTCGTCCACCGACCGAAAGCCGGCTTATGCATTCAGCCGGCATCGAAGCGATGAGCCTATTGATGGACCGCATGATGTCTCGTGCGGCTCCTGGTACCGACCTGCTGCTCCATGCGACCGCGTCGTTGGCGCGCATCGCTCCATACTGTCGCTGGACGAGCGGCAGATGGGCGGAGTTGCAGCGCGACTGGAACGAGATTCAGAACGTCGGGCGCGACATTAAATTGTTGTCTGGGCATCTAGCGCGCCTTGACCACATGCATGCCTTTGCAAAGGTCGCGTAATGCAATTCGTTTTCGCTGACAGCGTTGATACGATCGATCCAGAGTACGACTTTGTTGCTGATCGCAACGGCACGGGTCGATCGGTTCACCGCGATGACCAGTACCCACACGAGTTCCTAGAACAAGCACCGTATGACGGTATCCTGGTTTCCCGCGGCATCGTCGGCGATGCTCGCCAGCCAGGAAAATATTCAGAAGCCCAGTTGATGCGCTTTCGTCGCGAGGGCGCTCGACGCTTTCTGCGCTATCCGATCGATCGATTTCCGGGAAGCTTGTTGATAGGCGACTGCGGCGCCTTCACCTATCGGAACCTGCCGGAACCGCCCTACAAGGCCGACGACACCGCGGAATTCTATGCTGATGCCGGTTTCACGCATGGATGTTCGCCCGACCACCTTATCTTCGACTTTGACGACCTTGGGGTGACGCGAACCCTGGACGACGTGCCAGATGATGTGCGCCGTCGCTACGAGATCACGCTGCAGAACGCTACTGAGTTCTACAAATCTGCCAAGAGCATAGGCCCAGGCTTCACGCCGATGGGGGTCATACAGGGTTGGTCGGCTGAGAGTATGGCGCAAGCTGCCCGCAACCTGGCCAGCATGGGATACGACTATTTAGCGATCGGCGGCACCGTGCCGTTGAGGATCGATCAGATTCGCCGAGTCTTACAAGCTCTGCGTGATGCTCTCCCCGACCGGGTTCGACTGCATCTTCTCGGTTTCGGGAAAATCGAGGAGTTGGCCGTACTTGAGCAGTACCGCGTAACCAGTTTCGATACGACGTCACCGCTCTTGCGCGCCTTCAAGGATGCCCGAAAAAATTACTGGGTGCGGACGCCCAACGGCGACCTCTCGTACTACACCGCAATTCGTATTCCGCAGGCCACCCAGAACAACAAGCTCAAGCATAAGGCGCTGGAAGGCAGCCTCAACCAAGAAGACGCGAGGCGTCTTGAAGACGCCGCGCTTCGCGGCGTACGCGCTTACGCCGACGGTGGCGCGACCCTGGACCAAAGCCTTGATGCCGTGATGGACTATTGGGCCGCCCTTAACTGGCACGATGAGGCGTCGCCAAGCCGTCGTGCCATTGCCGCAACTCGACAGCGCAAGGTCTACGCCCACACCCTTGGCGATCGTCCCTGGGAGCGATGTAGCTGCCGAGTTTGTAGGGAGAGCGGCGTCGAGGCCGTGATCTTCCGCACCTCAAATCGCAACAAGCGACGCGGCATCCACAACCTCCACGTCTTTCACACCCATTTGAGCGAATTTCGACGGGAGAGCCTATGAACAAGGAACATTTTCTTCGGTTTGATGCACTGGCGCCGGTTCAGAGCGAGAAACTCACGGTCTTCACCTTCATTGCGAATGCTGCGCAGGTTGCACGCATTGCTCGAATCGAGCGGGCGGGTCGCGATGATGGCGGCGCCCTCCAAGGTTTTCAGCGACCGCAGATCGCGGGGCACATTCGCGAAATCCGTGACTATCTCGAAAAGCCGAACGCGATCTTGCCCAACGCTATCGTCGTAGCTTTCATGGGTCATGCTCGGCTCGAGCCGGCAGCGAGTCCAGAAAGCCGACTCTGCCAACTGGTGATCGACACATCCGACGGCCCACCCGGTTGGATCGTTGATGGGCAACAGCGCTTTACAGCCCTGTCTGAACTTCGAAGCCGTGATTTTGAAGTGCTCGTGTCGGGCTTTATCTGTGAGACCGAGGAGGAGTTGCAAAAGCAGTTCATCCTAGTGAACAACACCCGCCCGCTACCAAAGGCCCTGGTTTACGAACTCCTCCCCAAAGTGGGAGACCTGCCGCACCGCATGTCGAGTCGATCACAAGCGGCACTTGCTACTGAGGCGCTCAATTATCGCAAGGGGTCGTCGCTGAGAGGTTTGATCAAGCAGCAAACCAATCCAAAGGGAGTCATCCGAGACACGGTTCTGCAGCGCGTAATCATGAATTCTCTAAGTGATGGAGCCCTGCGCCTTTATGCCGGCGAGGATGAGCTTCTGCTAGATCAAGGCGTCACGATGATGAGCGAGTTCTATCATGCTGTGCAACACGTCTTTGCAGACGATTGGGCCGACAAGACACCCAAGACCTCTCGGTTGATCCATGGCACGGGCATTGTCGCGCTTGGATATGTCATGGACTTTCTCAACAGCGTCACCGGTGCTGCCACACGCGACGAATTCGCGAGTGGCTTGCGGCTGCTAAACGGAAAGACTGCTTGGAGCGAGGGCGAGTGGGAGTTCGGCGCCGAGCGCCGACGTTGGAACGGGCTTCAGAACGTTCCGTCTGATGTCCGCCAATTATCACTTTACCTCGTCCAAGTCCTCAAGCGACGCCTGGCCGAATCCGCAAAGGCAGCCTGAAAGCCATGAGTTACGCAGTAAAAGAAATGTTCTATTCGCTGCAGGGCGAAGGTCGTCACACCGGGCGGCCGGCCGTTTTCTGCCGGTTTGCGGGTTGTAATCTATGGAGTGGCCGGGAGCGCGACCGAGCAAAGGCTGTCTGCAATTTTTGTGACACCGATTTTGTCGGCGTCAACGGCATTGGTGGTAGGCGGTTCAACGATGCGTCTTGTTTGGCAGTCGCCATCGAGAACATGTGGGGCGCCGGGACGTCCGAGCGATTTGTCGTTCTCACGGGCGGCGAACCGCTTCTACAGGTTGGGGATGAGGTTGTGTCGGCACTCCACGGTCGCGGGTTCGAAATTGCCTTAGAGACCAATGGAACGCTCGCGGCACCAAATAAGATTGATTGGATAACCGTTAGCCCCAAGGGTGCGACAACCTTGGCGCAAACAACGGGAAATGAACTGAAACTGGTGTTTCCGCAAGTCGGCCTGGATCCTGCTATCTTTGAGAATCTCGCATTTGACCATTTCCTTCTGCAGCCTCTCGATGGTCCTATGGTCGAAACAAATACCGCGGCGGCGATAGCCTATTGCCTGCAGCATCCGCACTGGCACCTATCTCTCCAAACTCACAAATTCATGGGGATCCGATAATGTACGAACTGAGCAAGGAGTTTCGCTTCGACGCGGCGCACACGCTCCAACGTCAGGTTGAAGTCGAGCCGAGCCGCAGGATTCATGGCCATTCCTACCGCGCAGAAGTAGTCGTTCGCGGCCGTCCTGATCCGGAGAGTGGCATGGTCATCGATCTAGGACTGCTCGATCAGGCCCTCGAAGAGGCTCGCGATGGTCTCGACCACCGCTTTCTGGACGAGATTAATGACCTTGGACCCGCGACAATGGAAAACCTTTCGTCGTGGATCTGGCGCAAAGTCGCGCCGATCTGTCCGAACTTATGGCGAGTGACCGTAAGACGCGATAGCGACACGGGAGTTTGTAGTTTTTACGGCACGGACACTCAATAATGTCAGATGCAACCGCGCTCGTACTTTTTTCCGGCGGTCAAGATTCCGCTACATGTTTGGCGTGGGCTCTCGATCGGTTTGAGCGAGTAGAGACGATCGGCTTCGACTACGGTCAGCGGCATCGCGTAGAACTCGATGCGCGCATCGAGTTCCGTGCTGGCTTGACGACAGCCTTTCCGGCCTGGGCCGCAAAGCTCGGTGAGGATCGTGTGCTCGACCTGTCGGTACTGGGCGAAATCAGCGACACTGCGCTGACGCGGGAAGTTGAAATTGCCACAACGTCTTCCGGTCTACCGAACACTTTCGTGCCCGGTCGTAATATCGTTTTCCTCACCTTCGCCGCCGCAGTGGCCTACCGCCGAGGTCTGAAGCGTGTGGTGACAGGCGTCTGCGAAACCGATTTCTCAGGATATCCGGACTGTCGAGACGACACGATCAAGGCGCTTCAAGTTGCCCTCAATCTCGGCATGCAGAGCCGCTTCGTTCTAGAGACGCCACTGATGTGGGTCGACAAGGCGCAGACTTGGTCCCTTGCGGAGCGTCTAGGGGGGATTCCCCTGTTAGATCTAATCCGGGACCGCACGTTGACCTGCTACAACGGCGACATCGAGCATACCCACGAATGGGGTCGTGGCTGTGGCGGGTGCCCGGCTTGTGAACTGCGCGCCGGAGGATATCAAAAGTTCCGCTCAGTGGTTCAGGAGACAGCCGATGTCTGATCTGGATACCAGACGCAGGATCGAAGGCGCGGTATTCCTCGTCGCCTTCGCCTGCACAATCCCACTTGCCAACTGGCTCATCGGAAATGTGGGCACTGTCTGTGTACCAGATGGACCGTGCCTCATCCCGGTCGCGCCGGGCATTGTCGCACCCAGCGGCGTTCTCGCGATCGGCGCAGCATTGGTTCTCCGCGATCTTGTCCAGCGACGGCTCGGCCTCATCTGGTCCTTTGCCGCCATTGCTGTGGGTGCGGTTCTTTCGGCCTTCTTTGCGCCTCCTGCATTGGTCATCGCCTCAACGGTCGCCTTCGCCCTGTCGGAAACGGCGGATCTTCTAGTGTACACGCCGCTTCAGCGTCGCGGCTTGGTGCTAGCAGCGACTGCCAGCAGTGTTGTGGGCCTGATCATCGACAGCATCGTGTTTCTCACCCTCGCGTTCGGAAGTCTCGATCTTCTCCCAGGGCAGATCCTTGGTAAGTTATGGATGGTCGCTGCGGCACTACCGGTATTGGTCTGGATTAGGTCGCGGGATCGCCGGCTTGGCATATTGACGCCTTAGTCGAGAGCGTTGATCAACGCGTCTGGACAACGCGTCTATGGCCGCCTGCGGCCAAGCGTCGACGTTCGACAGGATGTTCCGAACGCCATAACGCCTCCAAGTAACGTTGGAGGGCGATAATGAAAGTTGCTTAGCTGGACCGTGAATGATTTAGTCCACTTAGGGGGTGGACCACAATGATTCTAAAGCGGGTTGATTTCGCAAGGCGAGCAGGCTCGATCACCCTACGCGCACCGGCGAGCGATCTTGCGTGTTCGTAAAAGCGATCTCTGGTGAATTAGCCGGTTGGGGGATCGGCAAGCTGCTGTCGCAGGACGGACCGACATGCACGGTTGAATATTTTGATGCGCCGATGTTGGAGCCCGTACTTAGGCAGTGCTCGTCGTCGGAACTCCGCTCCGTCTCGATAGCCGCTCAAACTCGAGTTTATGCCGCCGACGCTACTGTCGGCTCTTGGGAAGTAGGCCGGGTTCTTGATGACCACGGCGACAGCCAGTTGGTCAGATTCCCGAACGGCAAGACGCTCTACCTACCGATCTCTAAGGTCTTTGTCCGCTGGGATCGCTCGATCAAGGATCCAACGTCATTTTTGGGTGCTGGAATCAGCGAGACGCCGCGCTTCGCTGATGGACGGGGCCCTTTCGTGCGCACGCTCTTGCAACAGCGTTCGGCCGCGCTAGGTATGTCCGCGCTCCCTTCATCGGCAATCGATCTGGAGGCTCATCAAATCGAGGTGGTGCGGAAGGTATTGCAGGATCCGGTCCAGCGGTACCTACTCGCGGACGAGGTTGGGCTGGGTAAGACGATTGAAGCGGGCGTATTGATCCGCCAATGCATTCTCGACGATCGCGAGACGGCTTACATCGTTGTGATTGTACCGGACGCGTTGGTCTCCCAATGGCGGATGGAGCTGTCGGCGAAGTTTTTCCTCGGGGATCTGCTTGATAAGGCGATCTTTGTGAAGCCGTTCTCTGGCCGTGAACGCATCGCCTCGCACGTCGCGAAAGCGACGATGCTGGTAATTGATGAAGCGCATCACGTCGCTGCTGACGGAGCTAAGGAATCGGTGTCGGTCTACGACCTTCTAGTGAAAGCGGCCCCGCGAATCGAACGCGTCCTGCTCCTCTCCGCGACGCCTGCCCTGCACAACGAACGTGGCTTTCTCCGCATGCTGCATCTGTTGGACCCCCAGGGCTATCCGCTCGATAGCGAGGAAGCGTTCCGGCGCCGCATTGAAAGCCGGAAGGCCTTGGCCGAGATGGTCGCCACCCTCACTCCTGAGAACGCCCTCTACCTCGACTATACTTTGGACCAGCTCTCGGAATTGTTCCCGGACGACCTGCGTCTAGGGCAGGAGACCGGTCGGTTGCGGGAGCTTCTCACGAAAATGCCCGCTGAGGACGACCCCAAACTCGTCGAAGCTATCGCCAAGGTTCGAGACCACCTGAGCGAGGTCTATCGACTGCATCGACGGATCCTGCGTCATCGACGGCGGAGCGTCAGCGGTGTGACGCCCGATCGGGCGGGCCTGGAGGAGGTCCACTACACCTCTGTCGCCACATCGCGGGCGGCCGATCTCGCCGAAGACTGGCGTCTTGCAGAGATGTCGGAACAAAATCTCAGCGATCCAGGGTCAGTTCGCCTCACGGCAGCGCTCGACCTCGCTGAACAAAGATTGGGATATAAGTTGTCCGCCAGCGATGGCGTCCGCCAACGATGGTCGCCGTCAGACCTGGGAGCCTCCGAGATACATCAGCGAGCCGCGACCGCGCTGACGGATTCCCTACGGTCAGCTGACAGATTTGAGGCGCTTGCGCGGGCGATTGACGCGCGATCATTGCCGAAGGTGCAGTTTATCGTTTTCTGTTCTGATCCGGAGACCGCTGACGCGCTGGCGGCTAGCCTTTCTACGAGCCTTGGGGTCGTTGTAGATCGACACGATCCCAAGGGCGAGGCTTGGCGGGCGTTTTGCGACGACCCGAGCCGACCGGTACTCGTCTGCGACTATCGCGCCGAGGAAGGGCTCAACCTCCAGGGCGGCGAAAAGGTCGTCGTCCATTTCGATCTGCCCTTGAATCCCAACCGCGTCGAGCAACGTCTGGGGCGAGTAGACCGCTATGGATCCGGTCGCGCCGTCAAATCACTCGCGCTTTGCTGCGACAGTGATCCTCTCGAGGTCGCTTGGACACGCTATCTGGATGACGGGCTCAAGGTCTTCGATCGATCGATCGCGAGCCTTCAGTATCTGACTGAGGAAGTGGTCAAAGACCTGCCCAAGCTGTTGCTCGCGGAGGGCATAGAGGGAGTCGAGGAACTTCTCCGACGAGACGGCGGTGACGACGGACGTATCGAGCGTGAGATCCAGAGCATCGACGAACAGGACGCATTGGACGCGCTTGGTGCCCCGCGGGCCGAAACTCTCGACGCACTCTCGGACCTCGACGATCAATGGCGTCAAATCGAAGCTGACATTAGCGGGTGGGTGCAAACAACGCTGCAGTTTGACCGTGGACAGGATACTTATGCGCGGGACGAGAGGGGAGCTTCATCAGCGCCTGGAGGCGTTTTCCGATACCGGTATTTGACGGGCGATCGCCACACGCTCATTCCGCTCGAAGCGTTCGTGCAACGGTGCCGACCGGCGATCGACACTGAGCTGAGGGTCGTCGGTGGCGATGTTTGGACCACCCCGTATACCTATCGACGCCTTTCGGCTCTTTCGCGGCAGGGGCGTTCCGCTCGCGCTCGGGTCCTGAGGTATGGTGATCCGCTCCTCACGGGTCTCACCGATATCACTCAGCGGGACGAACGAGGTCGTTCAACAGGGATGTGGCGGCACGCGTTAGGAACCCCGGATGGGGCCGGCCCTCTCTTTTTTCGATTTGACTTCGTCGTCGAAACGGATGTTAGGCCTGCAGTGGAGGTGCTAGACCTGGCTGGTCATCTCACGTCGTCGGCGCTCTCATCCGTCGGCCGCAGGGGCGACATGGCCTTGGCACCCTTCTTCCATACCGTCTGGCTTGACGCCGATTTGCTAGAAGTGAGCGATGCGGCATTGATCGCCGCTTTGTCAAAACCTTATGCGGTCGAGGCCGGCGACCAAGGCGGGCGGGACTTCAACTTGAATCCCAGGCGTTGGCGCATCCTAAGGGAAATGGGGCTTCCCCATATAGAGGAATGGCCGGAAGTTTGTCGTCGAGCCCGAGTGCGAGCGGAGGAATGCCTGAGGGCCCTTCCACTCTTGAACGAGGGGTTAGATCAGGCGGCCCGGCGCGCTGAAATGGCCGATGCAGCGCGCCTCGGTCTGCTGCAAGCTCGCGCGCATCTTTCGGAAGTCGGTGACCTGCGTGATCTCGAACTTGAGCGAGGCTTGTCTGAGCAATTGATCGTCGGGATCCGGTCGCCACGGGTCTCGCTCGACGCGGTCACCGCATCGTTCATCGGCAAGAACTTGGCGGTCGCTGCAGCGTTGGCACGTGCATGACTGGGCCAGTTCTTGATTTCGAACACCTCTACGAAGTCCTCGCAGGCTGGCCTGCTGTCCCTATTCCAGCGAGCGCGCGAGACGGCCTCTTCGAAAGGGCGCGGCACATCCTTCTGGCAGCGAGCGTTAGCTGTGGCTCGTTGCCGATTGCTGACCTTGTTCCGATCCTCAAGCACATCTTGCGGCGGGAGTCGCTGCAGGCCGGCGCGAATGCGCAATTTAGAGTGCCACTGACGAATCCTTGGCCCAGCGAATCGGAATGGGCCCGGTTCGGGGTCAGTGCCCATAGCCAGACAGATCGCGACCTGCTGATCGAAGCTCTGCCATGGGCGCCGACCTGGCTGTCGAGATCAGACGTCCCCGTGTTCGAGGATGTCTTTCGGCAAGCGATCGTGCGCAAGGATTGGACCACCCCAATAGACCCCTTCCTGGCGGAGCCCAGCGGTTTTGCTTCCTACGTTTCGCCGGGCCAACGCGAGGCAGTGCGAAGCGTATTTTTGATGCGCCCCGGCGACACTCTCATCGTCTGCCTGCCCACCGGTTCAGGGAAAAGCCTCGTCGCGCAAGCGCCGGTCTTGGTAAGAGGCCTCGAGGGCGGTCTGACGCTCTGCGTCGTGCCGACGACAGCGCTCGCCCTAGATCAAGCTCGGCAGATGTCAGAAAGGCTGGCAGCAAGGGCTCGTACCGGCGCAGGGGAGCTCCACCTCGCCTGGCATGCGGGCCTCTCTGTCGAGAGGAAGAATCTTATCAAAGCGGCTATTCGGCAAGGACGCCAGGGGGTGCTCTACTGTTCGCCGGAAGCCGTGACGGGTGCCTTGCTCCCGGCCTTATACGACGCTGCAAAGGCCGGTCTGCTCGACTACTTCATCGTTGATGAAGCACATTTGCTCAGTCAGTGGGGCGATGGCTTTCGACCCGCATTCCAGATGATCGCGGGCATTCGTCGCGGCCTGCTACGAGAGTGCCGGAACGAACCGTTCCGGACGATTTTGATGTCCGCCACCCTCACGCCGGATGCCATCGGGACAATCGACGCGCTGTTTGGACCGGCGGAGTTCGTGCAGATGGTCGCGTCCGTCCACCTTCGCCCCGAGCCGCAATACTGGATACACCGAGAGGACGACTCCGCCGCCAAAGAAGCGAAAATACTCGAGGCGGTCCGCCACGCTCCTCGCCCACTCATCCTCTACGTCACAAAGCGCGCTGACGCTGGATCTTGGCGCCGGCGCCTTCAGGCGGAAGGATTCGGCCGCGTCGCCACGTTCCACGGCAAGACACCGGACTCCGAACGGCTGAAGATCATCGAAGATTGGTCTCAAAATCTGATAGACATCATCGTCGCAACCTCGGCGTTCGGTGTGGGCATCGACAAGAGCGATGTAAGGGCCGTGATACATGCCGCCGTGCCCGAAATGGTCGATCGGTTCTACCAGGAGGTCGGTCGAGGTGGTCGTGACGGTGCCCCCGCAGGATCGTTGATGATATACGGCAAGGCGGACGTCGAAGTCGCAGAACGAATCGCCTCGCCATCGCTGATCAGTGACGAACTCGCGTTCGATCGCTGGGAAGCAATGTATCGAAACGCCAAGAAATTGAACAATGTGGGGCGCCGGTTCTTGCTCGATATCTCGACCGTGCCACCCAAACTTCGCCGCCAGACCGACTACAATCAGGCCTGGAACATGCGAACCCTAATCATGATGGCTCGAGCGGGTCTGTTGGACCTGGACGCGATGGCCCCAGAAGTCCTAGAGCAGAGCACTGAAGAGACTGACGCTGACTTTGATCGTCGCACTGAGGATCATTGGGCGTCCTACTACACGCGCTGTATCATCGAGGTGAACTTCGGCAACCACCTTGACAAGGCAGGTTTCTCCTCGCTGATCGCTTCAGAGCGGTCCCGCGCGTTTGTCGCCGCGGAGGATAATGGCCGACTGCTCAGCTCGTTGATCAGCGGCAACTACGAGATCGGGGAACTGTTGCACGGCCTCTACCAGAGTTACGCGCCCGGCCGAGCCGTTATTGTCTCAAGCGCGTGTGGCGGCTGTCCCAGCCACCGGCGCGATGACTTCACCAATATGGATTACGCTGAACCGGCAGTCTCAGGCATCGAGCGGATAGTAAGGCAGGACATCTCGGCGTGGATGACTAAATTTCCGCATCTTTCAGCTGCCGCCCCGATCATTTTGACCCTTCCCGACCCTTGGGACGACGCAACTGCAGTATCCATTGCGTCGGATGCGGTCGCCGTTTTCAACGCACGCGAGGTTGCAGTGTCGCGCCGCTTTAGGTCGGCGGCTCAGGCGCTCAAGACGCTGCACAGACGATCCCCCAGCGGAATGGTGCTGCTGGAAACGCTTGAGGACGAGGTCAGAAGCCCGTCCACGGCCCCACTGATCCGAGTGAGCATTCTTTCGGAGCAGAGTCCGCCGCCACACCATGTTTTTGAGATATCGCGGGCGCTGCACCTTATCGTTGCCTCGGCGTCACTTGCCGATCCATATCATCCCGGTCGGCGTCTGGGTGAGGTCGGAGCCAATACGCTGACCTTAGAGCAGTTCCGTTCGGGAGCACGCCAATGACGGTGCTGAACCAAGCCAGTGACGGCCAGGTGAACACGCTGATCACTCTCGTCAGAGCGTCGGTTCGCTTCGGACCCCGGTCGCGCGGAGATCTCCTCGCGATGTGCGGGAGTGATCTCGAGATTGTTGAAAAGTCGAAGCTGAACGGGTCATTTCTGCGATGGTTAGAACTGGGTCTGTTCGAGACGGTCGACGATCTCACGGCGCTGAGGGAACCCTATCGATCTCGCCTCGGAAGTAATATGTCTAAAGTGGAGACGCTGCTGCCAGCCGTCGCGCGCGAGATCGCGTTGCTCACCGAAAACAATGCTCGATTCTGGGAGCAAGAGGGCTCTAGAAGCGCAGACTTGAGCCGTGGTCTGTCTTGGATGCTGGCGCAGGACGTTTACACGCTCGACACCTCGAACCATGCCGCAATCCAGGCCTTGGAAGCGGTTCAGGTGAAGGACCCGCAAAAGCGGATGCTCCAGAACGACACCCGCTACAACACGCTGAAGTCCTGGATGACATATCTTGGCTTCGGCCGCGAAGGCCCGCTCTTCGTTGTCGATCCTACTGAGGCCCTCAGAGGGGTCCTCGACGACGTGTTTGACAGCAATGCGCCGCTGCCCGCCCGCGCCTTCCTTGCCAAAATAGCGGACGTTCTGCCGGTGCTCGATACCGGCCTGTACCGCGCCCGGGTCGAGGAAACCCTCAAGGACTCCTCCTGGGAGCCTGCCGCCGAGGGCGTGTTGTCGACTTCGCTGTCCAGGGCAATCGAACGCCTCGTAGATGCGGGCGAACTCGAATTCGAACAACGAGACGACAACGAAGAAGGCCTTCAGATGACAGGTTTCGGAGGCCGCCGCTGGCGCGCCTTCCCATACATTCGTCGCGGCCCCGCCCGTACCGGAGTTGCGTAATGCTGGACAACTACTGGCCACTGGAATCCCAGGTCAACGCCTGCATCAAGAACGAGGCCGAGACCGCGGATGTCGCCGTTCTTTTGGCAGTCCACCAGCCCTCATCGTTGGTGACGATCGACGTTGGCAACGGCACGCACACAGTTGTCAGCGAGCAGGATCTGCTCGACGCCTTTCTGACGGATAACGTGCCGGGCGGGACTCTCTTGTTTCCCATCACCGGCGCCTCGGGTGCGGGGAAATCTCATATCATTCGTTGGCTTGACGCGCAGCTCCAGCGATCACCGAAGCGCGACAAGCTTCATGTAATCCGTATCCCAAAGAGCGCGAGCCTTCGGAACGTTGTGGAATTGATCCTCGAGCCCCTCAAGGACAACGCCCGGTACAAGGACGCTAGTGAGGACCTCAAGCGGGCAGTCGCCGAGGTCGACGTCGCGACCGCTGCCGTCACTTTTCGGGCGCATCTAGAGAACGCGCTGGCCGATATTCGAAGGAAGCTGGAGGCCGAGGCCCAGCGACATCCAGAACGGACAGACCTTCGACCCAAGATCGGTCACGCGAGGGACCTGCCGAAGCTCTTTTCCGATCCGGCCCTCTCGCAGCATTTCGTAGAAAACGTGTTGTCGCGAGTGGTCTCCCGTTCCCTTCGGGGCCGCAACGAAGCCGACGACGAGGCAGTCGATCAGACGCAGTTCACTCCTGCAGATCTCGTCCTGCCGAATAGTGTCAACCTGGGTGATGCCTCTTTTCCAGTTCGTCAGTACTACAAGACGATCGTGGCCAGCGCCGACCCGGCCCGTGCAGGTGTTGCGGTAGATCTGCTGAACGAGGCTATCGACCCTGCAATCGGGAACGTGTTTCAACTCCAACAGTCTATGGGCGGAATCACGTTACAAGATATCATTCTTGCAGTTCGGAAGACCCTTCTCGATGAGGGAAAGGAACTCGTTCTGCTCGTGGAGGATTTCGCAGCCCTTTCAGGCATCCAAGACGTTCTTTTGAAAGTTTCTATCCAGGAAGGCGAACGGGACGGGAAAACAGTACGCGCGACGATGCGGACTGCAATCGCCCTGACCGACGGCGTGCTCGCATTTCGCGAGACAATTTACACGCGAGCCCAGCGCGAATGGGTGGTTGGCGGTCGCGATCTGTCCGACGAGGAGATCAGAGCATCCGCTGTGGAACTCGTTGGCGCCTATCTGAACGCTGCGCGATGGGGCGAGGACTCTCTTCGGCGGAAGTTCGCCGACTCTGATGGGCAGACCGCAGGCTCTTGGCTTGGCACGTGGCGCGACGAAGATGACGATGCCGCCCAGGACCTTCTTGGCGCCTTCGGGGCATCGCGTGCTGGCCATCCCTTATTCCCTTTCAATCGACAGGCCATCACAGCCTTAGTTGACGCACACTTGGTCAAAAACGGGCAGCTGGTCCTTAACCCCCGCAAGGTTATCAACTTCATCCTGCGCAACACGCTGCTGTTACGCAGCGAGTTCAAGGCAAAGGCCTTTCCTTCCGCAGACCAGAAGGCCGTCCTCCCGAACTCCTGGCTCGTCGGCTGGGTCAGACGGGCGGGCCAGACGGAGGCGAACCGCAAACGCCTTGGCCCATTGTTGGCCATTTGGGGTGGAAACCCGACGACGTCTGAAGGCATCGCAGGCGTGCCGCCTGGCATCTTTAAGGGGTTTGGGCTTCCTACGCCGGCGGAGTTGGACGGCATCACTTTTTTGGCGCCGGAAGAACCCGTTGAAGCCACTCCGACTGCCGTCACATCAACGCCAGCGCGCAGTACACCTGCCCCCTCCCGCGCCGCAACAGGTCCTGACCCTTGGTTCAGCGACCTCCAAGCCAAAGTCGATGCTTGGTCGGCCGGAACCCCATTGGGGCAGGCCGAGGCCAACGCTATCCGATCGGCGTTGGCAGGAATGATCAAGGACGCGATCAATTGGCCGGCTCTGCGTTTACGACCGCAGTCGATCCGTCCAGGCTCAATCCACATCGCCAATGCCAAGGGCAACGCTCCTGCCAAGCGGGTCCTTCATGTCTGTCAGCGTTTCGAGGATGAAGACGGCCGGATCCGCGCCGCTATGCTCGGAGCATTGAGGTACACGCGAAACCAACAGCGATGGTCTTACGAGGGTGCAGACGATGATTACGTTGCAACGTGCAACCTCGTTGACAAGCTAGCCGCGCAACTTGGGCCCATGCTCTTGGATGAGGCAAGTCGCCAAATCAACGCGATCACGAGGGGCCTCATCATGCAGGCTCGCGTTGCCGGGCTCACGCCGCCAGTGAAGCTGAACAACGTGCCGGCCCTCCTCGCCGCAACATTCGAACAGCTGCCACCCATGGTGCCCCAGGCCTTCGACGACGGCTGGGAGAAGGTTCGAACTTCCGTTTGGGGCGACGTGAACGGCGCACCGGCCCGAAAAACTCTTCAGAAGGACTTGCTTGATCTCCTGGGCACATTCCAGGGAACTGGCTCGGTGCTCTTTGGTCTAGATGGCGTGCGTCTTCTAGACAGCTTGGCGGCCGGCGAAAAGGATATCGAGGCGGAAACCGCTTTGCCAGAGGACCTGAACCCGGAGACGCGAGCCTATCTGAGCCCGTTAAACGCGAAGCGATTGTGGGCTCAGTTGCAGAGCGTCATTCGGAAGTTACGCGACTTCCGAGCACAATTGAGCGGGTACATCGATGTCGATTTCGACAAGAGCGCCTTCATCGAAGAGCTTGAACAGGTGGCGTCTTTGCTGATGTCGACGTCGAACTGGACCCGCAACGACATTAGTCTGAAGGACTTCGAGCGGCGCCTTATAGAGTTCCGAAGCACCCCAATCGTGGACCTCGTCAACAAGGCGACGCTCGTTGATGAAGCCAACGCCGAGCAATTGCCCAAGGTGCTCAACGCTCTCGGTTCACTGGATATCTCATCGGTAGACCGCACCGTCTCGTTCTTAAACATCGTGGATGTCATCGTCACCGGCGCCGAGCAGACCGTCGACCGTGTTTATTCCACTCACGAACAGGCCAATCCAGCCAAAATCGCAGACGAGATTGACGCGCTCTTGACCCTACTCGCCAACGACAGCGCAAGTGAATTCCAATGAAAGACGCACTCCCATTTCGCGTTTCAGCGCTTCGGCAGAAGCTGACTCGCCTTCAAGGTCTCACGGCGAACGCGAAGGAGGCCAGCGATCTGGCGGTATTGCGAAAAGAGCTGGCGACGTCAGCGCAGGCCGTTGCGAACTTAGTCAGGCAGCAGACAATGCTCTCTGGTTTGGGCGTCAAGATCCAGCCGCCGACAAGTCTTGGCAATGTTCGAAAGAGAGCCGCCACAGTCAGGGAAAAGTTTCGGACCGAGAAAAAGTCCGCAACCCTAAAGAAGGGAACGGGATGGACGTCGCTATTGAGCGACGGAGACACGGCGATCAGCGACATTGAGCGAGCTCTCCTGGACGGTTGGAGAGATTTTCGCACGGCTGTCTACTCTGGCGACATGCCAAGCGTCATCGACAAACGGATCGCCCGCACGCCGCAAAATGTGCAGGCTCTTAACGAGTACGAGCAGGTTTACAGCCGGTTCTCGGCTCTTTTCCAGATAGTGCCTACGAGCGCCGCGACCGTTGAGACCTCCAAGAAACTTGCGAGCGACCTGGTACGAATCTCAGAGAATTTTGATTTCGCGGTTGGCACCGAAGTGAAGCGATTTCTGGCTGCGGTTCAGAGCGGCGGAGCTCCGCTAGCCCTGTTGACCGCCGAAGTGTTGAAGTGGCTCGCCGACAACAAAGCTACGGAAGGTTATCTGATCCGGGCCTCGCGCCAGCCATGACCTCCGACGATGCACTGCTGATCGCCGTCCTGGACCAGATGGAGCAGCAAGAGGCTCGTTTGCTTTCATGGGGCTTAGTCGACGCGTTCCTAACCGGCCAAGAGCTTCGAGAGATCATCGATGATGTGTTGAACGCGCTTCCCTCGTTTGATGGTCTAACAATTCTCCACGCCTCGGATGTGCTTGAGAAGCTCCTCCAGCGGACTCTGGTTTTCGACGTCGGGGAGGAACCCGGAGAGCGCTTTCGATCGAGGATGGCCGAGGGCGTCAGGCTAATGTTTCGGCTACGACAGCTCTTTCCGAAGCACTCCGGCCCGATCGGTTGGCAGGAGGCGCCGACGCTGGTCGCCGACTTCCGTTTCATTTGGAGACGCCGGCGATATCCCAAGCGAAAAATCTCGGCCGACGCCGCGATTGCCGAGATAGCCGAAGCAGTTGGTGATCACGAGGCCCGCAGCGCACTCGACGCCCTCGTACGGGGCTACGGTTCTGATTTTACGCTGTCGAAGTTCCAGGTGGCTGCCACCAAACGCATTCTCTCTGGCCTCGACAGCCCATCGTCGCAGGCCACCCTGGTGAGTGCGGGAACCGGTAGTGGCAAGACGCTGGCCTTTTACCTGCCAGCCATGGCGCAGATCGCCGCACATATTCGGCGTGATAGGTCGGGCACTCGCTGGGTTAAGGTTCTCGCTCTATACCCCCGCAACGAGCTGCTGAAAGACCAATTCGCCGAGGTCTACTCCCAAGCACGCGCTCTCGACGCTACTTTGGCCGCTCAGGGAAAGCGAAAGGTCCTGATCGCTACCTTCTTTGGCCCTACGCCGGCGAATATGAAGGCAGCCGAGCACGGGTACGGCGATGAGAAACGCGGGAAGTGGCCCGATCATCGGGATGGCATTATCTGTGAATCGATGCGGTGCCCAACAGAAGGCTGTCAGGGCAACTTGGTTTGGCTCAACGAGGACCGGAACCGGAATTTGGAGAACCTCCGTTGCGATGCGTGTGGCCATCGCATCCGGGAGGACGAGATCATCCTGACCCGCGAGCGTCTGAATTCAGAGAGCCCGGACATCCTCTTCACCACAACGGAAATGCTGAACCAACGGATGGCGGACTCCGAGACACATCACCTTTTTGGGCTGGGTGCTAAAGCAGAGCGCCCCGTCGAAATGATGCTGCTGGATGAGGTCCACACCTACTCGGGCCGCTCCGGCGCGCAGGTCGCGTTCCTTTTGCGCCGCTGGCGTACGCTGCTACGAAAGCCCGTGAGCTTTGTCGGGTTGTCGGCGACGCTGCGTGATGGTGCCAAGTTCCTGGCCCAGTTGACGGGCCTTCCAGAGCAGGCGTCGGTCGAGATTACGACGATCGCATCGGACATGACCGACGAGGGCGCCGAGTACATGCTCGCGCTTAGAGGCGACCCCGTGTCTCAGGCCGCCCTTATGTCGACCACAATCCAGGCCGCGATGCTTATCTCGAGGATTCTGGATAACCCTCGCGAGCGAAAGAGCCACGGTATCTTCGGCGAGCGCCTGTTCTTGTTCACCGACGACCTCGATGTCACGAACCGCATGTATTATGCAATGCTGGATGCAGAGGGCCGAAACTCATGGGGGAACTTCGACACCCAGAACCACCCTCAGGGCGGCTTGGCCATTTTGAGACGCCCGGCGGCAAGTCTGTTGCGCAAGCGCCACGGCCAGGATTGGCAGGCGCCGCTCGATATCGGGCACGAATTGAATGGCGGCGACCGTAAGGCCGTCGGACGTGTCATGTCGTTGGATCCGGGCGTCGGTCAGAACCTTGACATTGTCGTGGCCACCGCCGCCCTGGAAGTTGGATACAACGACCCCCTCGTTGGCGCCGTCATTCAGCACAAGGCTCCGCGGGATGTCGCTCAGTTTCTGCAAAGGAAAGGCCGGGCCGGCCGGCCCCGCCGGATGCGGCCTTGGACAATTGTGGTCCTGTCGGATTACGGGCGCGATCGCATCGCCTACCAGGGCTACGATCTTCTTTTCGATCCCGAGTTGGCGGTGCGAACTCTGCCGACGGGGAACCGCTACGTCCGGCGGATCCAGTCGGTTTACGCGACGCTCGACTATTTAGGCCAACAACTCGACGCGGCGTCAGACGGTAGCGTGTGGCGAAACCTCAGCGGTCCGACCACTTGGCGAGCCGATACCGACCGCCAAGCCCGGATGGCACGCGCCATCACACGCATCCTTAGTGAACCCTCTGAGCGTGATCGTTACGCAGCCTTTCTCGGCCGCGCACTCCGGCTTGACGACAAGGAGGTCGCGCTTCTCCTTTGGGACTATCCCCGACCCCTTCTGACAGAGGTCCTGCCGACAGCCCTCCGGCGGCTAGAAACCGCGTGGCGGACCGAGGGCTCCAGCCCCGAGACCGTGATCAATAACTCCCCGTTGCCGGAGTTCGCGCCCGCGAATCTGTTCAGCGATCTGAACTTGCCGGAAGTCCTCATCGCTCTGCCTGCCAGGGGCGGACAGACCCCCGCTCCTCAGGTGATGCCGATCTTGCAGGCGATGCGCGATTTCGCGCCGGGCCGGGTCTCTCGCCGGTTCGCCTTGAACCACGCTGCAGAGCGGCATTGGGTGTGTCCCAACTTGGACACTAGTACTCGCCAAAGCGTTGTCCTGGCGTCGATCTTGGAGGCAGATCCGCTCGGCGAGTGGGCGGTGACGACGGACACAGGCATATTCCGCTACCCCGTCCATCGACCTCTGCGGATCATCACGGAGCAAACGCCGCATAACATCCTCGACACCTCCCAGGCTCGACTGGAGTGGCGCACTCAGATCGTTGCGCGAGCGAGCGGTCTCGTCCTTGAGATGCCTCAACGGGACCCTTGGTCGAGCCTGGTCTCTGAGGTCCGATTCTTCACGCACCAAAACCTCGCGCCAGTGGAGGTTCGGCGTTTTGCGGTCGCTAGCGCCGCCGAGATAAAGTACAAAAACGGTAGCACTGCTCAAAAGACTTTTACTTTCGAGGCCGACGGCAATCCAGCGGCCATCGGATACAGCATCAACACCGATGCGCTGTGCCTGAAGCTCGCTCACCCCGAGGCGCTTTGGTCATCGCTTGGGGGTGAAGGCAGTGCCCTCTATCGCGCGATGCGCACGGCT
Organism: Mesorhizobium sp. LNHC221B00; assembly: GCF_000502935.1. Taxonomy (NCBI): domain Bacteria; kingdom Pseudomonadati; phylum Pseudomonadota; class Alphaproteobacteria; order Hyphomicrobiales; family Phyllobacteriaceae; genus Mesorhizobium; species Mesorhizobium sp. LNHC221B00. The sequence goes on along the minus strand of NZ_AYWR01000011.1, from coordinate 81,589 downwards.
CGCTTCCATCACCAGGCGACCCGCGGGCCGTACTTGGCGAGCGTTGATAACGTCTTCGCGCGGGAATGGCTGGCTCACCTTCTGCTCGCCGCCCTGTCGAACGAAGCCATCGCCAAGTCGATCTCGCTGCGAGAGGCGGCGGAAAATCTCGCAACCGGCGTCGCCGACCTTTCGCTCGGTGCGACGCTGACAATCCTTTTCCAGTCGGCCGTCGTCGACGACGCCGAAGCCCATGGCAACACGCAAGACAAGCTGCGTCAGTCCCTTTCGATCCACCTGGCAAACCCCGCCGTCGTCGCCGACCTCCACAGTCTGGCGGCGATCCTCTGGACCCCGGTCAGTCAATCCTGGGAGCCATGGCTGCAAGAACGCTTGTCGGTCACGGTCGCGGCGGCGGCGATGAACGCCATCGCGAGCCTATGCCCGGATATTGACGTCGACAGCCTGGTCGCCGACATCGACCCCGGGCCGCGCGAGCCAGATGATGTCTTCGAATCATCGTCGCGCGAAGTCTGGATCAGTGAACTTTCGCCAGGAGGCAATGGCCTGATCGAAGATGTTCTGAAGCAGTATGCTGATGATCCTCGCCGGTTCTTCAGCCTCATGACCGCTGCTCTGCGGGACAATGATTTTCTGCTTAGCGATTTCCAAATGGTTCGCTTTCTTGAGGAGTTGGAGACGCATCCGGGTGGCGATATTGCTGACGCGACGGCCCGATATCGGTCAGCATATGGCGCTAAGCAGAGCCATGTTCGCTTCACCGAACTGCGGCACACCTTGGCGGCAGAAGGGTATGTCACCTTCCACGCGTTTATTGTCGCCATCGCAAATAGGATACTGCGCCCCGGGTCCGGGCCCGCGAGCGATAGCTTCCTGCTCGAGGCACTGACTCGATGGTCTTTGGAGGAGGTACGGCTCGGCCTAGAGTTGGATGCGCGCGTCATCGCCTATCGCCTCGCACGCCGCGCTGACATTGACACAGCGCTCGTCGACGCTGGCATTGAGGTGCCTACTATCAACCCCGATCAGTGGCGCTTTTCCGTCATCTACAGCCTTCTCTGGCCTCGCGGCGCCTACATCCGCCGATCTGGCCTCGCTCTGTATTCAGCTTTCCGCGATTTGCCGGCCGCAGAGCCACTGTTGCTGAAACCCCACCTGGGTCGCGGGCTTGAAGTCATCGCCATCCACACTGAGGGCTGGGAAGAACGGTGCCTCGCACGATTGGCAACCGAAGGTGCCGCGACCCTAGTCTGCCCTATGAACGCGGCATCCGATCTAGCGGACGCCCTCAGCTTTCTAGCCACGAACCCCGTACAAGCCGACTATCTCTCTGTTTACGCCCGTGTTCAGGCGGTGCGGCGTGTACAGGACGCCTTCGAGATCGACCTCGATATCGCGGAGGCGGTGCAATGAGGTTTGAAAGTCGACGCATCTTCAAGAGCGTCGCCACCAGCCAGAACGTGGTTCGCGAACTGCTTCAGATGATGTTTTTGGGCGAACTGATTTCTCCTGGAGGACAACGCGCGTGGCTGGTCAGCCCTTGGATCAGCAATGTGGTGTTATTCGACAACCGCGCCGGGGGCTTTAGTGCCGTCAATCCGGAGTGGGGCGCGCGCGAGGTGCGTCTTATTGAGATTGCGCTCTATCTTATGTCACGCGGGACGAGCGTTGGCATCGCCACCAATTTCGACGATCACAATGACGTGTTCTTGGACGCGCTAACGGTTGGCGCTGAGGAGGGTGGGCTATCAGAAAAGTTGAAAATCGTTAGGCGCAAACATCTGCACGTCAAAGGCATTCTGCTGAAACGTGGGCTCCTGACGGGATCAATGAACCTCACGTATCGCGGCCTTGAGTTGAACGATGAGACCGTCGTCTACGACACGGCCCTCCAGAGGATCGCTGAGGCACGACTGAATTTCGAATCCTATGGAAGGTCAGAGGGATGATCGCCGGCCTTCCCGAAACCGAGCGCCCGTGGCTGGAGCGGTTCTTCGGAGCGCCGAACGAATTGATCTGGGCCGACATCGAAACAAGCGCTGCCCCCGCGGATAGGCTCGACGCCGTCCTGCCGTGGTTGTTGAGGCTGAAGGATGGGGCGTCCGACGCGCCGATTATCCTACCGTTGTACCGCAATGGGACCGTGGCCGGCTGGTATGCCACGGCCCCAACAAACGAAGGCGAGCAGCGACTTCGAGCAACTCTCCGCGCTTGGTTCGGACCATCATACCTTTCCCACCTGCAGGTCGCCGATCCCGCCAACCCCAGTGCCGAGGCAATGCGGACCCGCTTCGGCAAGCAAGTCCTGGCTTTCAAGGGGTCCGACAGGTCCAAAATAGGCGAGCGCCTCGCGCTGCTGGCAAAGTTGGACGCCCAACGCCCTCATCTAGACCGAACCGAACCGCGACCCGTAGGCCGGGTGCGATCCGATCTGGAACGTGCGTTGCTCTCTCGGGATGAAGTGAGCGCACTAGCACTCATCGCTGAGCTGCGTGGCTCTGGCAGATTGAACGAGGAGAATCTCAGATTTCTCGATATCCGGCTGATGGCCGGGCTCGGCCAATGGGAGCAGATCGCCCGCGACTACTGGACGATCAAAACTCTCGCTGACCTTCCACTCCCGCCACAGACCCTGTCGGACCTCATCGAGGCTCTTTATCGAATCTATGTCGATGAAGCTGAGGTGGCCGGCGACGCCCGAGCGGTTCGCCTTGCGTTCGAAGAGCGGGTCGCCAAGCCCTTTCCGAGGCTGTTCGCGTCGCGCCACGGCGTCCGAACACGCCGCGTGGTAAAGGCCTTCCTTCTCTATGAAAGCGTCCAGACAAGGCCGGACCACAACATTCTAGAAGGGCTGCTAAGTCTACTTCCCGCGGAGGACGCAACCTGGGCGGATGCATTCATCGGCGCGTCGAACAAACTCGAGTCCGATGCCGTGGACAAGGCGCAGGGTGGGCCAGTCGCTCAGTTGCCGGACGAGGCCGAAGCCGCATTCGAAGACGGCCAGTACGATCGGGCATATGAACTCTACTTAGCCAAGCCGCTTCACCGGAAATCGCTCAGCGTGCTCCTGTCATGCGTCCAATTCATCGGCACGGCGGAAGCCCGACGCCGGCTGCTGGACACATTCGACGCCCAACCATCAGTTCATGCGGATCTGCCCAGCGCCCTGGTTCTGCGCCTACAGAGCCTGCGTGATGGGGATCCTTCGGAAGAGTCGGAGACTGAGGGGCCTATTGAACCTGCGGGTTGGATGCGCTGGGCCCGGCGTCTAGCTGCCGGATATCTTCCCGAGACCGCAGAAGCCGAGGTCCTTAACGACCGGGCAATGTGGGACGCCGTTCCGTTGCGGTCCAACGTCCAGCTCTGCAGAGAATTTTCCGACCTGATCGGGAATCTGAGCGACGGCGCGGCCGACGTCGCGCGCCGTTCCCTATCACTTATCGTGCCCGCCTTTTTCCCGGAGGGTGAGTCTGCCACGCAATCAACTAAGCCTTTGGCGACTGTGATCCTGCTCCTGATCGCAATGGACGAAGCCGTGGCCCGCGGAGATCTTGAGATCCTGAGCACGATCCTCGCCGCGCTGCTCGAGTTTGGGCTCAGCACCCAAGACTATGTGACGACAGTCGCCGACCTTGAGGCTATCCAAGATCGAGTGGCGTCATATGCCAATTTGGCGTGGTCCTTGGACGTATGCGAAGCTCTGGCGATTTCGCCAGCGCCCTCTAGTGAAGCGAACGAAGCGAGATTGCGATTTTTTCTCAAAGTCGTCAGTCAATCGCATGGCTTTGCGCATCGGCTCGGCTCCCACGACTTCTTGCCGATCGAGCTTTTGGCCCGTGACTACGGCGTGGATCCTTCCGCCATTGCGGACCTCCGCCCGGCCCTTATGGCGGCCGACGATGCCGAAACAGGCGAGATGCTCGCGGGCAAGACGATCGGAATTTACACCCTAACGGAGGCGGCAGGCGCGCGCGCCAAGTCAGCGCTAAGGGAGCTCTTCCCATCCTGCGCCGTCGAGGTGAACTCTGACACGGTGTGCACCTCGAGCCTTAAGAACCTCGCGAGGACAGCGGACATCTTCGTGTTCGCGTGGCGAAGTAGCAGTCACCAGGCCTTCTTCTGCGTCAAGGATGCTCTAGGCGGTCGCGATCCCATCTACGCGGCAGGCAAGGGAACGGCGAGCCTGGTGAACGCGGTGCGCGATGCTATTAGGTAATCTGCGCGACGGGTTCGTCCCGACGTCCACGCGTGTTTGCCGTGTGCCGCCCCGCGGGATTGAGCAAGTCGGTGACCCTTCGGCAGGACATCGTGCGTGACAGTTATGCGGCTCGCGACTTGAATTCACTAGAGGTTCCCGCGTCCTTGCGTCGCTTCGTCGCGACCCGCATCTCTGTAGCTCGTCTGCGCGGCTGAAACTGTACGATATGGGCGGTCGGCACCTCGCCGCGCATGAGCATGGCGATGTGATCACCGACGCGATTGGCGGCATCGACGAGAAGCACGTCGACACGCTTGAGGATGTAGCCACCAGTAACGCCGCCAAGCCGATGACCAAGCAGCGCCGCAATCGTGGGCATTGAAGCGCCCAGCTCTTCGGCAATGCCAGCGAAACTGTGCAGGCTGTGCAAGGTGATTCCATCAAGCGCTGCAGGCTGCTGAGAAACTTCCCCCGGGTCTGCCGCGGCGACCGCCGCCAGTTGCCGCGCTGTCTTCTGGACCGTGCGCCACAGACCGGGCAATCCCTTGTACCCGGCGCCATCTGCCTCGGCGGCGAAAACGAAATCGGAAATCGCATCCAGCTCATCGATGGTGGCGAACGCAGCGCGACCAAGCGGACGGAGCGAGAAACCTGTCTTTGTCTCTTCGAGAGCGATGCAGGTTCCGTTCGCATCAACCTCGTCCCACGGGAGATGCTCGCACTCTCCCTTCCTCACGCCGCTCATGGCGATGAAGCGGATGCCGGCGATACCAATCAGCCTGTGAAGTGGCTGGTCGTTGCGGTCGCGCTTGCACTCGAGCACCCTCAGGCTATCTGCGAGGAGGCGATACTGGTTGCAGTCAGCAGCGCCTTCTTCTGAGCATCGGCAAAGCGCGTACGCCCGTACCGGGTTCGCAGTGACGCGGTCATTCTCGATGCCCCAGGCGAAAATCGCCCCAAGCAGACCGAGAGTGCGGGTGATGGCACCCGTCCCGCCTTTGACAATCGATCGGCTGCGGAAGCCGAGCTTCTTGCCGCGGGCGGTCGCTTCCCGACAGTCCCGACCTTCATTGTCTGTTTGGACGATGTCCGAAGCGCGCGCTGCTCGATGGTTGTCTCTATGCCCTTCAGCCAACGATCCCGCATCTGACGCGCTCTGCCTTCAGCGCCATGGCATTTCGCGGTTGCCGCAGATCGGGCGCCGACTAGCCGGCCAAGCAGAAGTTCAAGGCCTATCTGATCGGCTATTTCCACGTCGATATCGCCCAGGCAGACCGCCGAGGGCAAGCTGCGCCTGTTCGTTGCCATCGATCGGACGTCCAAGTTCGCTTATGCGCAGTTGCACGCGACCGCGCACAAGATGACGATGGTCCAGTTCCTTCGGGATCTGATCGCGGCATGGTGCGGGTCGGGTCCTGCACCGCCATCATGACGGCGCCCGCCGAAGCGAGCATGGCGAGTTCGGACAGCAGGCACAGCATTCAATCCCCGAAGGTGTCCGTCGACATTCGACAAGAGACACATGGCGCGGCGCGAGCGCTGGCGCTGTACAATCTACGAAGCGGCTCTCAATCCGAGGCGATGCCGTCCTTGATCCGTGTGAGGCGGCTTTCGCCTTCCTCCGGGCCGAAGCAGCTTTCGAAATCATCGCAGTCCCGGCAACTGGGGGAGCTGCACAGCGAAAAGCCTTCGGCCTCGCAGAGCTTTCGATAAAAGTATTTTTTCCATTTCATGTTTTGGGTGTTGCCGGCCGCCAGCGTCGGAAAATGCCAGGCGAGCAGGCGGCCGAGGTCGGTTCGATTGAAAAGGCCAAGGTCCTGCCAGAGGTGGTCATTGCGCATGGCACGCCGGGCGATGATCTTGGCGAAGCGGGCGCTCGCCGGGTCGCCATGTCGGGCATGCGCCAGCAGCAGTCCATGCAGAAGTTCTTCTTCCAGATCCGGCTCGGGCTCGCTCACCTCTTTCAAGGCAAACGCGTTGATAGGAAAAGCAGGGAAACAGCGGACCAGGACATCGCGCAGCTCGGCGCGCGAAAGTCCGGTTGCCTCCGTCGCCGTTGCCTCGCCGGCCTCGATCTCCTCGAGCGCACGTGAAAGCACACAGGCAAGCACATGCTGGTCGAACCTCCTCTCCAGCTCAATGTGCGGCCATTGGCCGGTGCTGAGCCGGGCATAATGTTGGGCAAATATGGTGCGTTCTCCTGGTTTCGTCCTATCAATTCATGCAGAGACCCGGCCTGCCGCAACATGGGTCGGGCAGTTCTTCGGGTGTACGCAGTCGCGAATCGCCTCGCGGTCGAGTAGTTCGGCAATTCTCGTCTGGTCCACTCGGCTCTGTCGCAAATTCTGTGATTGGAAGGAGGCGTTTCGCGAACCGCGGCCCTGCCGTTTGCGCCTCACGGGGAACACAGGCGCCGGAAATGCCCCTGCAGAGTTTGGACGTGAACCGTGCGGGACAGAGGTCGCGTGCTGAGTGCGGCCACATGGTTCAAGCCCGCCAGACTCTCGGTTGAATGAGTCCTCAAAGCGCGCAGCGGGTGAGTTCCAGCGCACGTTCAGGACAGGATCGCACGCCTCGTGATGCAGGCAGTTCCTCCCCTTCCGCAACTTCAATGTCACCAAGCAGGATGTAACCGTCATCATCGAGTTTGAAGATGTCAGGCGCTTGCGCCGCGCATCGCGCGTGGCCCTGGCATTTGGCCTTTTGGACGATGATGCGCATGGCACTGCCTCCATTGTTTGTGCCCGGCTCGGGGCGGGCCTAAGACCAGTCCAGGATCAAATTTTCGATCCCGAACACATGGCCGCCAGAAGTTATCGGCGCCGTACCCTGCTTGATCCTGAAAGCCGGGATGCGCGCCAGCCACTCCTCCAGGCCAATAACAATCTCCCGCCGGGCAAGGTGTGAGCCAAGGCAACGGTGGGGACCATAGCCAAACGCTGCGTGGCGGTTGTCCTCCCGCTCCAAATCGATAGCGTTGGGGCATTCGAATTCCGCCGGGTCACGATTGGCAATCATGGTGGCGCAGGAAACATAGTCCCCCTTCCGGATCGGCGCGCCTTCGAAGTCGATATCTTTCGTAGCCACGCGGATCAACTGAATGGGCGAATAGGCCCGCAGCAATTCTTCGGTTGCGAGCGGGATGCGGTCCGGTTCGCTCCGCAGCAATTGCTGATCTTTGAGGTTGCGCGCGAGGTACGCCAAGTCAAAGCCTATAGCTGCTGCGACCGTGTCGAGCCCAGCGACGAAGACAAGCACGCCGATGCCGCGGACTTGGGTGTCCGTCAGCCGGCGGCCCTCGACCTGTGCCTGCACGATGAAGGTCATGAAATCGTCAACCGCCTCCTGGCGGCGCATGGCTGCAAGTTCGTCGATGAATGCCACGATCGTCCGGGCAGCCATAGGTCGTTCCTTATCGTCGCCGTGGAGCAGATCTTTTCCCCAGCCGACGAATGTATCGAGCCGGTCATCGGGCAACCCCAGAAAGCGAAGAAAGGTGCTCACCGCGAAAGGAAAGGCAAAATCCTTCATCGCGTCGCAGCTTATGCCCGATGCGGCGATCCTTTCGATCAGCTCGACCGCCCGTTCGCGGACAGCCGGCTCCAACACCCTCACCCGCTTTGGCGAAAGCAGCGGACTGAGCAGTGAGCGAAAAACGCCATGGGCCGGTGGATCGAGCTCAAGCGGGATCGTCGGCCAGTTTTCACCCAGTATGGAGGAGAAGATGCTGCGATGGCTGGAAAAAGTCTCTGCGTCCTGCAGCACCTTCCGCTGGTCCGCGGCACGGGTGACGACCCAGGTACCCCGGCCATCTTGCGTGTTGTAGCGGGAGTAAAAGATCGGAGGCCCGTCATGTACGCGAGCGACAGCTGCGTGTGGATCCCCGTTGAGTGTTGGTGGCATCCCTGGCGATGTAAACAGGCTGAAATCCCTCACCATTTCGGGTGGGACATGATCTGGAACGGGGTTGGTCGCCATTTTGTTTTCTCTACATTGGCGTTCATGGCTCGATTGAGATTGCACGGCTGTTCATAAAGTCGATTTCCAGCATGGGCACGTCTCTTGTCGGGCGCCTTCTAGATTCTGTCGCCTGATACAGCCCACCTGCACCAGCGCGGATGAGATCGGTTGCGAAGTCGATCAGAAGGGGCATCTCCGCCGCTCTGCGGTCATGAAGCAAAGCCGCCGCTTATCCCCGATAGGGTTGAGAGGTGGTCAATCACCGCTGAGCTCCGTGACGCACTGCTGACGCCCCGCTGACCAAATTGTCGAAGCAAGTCGCGTGCCGGATAGGCGTACCGATGGCGCTGCACCAAGCGATGCCAGCCTGCACTGGGCCCGCCGCTGGGATCACCTGTCCATCATTCTTAGGACAACGTCCGACAACCGACATCCGTGATCGGTTTTGTCGAGTCCGCGACATCAAGCTGTTCGGCCTGGCTGCTGCTGCACAGCGTTCCGGTCGACAAGCGAGGAGATCGCTCGCACGGCCCGGATTGAGCAACGACGCGATCCAGCGCAAGGATCGGCTGCGGTCCGACAAGACCCGACGGCGCTTGCGCGCGATGATCGGAATATCAACAAGGTCGAGCCGCGCTTCGGTTCGGCGCTGATAACTTATGCGTGGTATCGCTCGCAGCCGCTGCAAGGATTTCCGGTCAGACGGCGATGCACTCGTGCGCAGCAGTCCGGCCGGCGACGACCTTGACTGTATCGATGCGGTCCGTTCCGGCGTGCATCACCTGACCGCGCGTATGCGCTACGACCTCGCGAGCCGCTGTCGGAACGTGGTGCCGAGTCCTATGGCGGCCGGTTCAATCCGAGGGCCTGTCGGCACTCTATACATCCCTGTCGCTCGGACCGGGAATGCGTGGCAGACTCTCGGCCAGAAACCGCCAGTCGCTGCGCTCGCGTTCGCCTTCCTTGCGCGTGCCGAAGAACTGGATGATCATCTTGCCGTCGGCGCCATAGGCTTCAATGGACGTGACGTGACCGTCCCTCGTCGGCTTGCGCACGGCCCAGACCTCGCGGATGTGATGGGTCCTCAGATGCAGATGGAAGGTTTCGTCGAGCACATTGATCCGCGGCCCGATCTGCTTGACCGACTTGATCGGGCCGGAATGGATCTGGATGCAACCACGATTGCCGACAAAGCACATGATAGGCATCTCGTCTTCGGCCGCCTGTTGGAACAGGGCGCCAACGGCATCATTGTCGAGCAGCCAAGCGTAATCTTCGTCGGCCATACGCATTGCCTGGCAGCGGCTGAGCTTCAGTGTCTTCAACATATGGTAGAACTGATGCACGTCGCTCAGCCGGCTCCAGTGCTCGCGTAGGTCGTCGGCCGTGGCGGCTTGGTCTGGACTCACTGCGTTATCGCGCGCACGGCCCGCTTCGACCGATATGATCGGCTCCTGGTCGGAGGATACGAGCTGTGCCGCCAGATTCTGATAGGCCTGCAGGTTCGAGGCGGGCCTGAGATGTACTTTGTGCATCGCCTCGCCGGCGGCATCAAAGAATTGCAGGCTGCGGCGGATCTCGGCTCCCTCGCGCTTCTCGACGGCGAAGCCATACGCCCACGCTTTCGGGAAGATGCGCAGGTCGATGTCGTCGCCGAGCACCATGGCATGCTGGTTGCCGGTGACCACTTTGTCGTAGACGCCGATCTTTTGGTGCACGGCACTTTCGTTGCGGGTGAGCGCCATCACCTCGCCGACCGCTTCGAGGCCAGTCAGCAGATCATCGACGCGCGGCTCGATGCGCACCGCGCCGTGACCACAATGCGCCGCGACCAATTCGGCTTCCGAAATGCCCAATCGAGCGGCGAGATCATGCTCCCGGATTTTCGGATTGTCTTCGCACGCCCACCGTATTTCGTCCGGCGACGGTTTCTCGCGCTGGTCCATGTCTTACCCCTGATTCTACCTACGTGTAAGGATCAGCTGCCCTGCCGGGGAATCTTCAGCCGATAGGGCGGCCGTAATGCTCGCCCCTGATCTGCTGCTGGCCCATGAACAAAGTGTCGCTGGACAGCGTGCACACGGCGTCGCACCCGCGCGAAAACCGGCGAGCAGGCACATGCCGATGGCATCCCATCGAGCCGGTCGGCCGCTACTGGGCGGTGGTGAGCGAGTATGGGTGTTGTCGCAATCGGCCAGGCGGGCATTCGGATGCCACGGGCGGCGCTGCTTTGCCAAACAAGGCGTATCTGACCCGGTCCTGACATGTTGCCCCCTTGCTTCGCCCCATCCATCGCGAGGGCACCCACGGCATGATTGTGGATCGGCATACTCTTGCCGCCTCGCCTAAACGGAGCTTCAAAAACCGTGCCAATTGCGCCGAAGCAAGCTCAGAAGACGTTCTGTATTTGCTGATGTGAGTTCAACCAAGAACTCAGGCCCAACATCCCTCGTGGCGATCCCGACAAACCCGACAGTACGTGTCGGTTGGCCGACAGCTTCGCAGCAATGCACTCACAAGAAGCACGGCAGTGTCAGAGATGCCGCGCTGTGTTGAAACGTTTTTTTTCGCTTTGGCACGGTGCATGCGACGTGATGCGCAAGCAGGTCCCGGACTGAGGAGAATGGAGCCATGATTACGCTCACCGACAACGCTGTTGCCGCCTTCAAGACTGCTCTTTCCCGCGCCAGCGAGCCGGCGGAAGGCTTTCGCATTGTGGTCGAGGCCGGCGGCTGCGCCGGCTTCAAATACTTAATGGGCCTGGAGAGCGTGCCGCGCGAGGGCGACGCGATCACTGACACAGATGGGATCAAGCTGTTCGTGGACGCGGGCTCCCAACCCCATGTAGCCGGCATGACCGTCGACTTCCTCACCGGGCTCGAATCTTCCGGCTTTGTCTTCCATAACCCCAATGCGCGCGAGAAGTGCGGTTGCGGCAAGTCCTTCAGTTAAACGCCCGAAGCGCCTATGCGGCCGTCGGACTCATTTTGCGGCAGAGGAGACTTATATGGCCGGCACGACAGATGTCCCCGTCCTAAAGAACAAGGTAAGGTCAAAGCCGATTTCGGGACAGCCATTCGCTTCCCTAGGATGCAAAGAACGTTGCCTCCCGAAACAGCTCGGGTCCTGGTGTCACCCGAGCTGCTTGCGGACAAATCGCGCTGCTGTGCCAAATTCGGCTCATCGATAACGTTGTCGCGTTCGGGCGTCCTTACCTGCGGGCTGACGGCGGCCACTGCGAACATGTCCATCTCGACGGAGATCCGGTCTGCGTCAAACACTCCGGGCGTCTGCGCGGGCTGCCAGTTCAGCCCCATGATCATCAACGGCATGCGCCAGAGGCTCAACGAGTCGGTCCGCGCTCGCGTCATTCTGGTTAACTGAGGATCGCACCTATGAAGCCTGTCTATCTCGACAACAACGCAACCACACGGGTCGATCCTGCGGTCCTGCAAGCGATGTTGCCGTTCTTTAGGGATCAATTCGCCAACCCTTCGTCGGCGCACGCTCTTGGCGCCTCAGTCAGTGCGGCGGTGAGAAAGGCGCGGAGGCAGTTGCAAGCGCTGATCGGCGCGGAGTTCGACGATGAGATCACCTTCACCTCGGGTGGGACAGAAAGCGACAATGCAGCGCTTCTTTCAGCGCTCGAGGCGGCGCCCAACCGAACCGAGATCGTTACGTCCGCGGTCGAGCATCCCGCCGTGCTGACGCTTTGCGCGCATCTTGAGAAGACCCGCCGCGTCAAGGTGCATAGGATCCCGGTGGATTGCCGTGGCCGGCTCGACCTCGACGCCTATATGGCCGCCCTGACCCCAAGGGTGGCAATCGTTTCCATAATGTGGGCGAACAACGAGACTGGTGTGATCTTCCCCGTGGCCAGGCTTGCCGAGTTGGCCAAGCAAGTGGGCGCCCTTTTCCATACGGATGCTGTGCAGGCGGTCGGAAAGCTTCCGATGGACCTGAAGTCGACCGCAATCGACATGCTGTCGCTCTCCGGCCACAAGCTGCACGGGCCGAAAGGGATCGGCGCGCTTTTCGTAAAACGTGGCGTCAATTTCCATTCGCTGATCAAGGGGGGTCACCAAGAACACAACCGGCGTGCTGGCACCGAGAATACGCCCGGCATAGCCGGGCTCGGCACGGCGGCCGAACTCGCCTTGAAATTCATGGACGACGAGACCACACGGGTAAAGTCGCTCCGCGATCGCCTGGAGGGCGGGATCCTCCAGCGCATCCCAAGCACCTGTGTCACTGGTGATCCCCTGCAACGGTTGCCCAACACCGCAAACATCTCCTTCGAACATGTCGACAGTGATGGAATTCCACTTCTCCTCAGCCGCATTGGCATCGCGTGTTCTTCTGGCTCAGCCTGCACCTCCGGCTCTCTGGAACCAAGCCATGTCCTAAGCGCGATGAAAACGCCGCACGCGGCAGTCCGCTTCTCCTTGGCGCGGGACAACAGCGAAGAGGACATCGACCGGGTGCTCGAGGCCATGCCGGCAATCGTGGGGAAGCTGCGCAGCTTTTTCGGTTCTGGGCCGGGTAATCCGGTCTATGCGTGAGCGGCAGAAGAACAGGCTACCGGTCATGACCCGTCATGTCTCTCTCAACGATACGACCTTGCGCGATGGCGAGCAGGCGCCGGGCGTAGCCTTTACCACGACGGAAAAGCTGGAGATCGCTGAGTCTCTTGCGGCGGCCGGCGTCACAGAGATCGAGATCGGCACGCCGGTCATGGGCGCCGACGAGATCGAAACAATTCGCGCCGTGGTCGCGCGGCGTCTCCCGGTTCGGCTCATGGCTTGGTGCCGGATGACGTCGCTGGATCTCGATGCAGCGATCGAGAGCGGTGTCCACGCCGTCAATCTATCGCTGCCAGCGTCGGACATCCAACTTGCCGCCAAGCTCGGCCTCGACAAGGCGGGAGCGCTCCAGGTCATCGATCATATGGTCAGGCGCGCCGCCGCCGCCGGCTTCTTTGTCGCGGTGGGCTGCGAGGATGCCTCGCGGGCCAATCGGGATCATCTCGCCCGCGTCATCGAGACGGCTGCACGCGCTGGCGCAAGCCGCGTCAGGCTAGCCGACACGGTCGGTGTTCTCGACCCGTTTTCGACCTTTGAACTTGTCGCCCAGCTCGTCGCGCAGTCTCCAATCGACCTTGAATTTCATGCGCACAACGATCTCGGACTTGCTGGCGCCAACACGCTAGCCGCGATCCGCGCAGGCGCGCGCCATGCCTCCGTCACCGTCCTGGGGCTCGGCGAGCGTGCGGGCAATGCCGCGCTGGAAGAGGTGGCCGCCGCGATGGCGGTCTTCGGCGGCGCGGATACCGGCATCGAGCTGACCGCATTGCCCGGCCTCGCCGCCGAGGTGGCCTGGGCCGCCCGCCGGCAGACCGCGGCCACTAAGCCGGTCGTCGGCGCCGATGTTTTCACCCACGAATCCGGCATTCACGTCGCAGGGCTGCTGAAGGATTCGCGTACTTATCAGGGGCTTGATCCGGCTCTCGTGGGCCGCTGCCGGCGGATCGTCATCGGCAAGCATTCCGGCGCCACTGCGATTGCCCATGTGCTGAGCGAAAGCGGTCGCGATCTCGACCCGGATCTGGCAGCCGCGATGGTGGCCCGCGTCCGGCGCGAGGCGGCCGAGACCAAATCGACGCTCACTGCAACTCAACTGGTCGAGCTCTACGATAAAATGTGCAGCGAGGCGTCCCTCTTCGAGCTGTGCGGGTCCAGGTCAGCCGTGCGCGCGCGCGCAAAGGCCACAGTTTTGCGACCAGGGAGAATGCAATGAATTGTTCCGCTGACAGCCGCCCCATCGATGTCACAGACATCCTCGCACGACTGAAGCGCCTGTCGGCCGCGGAGGAGTTCTTCTCAGTCCTTGGCGTCTCCTATGACCCGAAGGTGCTGAATGTCTCGCGGCTCCATATAATGAAACGCGTGGGCCAATACCTTGCCGACGAAGATTTCTCCGGTCTGCCCGACCAGGTGATTGCCGCGAGGGTGCGCGCGACGCTCGAACGCGCTTACGAGGACTTTGCGATTTCCTCGCCGCTCACGCATCGGGTCTTCAAGGTGCTCAAAGACCACGATCCGAACAAACCTGCCGCGCCGGGTCACACCTTTGTCCCGTTCGACTCGGTACTGAAGCGGTTCGGACGGGAATGAGCGGCGACAAGGGTTGCGACGCGACAATGTCGAGCAGCCGACAAATCCGGTCATCACCACAGCGCCGTCAGAAGCAACCAGCCCAAGTTGTAGGAAAGGGGGCAGCGCAAGAGACTTGGCACGAATTATGCGGATCAAGGAGATAACCGCAATGCCCGCACCCGGACAGGAGCCTAGAGAAACCGCCAATGCACATCGTAATCTGCATCAAGCAGGTGCCGGACTCGGCACAGATAAGGGTCCATCCGGTGACGAACACAATCATGCGCCAGGGTGTTCCGACCATCATCAACCCTTACGACCTGTTCGCCCTCGAAGAAGCGCTCAGACTGCGCGATGCGTATGGCGGCGAAGTCACTGTGCTCACCATGGGTCCGCCCATGGCAGAGGACGCGCTGCGCAAGGCGCTCGGCTACGGCGCCGACCGAGCGGTGCTCTTGACCGACCGCTATTTTGCCGGCTCCGACACGCTGGCGACCTCGTTCGCCCTTTCACAGGCAATCGCGAAGGTCGGCGAAACGTTCGGCACGCCAGACCTCGTCTTCACCGGCAAGCAGACGATCGATGGCGACACCGCCCAGGTCGGGCCCGGCATCGCCAAGCGCCTCGGACTCCTGCAACTGACCTATGTTGCGAAGATCCCCTCTATTGACCTTGCTGCAGGCGAGATCAAGGTCGAGCGCCGCTCCGAAGGCGGCACACAGATGCTGAAGAGCAGGCTGCCTTGCCTCATCACCATGCTGGAAGGCACAAACGAGATCCGCCGGGGCTCGATCCACGACGCCTTGTGCGCCGCGCGCAGCCAGGTCTTGAAATGGAGTGCGGCCGACGCCGGCATTGAGGATCTCACCAAATGCGGCCTGCGCGGCTCACCGACCGTCGTCAAGCGTGTTTTCGCCCCCCCCGCGCGGTCTGAAAAGGCGGCACTAATCGACACCGCCGAGATGCCCTTGCGCGATGTCGCTGACGAACTCATCACCGCAATCTTCACCCGCCAGCCGGCGCTGGAACATGAGCTCGCCTTCAACGGCGGCGCGTGACGGCAAGGAGCAAAACGATGTCGACCGCGAACCGAGAAACCCCTCGCCCTGCCGCCGGCCGCGCCGGCATAAAGAAGGAGCTGCCCGCCCATTTCAAGGACTACCGGCACGTCTGGGTCTTCATCGAGCTCGAACGCGGCCAGGTCCACCCCGTATCATTCGAGTTGCTCGGCGAAGGCCGCAAATTAGCAGACAAGCTTCAGGTCCAGCTTGCAGGCGTCGTGCTCGGACCGCCGGGAGAGGCCGTCGGGAACGCCGTTGCCGAAGCATTCGCCTATGGTGCTGACCTTGTCTACATCGCCGAGGCGCCCCTGCTCGCCGACTATCGGAACGAGCCTTTCACCAAGGCGATGACGGATCTGGTCGATACCCACAAACCCGAAATCCTTCTTCTCGGTGCCACCACACTCGGCAGGGATCTTGCCGGCTCCGTGGCGACGACCTTGCAGACAGGGCTCACGGCCGACTGCACCGAACTCGATGTGGATACCGACAGTTCGCTCGCCGCCACGCGTCCGACTTTCGGCGGTTCCTTGTTGTGCACGATCTATACGCTCAATTTCCGCCCTCAGATGGCGACAGTGCGGCCAAGGGTCATGCCCATGCCGCAGCGGACGGATAAACCGGTCGGGCGTGTCATCCGGCACAAGCTCTCGCTTGCCGAGGACGAGATCGCTACCAAAGTCCTCGGCTTCCTGCCGGACAATCAGTCGGAAAAGGCAAACCTTGCCTATGCCGACGTCGTGGTTGCGGGAGGCCTTGGTCTTGGCGCGGCGGAGAACCTGCAGCTTGTGAAGAACCTCGCGCGAGCAATCGGCGCCGAGCATGGCTGTTCGCGCCCGTTGGTCCAGAAGAGCTGGATGCCAGCTGATCGGCAGATCGGCCAAACTGGCAAGACCATCCGGCCGAAGCTTTACATAGCGGCCGGGATTTCCGGCGCCGTCCAGCATCGGGTTGGCGTCGAGGGGGCGGATCTCATCGTGGCCATCAATACCGACCCGAACGCGCCGATTTTCGATTTCGCTCACCTCGGAATCGTCACCGACGCGATCCGCTTCCTGCCCGCACTGACGGAAGCCTTCACCCGGCGGCTGTCGCCCCACAGTCGCGATAAGCTTGCGAGCTAAGGGACGGACATGATCGAGGAAAACTTCGACGCCATTGTTGTTGGGGCAGGCATGTCCGGAAACGCAGCTGCTTACACCATGGCCAGCCATGGCCTAAAGGTGCTGCAGTTGGAGCGCGGTGAATATCCGGGCTCCAAGAATGTCCAAGGTGCCATCATGTACGCGAACATGCTGGAGAAGATCATCCCGGATTTCAGGGACGATGCGCCTCTCGAGCGGCATTTGGTTGAACAGCGGCTTTGGGTGATGGACGACACATCCCATACCGGGATTCACTATCGGTCGGACGACTTCAATGAGGCCAAGCCCAACCGATACACAATCATCCGTGCCCAGTTCGACAAATGGTTTTCGCGTAAGGTGCGCGAGGCCGGCGCGACGGTTCTGTGCGAGACGACCGTGACGGAGCTCATCCGTGACGCCAAGGACAGGGTGATTGGCGTGCGCACAGACCGGGCCGGCGGAGCCATCTACGCGGACGTGGTCGTTCTCGCAGAAGGTGTCTGCGGACTGCTTGGCACGCGAGCCGGCCTGCGGCAGATGCCGAAGCCACAAACCGTGGCGCTCGCCGTTAAGGAAATGCATTTCCTGCCCGAAGAGGTCATTGAGCAGCGGTTCGGCGTCAAGGGCGATGAAGGCTGCGTGATCGAGGCGGTGGGCACGACCTCCCGCAGCATGGCCGGGCTCGGCTTCCTCTACACCAACAAGGAGTCGATCTCACTGGGCATTGGCTGCCTCGTCTCCGATTTCGCCGCGATGGTCGAGAGCCCCTACGTTCTCCTCGACGCCTTAAAGAGCCATCCTTCGATCCGGCCGCTGATCGCCGGCTCGGAAGTGAAAGAATATTCCGCACACCTCATTCCCGAAGGCGGCTACAAGGCTATTCCGCAGCTCTTTGGCGATGGTTGGGTCGTGGTCGGCGATGCCGCGCAACTGAACAACGCCATTCACCGCGAGGGTTCGAACCTCGCCATGACCTCCGGCCGCATCGCGGCTGAGGCAATCATCGAGGTCAACAGCCGCAACGCTCCTATGACCAAACGAAATCTCGCTCTTTACAAAGCCATGCTGGACAAGTCCTTCGTGGTCAAGGACCTAAAGAAATACAAAGATATGCCGGCCTTGCTCCACACCAATTCCTGCAATTACTTCACAACTTATCCGCGGTTGATGTCGCAAGCCGCGCAGAACTTCATGCGTGTCGACGGCACCCCGAAGATCGAGAAGGAAAAGGCGACCACGGCGGCCTTCATCAAGGCGCGCTCGCGTTGGGGGCTGCTCAGCGACGCGGTCCGCCTTGCATTGGCGTGGCGCTGAAGGGAGACGAAATGACGATCGCAGTGACAAAGTCACGTGTCGAGGACAAGCTTTACCAGAACCGCTACTTGGTGGATTCCGGCCGCCCGCATATCAAAGTGCGACCGCACGAGAGGCCAAGCGCGAACTTGCTCGCGCTTACCCACGTCTGCCCGGCGAAATGTTATGAGTTGAACGACAAAGGTCAAGTGGAGATCACTGCTGACGGCTGCATGGAGTGCGGCACCTGCCGGATTTTGTGTGAGACCAGTGGCGAGATCGAGTGGAACTATCCACGCGGCGGTTTCGGAGTCCTCTTCAAATTCGGATGACCGACGCACGCACGTATTAAGAGGGTTGATCTTGATACAGTTTAGGTCTCGCCCAACGCCAAGTCTATCTTCGTTGCTTCGATCGTCGCTTTGACGAAGAGAAGCTCGTGAATACTGTGCTTTCAGAATTCAGATAAAAAAGGAGGAGCACTCTGGACCACAACCCTTGAGGTGTTTCCATGACCCACGGACCGCAAGATCGGGTCGACGAGGTTGGACCTCGGGAGACCCGCCCTGAACCGCCCATCAAAAGCATGCCCCAATCAGATATCGCGCTCAGAGGACTCTACGAGATATCGAAGGTGCTGACCGCCCCCAGCGAGCTGGAGATTACGCTCGCCAATGTCGTGAACGTCCTGCCTTCATTTCTGCAGATGCGTCACGGAGCAATCGTCGTCCTGGACGCTGAAGGAGAGCTGGAGATTGCCGCGACTGCCGGCAATACCCACGTACGTCAATCAGGCACTCGCCGCGTCATACCACAGGCCGTAACAGATCAAATCGTCGCTACGGGGACGCTGCTCTTCATACCGGACGTGCGCAAGTCCCAACTATTTCAGGCTGACCTTCAAACGTCTTCGAGCATCGGAACCATCCCAATTGCCTTTATCGGTATCCCGCTAAAGGCTGATCATGATATCCTTGGGACATTGTCGATCGACCGCGCCGGAGACGGCGCCACCGACTTTCGCGACGACGAGGACATTTATTTCCTGACGATGGTCGCCAACCTTGTCGGCCGGACCATCCGCCTCCATCGCGCCCTGAGTACAGATCGTCAGCGGTGTGGCCATGAGCAATCGGGACCGGAGAAATCGCCCAACGAGGGGAGGACCTACGGCCCTGCCCGGCATGCGGATGCCAAAATCGACGGGATCATCGGGGAAAGCCCCGCACTCAAGCAGGTGCTCGAAACCGTCTCGGTCGTAGCAGGGACCAATTCCACCGTGCTTCTGCGGGGTGAAAGCGGCACCGGCAAGGAATTCTTTGCGCAGGCCATCCATAAGCTCTCACGTCGGAGGAAGAAGTCTTTCGTCAAATTGAACTGCGCCGCACTGTCTGAAAGCGTTCTGGAGTCAGAACTGTTTGGGCATGAGAAGGGCGCTTTCACGGGTGCTATCTCCCAGCGCGCCGGTCGTTTTGAATTGGCAAATGAGGGAACGCTGCTACTTGATGAAATCGGCGAGATTTCGCCGGCCTTTCAAGCCAAGCTGTTGCGTGTCTTGCAGGAAGGCGAGTTGGAGCGAGTCGGCGGCACCAAAACGCTACAGGTCGACGTGCGCCTCATATGCGCCACCAACAAGGACCTCGAGACGGCCGTCATAAAAGGGGAGTTCAGGGCCGACCTTTATTACCGCATCAATGTCGTGCCAATTATCCTGCCGCCGCTCAGAGAGCGACCCGGCGATATTCCACGCCTTGCGAACGCCTTCCTCAACCGGTTCAACAAGGAGAACGATCGCGCACTCGCCTTCGCGGCGCCGGCGCTTGACCTGATCTCGCAATGTTACTTCCCTGGTAACGTCCGCGAGCTGGAGAACTGCGTCCAAAGGACGGCCACACTTGCGCGCTCAAGGACGATCACTCCATCCGATTTCGCCTGTAAGAAGGGCCAGTGCCTTTCCTGGCTCCTCTGGAAGCGAGCCGACCGCTCGAATGGCGGCAATGCCATCGACGATCTCGCACGGGTCAACGCAGTGCCGGTCGGATTGCGGCTGCCGGCCAGTTGCATCGGTGCCTCCGCAGGCAAGATATCTCCCCTTACGGCCGGCGATCCGAACGATCCCGCTTGTCCCCCGCGTCTGGCGGAACGCGACCGGGTGATCGACGCGATGGACAAGGCCGGTTGGGTTCAGGCCAGGGCGGCTCGTATCCTCGGCCTCACGCCGCGGCAAGTCGGCTACGCCCTGCGCCGGCATGGTATCGTGGTGAAGAAATTCTAGACGTCGTGATGACGTCAACCGTAAGCAGCCCGGAGTGGTCTCGCTCACACTCTGCGCGCCCGAGGCTGCTAGCCTCGCGACCCTATTTGCTTGTCCACTGTCGTAAGCCCGACAAAGGTTTGTCGGAGCAATCCGAAGGAATCTGACACGACAAGCCTATTCGTGAACCGAAACAGCTCTTTGAGCTGGCATAGCTCTTGCGCTTTGGACTGCGACATCACGCAGCAACGGAGCCGTTCATGTCTGCACCGGCAATTTCGCTTGAGAGCCTCAGCACGACATTCGGTGACCAGTTGCTTGGCACCATGAAACCCGGTGGCTGCGCGTCTTCGTCCTGCGGCTCGTCGACAAAGCCCGACGACACGGATCCGGCTGTCTGGGAGAAGATCAAGGATCACCCCTGCTTTTCAGAAGAGGCGCATCACTATTTCGCGCGCATGCACGTCGCGGTCGCGCCGGGCTGCAACATCCAGTGCAACTACTGCAATCGCAAATATGACTGCGCCAACGAAAGCCGGCCTGGGGTGGCCTCTGAAAAGCTGACGCCCGACCAGGCGCTACGCAAGGCGATCGCGGTCGCCAACGAGGTGCCGCAGCTTTCCGTGCTCGGCATCGCCGGACCGGGCGATGCCTGTTACGACTGGAAGAAGACGAAGGCAACCTTCGCGCGGGTCGCCAGGGAAATCCCAGACATCAAGTTTTGCATCTCCACGAATGGGCTGGCGCTGCCGGACCGTGTCGATGAGCTTGCCGACATGAATGTCGATCACGTGACGATCACCATCAACATGGTCGACCCTGAGATTGGTGCAAAGATCTATCCTTGGATCTTTTACGACCATCGCCGCTACGTCGGCATCGAAGCCGCCCGGATCCTGCACGAGCGGCAGATGTTGGGCCTGGAGATGCTGACCGCGCGCGGCATCCTCACCAAAATCAACTCGGTGATGGTTCCTGGCGTGAACGATGAGCATCTGATCGAGGTGAATAGATGGGTCAAGGAGCGAGGCGCGTTCCTGCACAACCTCATGCCGCTGATTTCGGACCCGGCGCACGGCACGCACTACGGACTGAGTGGGCAGCGCGGCCCAAACGCAAAGGAGCTGAAGGCTCTTCAGGATCGTCTCGAAGGCGGCGCCCAGTTGATGCGCCACTGCCGGCAGTGCCGGGCAGATGCCGTCGGCATGCTTGGCGAGGATCGTGGCCAGGAATTCACGGCCGACCGGATTCCCGGCGAGGTCACCTACGATGCCAGCAAGCGTAACGCCTATCGGGCGCTGGTCGCGCAGGAGCGCCGTGATCACGTGGCGGCCAGAAGTGAAGCGATCGGATTGGTCAAGGCAGCGAGGCCCGGCAAATCCGTCCTCTTCGCGGTGGCGACCAAGGGCGGCGGCCGCGTCAACGAACATTTCGGCCATGCGAAGGAATTCCAGGTTTACGAAGCCTCGCCGAGAGGCATCAGCTTTGTCGGCCATCGCAAGGTCGAGCAGTATTGTCTCGGCGGCTGGAGCGCAGAGGCCACCCTCGATGGCGTCATCGCAGCGCTGGAAGGCATAGATATCGTGCTGTGCGCCAGGATTGGAAATTGCCCGCAGGATCAGCTCGCGGAGGCTGGAATCAGAGCCACCGACGCTTGCGCCCATGATTATATCGAGACGGCAATCAGCGCGATTTACACCGCCGCGTCAGGGGCCCCCGCACTCGCGGCGACGGCCTGAGCTGTCTCATTCATTCGGACCAGGAGTTAAAATGGCTTTCAAGATCATCGCATCCCAATGCACCCAATGCGGCGCCTGCGAATTCGAATGTCCTTCCGGCGCGATCAAGTTCAAAGGCGAGAGCTACGTGATCGAGTCACAGAAGTGCACCGAATGCGAGGGGGTCTTCGATGCGCAGCAATGTGCCTCGGTATGTCCGGTGCCGAAGACCTGCGTTCCTGCGTGACCACATGGGCTGCCGACATGGTTGGGGCTGCCTACGCAGGACGCCTGGAACGCCTTGTTCACAATCTGCAGCCGCAAGAGAAATCAGGGAACGGACATGTCGCTCGGACGCGAAGAGGAGATCGAAATCCGCAGGCCTCCAGGATTCATGCCGGGAGAGCGGGTACGTGCCACTCGCCACATAAAGAATGACGGCACGTATCCCGGCAGGGAAATCGGGGAAAATCTCGTGCGGAAGGGCGACGAGGGATATGTGCGCGACATTGGCACCTTTCTCCAGCAGTTCTTCATCTATGCGGTCGAGTGGATCGACCGTGGCACCGTCGTCGGCATGCGAGCGCGTGAACTGATGAGCCTCGACAAAGCCGAGGCGTCCTGCAGTGCTGAAAGCAATTCCAATGAAGGGACGGCCAGATGAAAGTCATGATCCGCAGGACCGATGCTGGCTTGTCGGCGTATGTCCCCAAAAAAGACCTCGAAGAGCCGATCATCAAGCTCGAGAAGGAAGAGTTGTGGGGCGGAACGGTCACGCTCAGGAACGGGTGGCGGCTCCTCCTACCCGATCTTCCACGGGATACGCGTCTGCCGATCACTGTCGAGGCAAGGAAGGTTTCCGAAGAGGACTGATGCTGCCCCTAGGTGCGTCGCGAGGAAACTAGCATGAATACGATCCTGACATCGGACCACCTCGTCATAGTGCGGGACAGTTTTGCCGATAAGCTGCTTGACTTGGCGAAGGAAGCGCTCGCCGCCGATGAGGTGATCCCTTATCTCGGTCCGGGTCTTCTTGGGTTGAACTGTGCGGAACCGCCTGTGCCGCATACTCCGGAGGTCGTTGCCGCGGCACTCAATGCACGGGCGCCCGCCCCTTCCAGGATCCGCACCAATATGTGGTCGGTTGCGCAGTTCATCGAACAGCGCCGGCATCGCCGGACGCTTCAAGCTTGGATGACCGAGATATTCGCAGCGCCGGTGAGGCCAACCCTCCTCCACGCCTGGCTCGCAAGGCTGCCGCTCTCCCTCATCATCGACAGCTGGTATGACAGCGCGATGCGCACGGCTCTCGTGGAGACCGGCCGAACGGACGTCGTTGAGATACAAGGCGTCACGCGGGCGAACGAAATCGGCAACATTTGGACAAAAACCTACGATTTGTCCGGGAGGGAGCTCGACGCCCGATCGGGGGCAAAGACGGTCCTCTATGCACCTCACGGGAGTAGTAGGCCCGCGCAAAACTTTCTCGTCGCAGATTCCGACTATGTCGAAGTCCTGACCGAAATTGATATCCAGACACCGATCCCTGACGTGGTGAAGGAACGGCGCATCACCCGTGGATTTTTCTTCGTTGGCTGCCGCTTCAACGATCAGATGCTGCGCACCTACGCCAGACAGATCATGAAGCGCTCCCGCGGTCCCTATTGCACCGTAATGGACGCGGAAACCCTGACCAGAAACGAAGCGCGTTTCCTTGCGGCGAGCGGAATCACTGTGATCGACATGCCAGTAGGTGAAGCGGCGGCTCGGCTTCTGGGAACGGGCACGGCTGCAGGTTGAGGACGGGATTAACAATGGCGGATGCCTTTGATGATGCGTCCTTCGGCTTTCCACGAAGGCGCAAAATGCAGTCGGGAATACACCCGTGAACAGTGATGCTGTCGGCAGCGCAACGAACGCTCTGAATTCGTTGACCCATGTTGAAGCGGCGCGCTGGGGCCGGGATTTGAGTACGCTGTTGCGCATAACGCGTATGAATTTTCGGCATCCCTGGCAGGTCGCCTTCGCTATGGGCTCGACGATCATGGCGGCAATCCTCCAGTTGCTCATTCCCCAGCTTCTCGGCCGGGCTGTCGACCAGGCCCAGACAGCCATCGGGGGCGGTGTCGCCGGGAGCGCGGCAGGACAAGCGCTCTGGACCCCGGCTCTCCTGCTGCTCGCCGTCAGCGCGCTACGCGGCCTTTTCACGATGGCGCAGAACTATTTTGCCGAAGCCGTCGGGCATCATGTCGCGTACGAACTGCGGCTCGCCTACTACGACAAGATCCAGCGTCTCAGCTTTTCCTTTCACGACCGGGTCCATTCAGGCGATCTGATCACCATCGGAATGCTCGATCTCCAAGGCGTACGGATGTATTTTTCCACCGCGCTCGTTCGCGTGGTCCTGCTCACCATGCTGATCGGGATCGGCGCCTACATGATGATCTCGACCGATCTTATGCTCGGCCTGGTCGCGCTGAGCTTCGTGCCTTTTGTCGCCTGGCGCTCATCGACCACACAGCTTAGGCTGCGCGCCACCTGGCTCGACCTCTATGAGCGCCTTTCGGTACTAAGCCGCGTGATGAAGGAAAATCTCGCAGGCATCCGCGTGGTCCGCGCTTTTGCGGCTCAATCCTATGAGATGCTGAAGTTCGACCGCGCTTCCAAGACCGCGCTCGGCCTCGCCAAGGATCTCGTTGACATCTACGTACCCAGCACGTCGGCGATGACCTTGTCCTTCTTTTTCGCAATGGGATTGGTGCTTTGGATCGGTGGCAACAAGCTCGTCGCTGGCGAGATCAGCGTCGGAACGATGGCGACCTTCCTGACCTTCATGACCATCCTGCAAATGCCAGTCCGCCAGATCGGCCTCATGGTCAATGCCTTTGCCCGCGCTTCCAGCTGCGGTTCGCGGCTTTTCGGTCTCCTCGATCAGGAGATCACGATCAGGGATGCTCTCGAGGCCAGACCGCTTGAGATAAGCGCCGGCACTCTGCGCTTCCACAATGTCTCATTTGCGTACCCCAATGTCGAAAACCGCGCCATTCTGAAGAACCTCAGCTTTGAGGCCCGGAGAGGCGAGACGATCGCGATCGTCGGTCCGCAGGGTTCCGGCAAATCGACGATGGCTCATCTGATCCCCCGCTTTTACGACGTGACCGGTGGCGCCATCACGTTGGACGGCCAGGATATACGCAATGTCACCCTCGAGAGCCTTCGCAAGGCGGTTGCCGTTGTACAGCAGGATGCGTTCCTATTCACCACCACGATCGAGAACAACATCGCTTATGGCGACCCCTGGGCGAAGAGACAGCGAATTGAACACGCTGGCGAATTCGCCCAGCTCCACGACTACATCCTCGGGCTCCCAGCAGGGTATGAGACGGTCGTGGGAGAACGCGGCGTCTCTCTCTCTGGCGGCCAGCGCCAGCGTCTCACGATTGCTCGCACCATGATGCTGCGCCCCTCTGTCGTCGTTTTCGACGACTCGATGGCCGCGATCGATGCCGGCACCGAGCAGCGCATTCGCGCGGCGACGCGGCGCTTCGCCAAGGATCGGGTGACGATCATCATCGCGCACCGGCTGAGTGCGCTTATGCATGCCGATCAGATCCTTTTTGTCGATAACGGCGAAATCGTAGAACGCGGCACGCATGAAGAGCTTCTGGCGAAGCGGGGACGCTACAGGGCCCTTTACGATCTCCAGACGCGCCCGGGTGTTAGCATTATGACCCAGTATGGGGGCGCCCGCTGATGGACCAAGGCCCCGGCGAACTCGAAGCCGAACGTGACGACGGCAGACGCCCTCCGCGCGCGGTCGTCGGCTCGCACCGGATCGAGGAGGAGATGTTCGGCCGGGCTTTCGACAAGAGCATCCTCCGTCGGATCTGGGGCTTCGTCCATCCCTATCGGGCAAAGGTAGTTGTCACGATTGTCGCGATGCTGATCTTCACCGGGACGCAGCTTCTCATCCCCTTGATCATCCGCTACGCGATCGACAACGGCATGAACCCGGCAGGGAGCGATCGCTCAGCCCAGCTTGCGGCCGTCGGCGCGTTCCTTTCGGCGATTTTGGTCAATTTCGCCGCCGGTTACATGCAGGAAACCTTGGATGGGAAAATTGCCGAAACTGTCCTGTTCGACATCCGCCGCGCCATGTTTGGCCATCTGCAAAAGGTTTCGCTCTCTTTCATGGACAAGACTGAGGTCGGACGCCTGATGTCGCGGCTGCAAGGCGACGTTAACTCCATACAGGAGTTCCTGGAAACCTCGGTATATTCCCTAAGCGATGTTGCGCTTCTCTTCGGCATCGTTTTCGTAATGCTGTGGCTCGACTTTCGCCTCGGCCTCCTGACGCTGTCGGTTCTGCCGATCCTGGTGATCGTCCGCATTGTCTGGCTGCCGCGTGCCCGCGACGCTTTCATGGCTGCACACGAAACCAATTCCGTCGTCAATGGCGCGCTGGCCGAAGCCATTCACGGCGTGCGGACCATACAGTCGATGGATCGCCAGCAGGTAAATTTCATTCTTTTTGACGACCGGGCCCATGCCAACCTCAGGACCCAACTGATCGCTGCCAGATATGCACTGGTCATGGTGCCTATCGTCGATGGCCTAACCGGCCTCGCCTTGGCCGCCGTTATTGTGGTCGGCGGCTCGATGGTCGTGAATAGCCGTGTAGATGTGGGCGTGTTGGTAGCCTACCTATTTTACATCCAGCGCTTCTTTGACCCGATCCGCTCACTCACCCTGCAATATTCGATCATGCAGCGCGCCATGGCCTCAGGCAAGCGCCTGACCGATGTGCTCGACGTCAAGATCGATGTTCAGGACAAACCCAATGCCGAGGTGCTTTCGCCCGAAATGGACGGCTCGGTCGAGTTTAGGGACGTCACCTTCGGCTACGATCCGAACCGTTCGGTTCTGAAAAATGTCTCCTTCACGGTCAATCCCGGCGAGACGGTCGCACTGGTCGGACCGAGCGGTTCTGGCAAATCGAGTGCGATGGCCCTGGTCCACCGCTTCTATGATGTTCAGAAGGGTCAGGTGCTGGTCGGCGGGCATGATGTGCGCGACCTCACCCAGGAATCGCTCGGCCGCCAGGTCGCCATGGTGCTGCAGGAGCCATTCCTGTTCACCGGGACGGTCTTCGAGAACATTCGATACCAGAAGACGGAAGCCACGCGCGACAAGGTTATCGAGGCGGCGAAGGCGGTCGGCGCGCATGACTTCGTCATGAGCCT
This sequence comes from Mesorhizobium sp. LNHC221B00, assembly GCF_000502935.1. Lineage (NCBI taxonomy): Bacteria > Pseudomonadati > Pseudomonadota > Alphaproteobacteria > Hyphomicrobiales > Phyllobacteriaceae > Mesorhizobium > Mesorhizobium sp. LNHC221B00. The sequence continues at coordinate 54,580 of NZ_AYWR01000011.1, read as the reverse complement.
CGCCGACGGGTATGAGACCCAACTTGGCGAACGCGGCGACAACTTATCTCTCGGCCAGCGCCAGCTTATCAGTTTCGCCCGCGCCCTCGTCGCTGACGCCAAGATCCTCGTGCTCGACGAAGCGACCGCCAACATCGACAGCTACACGGAATTGCAGATTCAGAAGGCTCTGATCAAGCTGCTTGACGGGCGGACTGGCCTCGTCATCGCCCACCGTCTCGCCACGATCCGGGGGGCCGACCGCATCATCGTGCTTCAGAATGGCCAAGTTGTTGCGACTGGCAACCACGATGAGCTAATAGCTATGGGCGGCCTGTATTCCAAACTCTACTATCTCAACTACGCCTCCTTCGACGACATTCCCGAACACGAGACCACCGTCCAAGCTGGCTCCCAGACCTGAGTTTTTGGCGGCCTTGTGGTAGTGGCGTTGACTTTCGGGCGTGTCGGCGGACCACTCAGGCCACCGCAGACGCCAGCAGGCAGCATTCAAGGACAAGCACTCCTCGCAGTTCGTGAAGACCGGCTGCGAACGATTTCCTCCAGCATCGTATCCCGACCGCGGTGCACCCCCATCATCGGGCGAGCTCGCTCCCGTTGGTGGCTGGGCGCAGCAAAGCCGCTCGCGAGCGCGCCCTCAACAGCGCCGTAGCGAGTGGCGGCTTTGCTACCGCCGGGCCGCTGATGAAGCTGGATGGGGGGCGCCGCACCGACGCCGCCCCAGGCGAGAAGAACCTCTGCGGCGGGCTATGGGCAACGGCTAGCGCGAGCGCGACGAGCAGACGCGTGCCTGCATCGTGACGCGCTCGGCCATCATCTCCTTAGGATCGTGCAGGTTCACACGATGGCCCAGACGCCAGCCAACGCACAAAGCTGGTATTCTGTGCCGCCGGCTCGTCGTCAGTTTGGCCTCCCTCCCGATTGCCCGTCCCCATCACGTGCACGCTCGAGCACGTGGATGTGAGGGAGCGCTGTGACCGCGAATTTCATGGTCAGCCAAGTCGAGCCATGATTTCGGATTGAATGGTCGTCGCAGTGTACAGGGAAGCATCTAGCGGCAGATTTCCAAATGCCAGTTGACAAAGCAGGTAGTTGGCACCTGCCTCTTCCAACTGACCTAACAGAGCTTTTCGCACAGATTCTGCTGATCCTACCACGCACAATTCACTCTCGACTGCCGCATCGAAGGTCAGCGGCAGGTTTGGTGGAGTGGGGATAGCGTTAAGCTCGTAAAGGAATTGGAAGCTCTTGAGCCAGCGTTCGTAAGCAGGTGCCGCGAGCGAATAGGCATGTGTGTCACAACGCCCAACCACGACCATGCGGAGCAATCCGATAAATTGCGCCTGATCCCCCGCGCCAGCGTTGTCCTCTCGATAGGCGCGGAACGCATCAGTAGTTTTGCGAACAGAAGAGGAAGGTCCTACACACGCGATATTTGTTCCATTCGCAGCCGCCCAAGCTGCGGACTCGGGTCGATTGGCAGCGACCCATGTCGGCGGATGTGGACGCTGATGAGGTCTTAACGTCAAAGGAACGTCATTGAGATCAAAATGGCGGCCTTGATAGCATAGCGTGCCGACCTTCATCGGATTAACAAGTATTTCCATGAGGATTTCGCTGGCTTCGGCATAACGGCCCGGCACCGCGTCCGCACCAATCCCGAAGTAGCCCAATTCGATCGGGAGAGCACCGCGCCCTATGCCCAGTTCGAGCCTGCCACCGCTCAACTGGTCCAGCATACAGATCTCTTCGAACGCACGCAGCGGATGATAAAGCGCAAGCAGCATCACCAAGGGTCCGAGACGCAAGCGCCGGGTGCGCTGGGCGACGCTCGATAAGAACAGATTCGGCGATGGACCTCTCCCATGGGGAGTACAGTGGTGTTCTGCGAGATGATAGGCATAGAACCCTAGCTGATCGCACGCCTCTGCTAATATCAGGCGATCTTCGTATTGCCGACCGATGTCGCGGCCATCCTCGTCCAGATGATCGAAGATGCCGAACGCTAGGTTTGAAGGAAAGACGTTTGTCACTCGATAAGTCCCCGATTTTAAAAGCAGGCTGTTCTCTTGCTGGGACGACCAAGCAAGTCGGAAGAGATGTGTGTGATCGCCGATTAGCGTCAGCGTAACGAAGAAGCAGAGCCTGACGATTCCCTGCCCTTGGAGCTTGGCACCGTTAAGCTTCCAGCAATGTCGCCAGCGACAGCAAGAAATGCATCCATCTGCTCTTTTGTGCCGATGCTAACGCGGATGCAGTGTTCCAAGCCTTTGTCCGGAAAAAACGCGACAAGTATCTTTTGCCTTTCCAATGCTGCTTGCCACCATGAGCCGTCCTGTCCCGCGGGCACACGGGCCAGCAAGAAATTTGCGCGGGAGGGCGTTACGGAAAATCCGAGTTGCGACAGCGCGACTGTCACTCGCTCTCGTTCATACTTGATGTGCTTATGGTTCTCTGCGTAGGCGCCGCGATGCGCAAGCACGCTGATACCAACGGCATGCCCGATGACGTTCATGTTGAAGACGTTCTGGATGTTTCGCAGCCTGCCAATAATTTCAGGGTGACCGAAGCCGAAACCGACGCGAATGCCGGCGGCGGCATAGCTTTTCGAGAATGACCTCAAGATCAGAACGTTCGAATACCGGTTGATGAGGCGCAGGCCGTGATCGGGTGCAAAGTCGACGTAGGCCTCATCAAGGACAACCAAGCGGTCCGATTGTGCTACGAGGCGTTCGATATCGCTTATCGGGAGGAATGTTCCGGTCGGATTGTTTGGATTGGCCAACATAATGAACTTGGCGTCTTTTGCCGGACCGGAAAGCAATTGCTCCATTGGCAGGGAATGAGCTTGACATCCGATTTCGAGAAACTCGGCGCCCTGAACCATGGCAAGTTTGCGGTTGAACGAAAACCCTGGCGACACCATCGCAACCTTGTCGCCAGGTGCGAGGAAAGCTCTGTAGATCAGTCCGAGCAGTTCAGACGACCCGTTGCCAGCGATGACCTGATCCCTGGAAACGCCATAGGTGCTGGACGCTGCTTCCCTCAAGCTGATGTTATCGTCATCCGGATATAGATACTGGCGCTTGAGGGCCGCCACTGCACTTTGCATGATGATTGGCGGCAACGGAAACGGATTCTCATTCGTATTCAGCTTGATAAAATTTCCGTCCGGCTCTGGTCCGTTGGACGGCAGAGCATCTAACTGTCGCGTCACTTGCGGAAGAGCCGAAAGCACAGTTTGCAGTTTTGCATCGGACATATTTTATCTCCGTTTCAGTCGCACAGGGGCATCCGTATGAGCTCCCAACGAGAGCAACATGGCGGACGGGATTGACGATGGCAGCGTTGCCTCTCACACGATGGTCGCAACGCCGACTGACATGGGAATTCGGCCAGGCTGTCCTCGGTGAATCGAGTTGACGCGGACGCGGATCTGCATCGCTGCGCCAAGGCGCTAAGCAGCTCAGCTCATCTCCTCGGTTTCACATACGCTTGATCTCGACGCCGTATTTCCTCAGCACGTAGCCAATCTGGCGCGGGGTCAGTCCAAGGAGGCGCGCTGCCTTTGCCTGCACCCAGCCACATCTTTCCATGGCAGCAATGACGCGCTCTATGTCGGGGGTCCTCGCGCCAATTGGGTGGGTTGCGCCGGCACGCGGGACTGTAGTCGCGGCCGAACTGGCTGCCCCATCCGGCGGCGTGGCCGGATTCGCTGACTCCGGCAGGATCGGCGCTGGTTGCAGCGCGGCCTTGCCCGATCTGCACTTCCACAGCGCCTCGGAAAAGCATTGCCCTTGGGAGCAGGCAAAGTCGTTTCTCCCGATTGATAGTCCCTCGGCCAGGATCGCTGTCCGGTGCACGCAATTTTCAAGCTCCCGAATGTTGCCGGGAAATTCACATTTCATCAGCACTTCAATCGCACGCGGATCGAAAGTGAGTGTACAGCCGTTCTCGCCGTTGAAATTCTTGAGAAACTCCGCTGCGAGGAGCGGAATATCGCTGCGCCTTTGGCGCAATGCTGGTACCAGTAAGGGAACCACGTTGATGCGGTAGTATAGGTCGGCGCGGAACTCATTCCTTGCAACCGCCTCTTCCAGGTTCCTGTTCGTGGCGGCAATCACGCGAACATCGACCTTGATGGTCTGATTGCTGCCGACGCGCTCAAACTCCTGCTCCTGCAGCACGCGCAGTAGCTTTGCCTGGAACGAGGCCGAGATCTCGCCAATCTCATCCAGAAACAACGTCCCCTTGTCAGCGAGCTCAAAGCGCCCCTTGCGGGAATTGAATGCGCTTGTGAAGGCACCCTTCTCATGACCGAACAATTCGGATTCCAGAACTGTCTCTGGGAGCGCTGCACAATTGAGTTTAACGAAGGGCCGCTTGGCGCGCGGCGACAACTCGTGAATTGCCTTGGCAGCGAGCTCCTTTCCGGTACCGGACTCGCCTCGCAACAGAACCGTGGTTTTTGCCTTGGCTACGACCGCGATCTTCTCCAGCAGCGCGCTTATCGCGGGACTGTCACCAATCATCCCCTCGACATGAACCTTTTTGCGCCGGGGTGCAGGGTGCTTAACATCAGAAAATTTCGTTTGCAGCCGATCTTCCAACTCCGGCGGTCGCTCGCGGTCGCCCGCGGAGAAGCGATGCAACTTGACTGTCTGTCCCACCATGTTGGCAATCATAGTGAGCAGCCGGACATCGTAATCGAGCCGATAGCTTGACCTGCTTTCCAAAGCCCTGTCCATAGTCAGCGCGCCTACGGCGTTCCCATCAACACGAATGGGAACGCCGATGAACGACACGGTCTCGGAGGCCCCAAGCACCTCGATGTCAGCGGCAGTGAAGGCCGGATGCATCGCTATGTCCTCGGTGACGAGCGGCGTGTCCGTCGTCACAATCTGATCGATGGCGTTGCGCGGCAAACGCGACCGGGAGGGCTCATTGCTGTTCGTGTCGCAGCCGCTGGCCACGGTGATGTCCAGTCCGCCCTCGGCATCGCAGAGAGCGATGATGCCGTGCCGCATCTGCACAAACGAGTGCAGGAGATCAACGATCTTGGCCAGCGTAAGTTCGAGCCGGGCGGGATCGGCGAGTATTTTCGATATTTCGAAGATTCCGGTGAGCGCGCGCTCGTGCAATACCCCATTCGCAGGATTCGTGTCGGACTTTGGACAACCCTTTATCGCACCCGGCAGCGATATGCCGCACTCGCTGGCATTTTGTTCCGATTTGCGAATGTTGTGGTGCATGTGATCCTCGATCTGGCGCCAGCAAATGTATCCTGGCGGCATGTGCGCCCGCGACGTCGCGGGCAAGCGCGAAAATGCTCCGACGTGAACTCGTGCCGCCGCCGTTTGGTCGAGTGCAAAGCGGGTCGAGCCCTGACGCATCGCTTGGCTCTCCCTCCACGAAGCTTGGCCATGCTATTGGCTTGCACCAAGGCAACCAAACGTTGTTTTCAGAAGACTGGAGCGAGGCGGGATAGTCAATCGAGCTTTCTTTCATCTGTGAAAGGAAACCTCGCGGCCTATGATAGGATTCATCAGTTCTATTTTTGCGTTGAAGCAGAAATACCTGAGCCGGCGATGCGGTGCCCGAGCGGCTGACCGCGTCGAGTGTAAATGCCGGGCCGTGCCATTCACCAGCGCCCGCGAACGGGGCGGGAGCGATGATCACTGCCAACGACACTGGTCGGTTGCGGCAACCGCCATTTTTTTCCCGAGTTGACCATTCGGATATGCAGCGGTGTCGCGTGTGAAGGAAGCTGGCGTCGAGCACGGCTTCGTAGGCGGTGCTCGCAACTTCTGAACCGCACCGTCGCGGTCAGCACCAACGGCGTCAATCTCTACGTCTCGACGTCGCTTTCATGCAGCGGGAGCGCTGCAAAGAGCACGGCAATTCTCCGCTTCAACAGGGCCTGGTCGTCCGGCGTCAACGAAGAGAGCGAGGCCGATCTGGACTGTCGAGCGGGCGCTTGGTGTTCGATTTTCCGAGGCTAGCGTGCTGGATGGCCTAAGACTTTTAGCAGCGACCAAGGAAAGCTCACCGTCAGTGCGCTCGAATGGGCCGAAACAATCACACCAACGCGCTGTGGGCTGACCGGCCGCGACTCGCAACAGTGAGACGTTTGTTGGCGGCTTTCCCTGGTCTCATCGGGGCGGAAATGGACTTCGCAAAGCGAGCTTGCGACAGTCGAAACGGAACTGGTTCACGCCGATCGCAGGGGCTGTCGTCGCCTAGTTCTTGTCGGCTCGCCTTGTTCTCCTTTGGCAAGATGTAACAAGGCGCGAGCAACACAACGATTGACGACGCACCCAAAAGCACTGGCCGACAGAACCTGCGCTGGCGCCAGCGATGCGGCCCGTCCAAGGCCGGCTAAAACGAGGAACCCACCACGCTCTGTGCAACAAAACCGCAAGCCAGAGGGACCGACCGGCAGCACTCTGCCAGAGACCATCAAGGGCGTGCCGGACCGCGGCCTATCCCGCTGGTCTGACACCGCATTCCTCCATCATTGGCGAGCCCACGTCAGTTCAGGTCATGCGGATTCATCTGGCATGGGTATTGCGGCGGCGTTGGTGCAGCGTTCGACCGGAGCGCCGCGATAGGGAGAAGCCCGGGAGAAGTCACGCCACCTCGATCCGGTCAGGGAGAGAGAAACAGTGTCAGCTGCACAAGTTCGCGGCGCGAGTCCCGCGCCCCGCAAACCCTTCTACACCAAGCTCTACGCCCAGGTGCTTGCCGCCATCGCGCTCGGCGTCGCAATTGGCTATTTTTATCCGGAGACCGGCGAGAGCCTGAAGCCGCTGGGTGATGCCTTCATCAAGCTGGTCAAGATGATCATCGCGCCTGTCATCTTCCTGACAATTGCCACCGGCATTGCCGGCATGAACGATCTTCATAAGGTCGGCCGGGTCGCCGGTAAAGCAATGGTCTATTTCCTCACCTTCTCGACGCTCGCGCTGATCGTCGGCCTCATCGTCGCCAATGTCGTCCAGCCTGGCGCCGGCCTCAACATTGATCCGGCCTCGCTCGATGTCCAGGCCGTGAATACCTATGCCGCAAAAGCCAGCGAGCAGTCGGTCACCGGCTTTCTGATGAACATCATCCCGCCAACGATCGTCGGTGCCTTCGCGGAAGGCGACATCCTGCAGGTGCTGTTCTTCTCGGTTCTGTTCGGCATGGCGCTTGCGATGGCCGGAGAGCCGGGCAAGCCTGTCGTTTGCTTCCTTCAGGCGCTCATCGCGCCTGTCTTCAAGCTCGTTGGAATTCTGATGAAGGCCGCGCCGATCGGCGCTTTTGGCGCAATGGCCTTCACCATCGGCAGATATGGCATCGGTTCGGTGGTCAACCTCGCGATGCTGGTCGCGACGTTCTATTTCACCGCCTTCCTCTTCGTGTTCGGGGTCCTCGGCGCGGTCTGCCGCTACAACGGCTTCTCGATCTGTTCTCTCATTCGCTACATCAAGGAAGAGCTGCTGCTTGTCCTGGCAACGTCCTCCTCGGAGGCGGCGCTCCCTTCGCTGATGCAGAAAATGGAGAAGGCGGGCGCCAGGCGTTCGGTTGTGGGTCTCGTCATCCCGGCCGGATATTCATTCAATCTGGACGGCACGAATATCTACATGACGCTGGCGGCCCTCTTCATCGCGCAGGCGACGAACACGGATCTGTCCATCGGCGATCAGGTGCTGCTGCTGCTCGTAGCAATGCTTTCCTCCAAGGGCGCTGCAGGTGTCACAGGCGCGGGCTTCATCACCCTGGCGGCTACGCTCGCCGTAGTTCCGAGTGTTCCCGTTGCTGGGATGGCACTGATACTCGGCATCGACCGCTTCATGTCCGAATGCCGGGCGCTGACGAATTGCGTCGGCAACGCAGTGGCATCCCTCGTCGTCGCCCGCTGGGAAGGAGAATTGGACCGAGCACAGATGAAAGCCGCCTTCTGCGGTCATCAGCTTGCCGAGGCATCAAACCGGCTACCCTCCTCCCAATAAGGTGGGCGGCCCACGACCTGTTAAGTCGCCTAGCTGGTCACATGAACTGAACGCCCGACCCGCAGCCTCTAAACGGCTCCTCACGGACCATGTAGCAGAAGCGCTAAATGTGTGAGTGCAAACCGTCACCGCCCTTTAAGCGAATGAGCCTTTCAGTATACCCGGCCGGTTTACGTCTGGAATGATGTTCGTCCAACACGCTGTTGGCCATTCGTATGGGACGTCTTCACTTTGCCACCCGAAACCGAAACGCGTCAGGCGACAGAGAGCCGGCCCGCGTCAAAAACCGATCAGAATAGGACCTATGACCAAGCGCCCCACAATTGCCGATCTCGCCCGCGAAGCCCGAGTCAGCGTAGCAACGATCGATCGGGTTCTGAACGCCCGCCATCCGGTGCGCGAGGAGACCGCGCGGCGGGTCCACGACGCCGCCCACGCGATCGGCTATCATGCTGCCGGGCTAATCAAGCAGCGCTTGCGGCGAGACCTACCGCACTACCGTCTGGGCTTCATCTTGAGAAAACCGGCCCAGCATTTCTACCAAGATTTTGCGCGCGAGGTCGAAGCATCGGTCAATTTGGCCCAGTCCTTCCACGGCATTCCGCTCGTCGAATTCGCCCCGTCACATATGCCGAGCGACCTGATCGCGCCGCTCAAGGATTTGGGCGCACGCTGCCATGCGATCGCGATGGTGGCACCGGACCACCCGAAAATTACAGCAGCGGTTGAGGACCTCAAGGCCAAAGGCATTCCGGTTTTCTCGCTGCTTTCCGACTTCGCCGCCGGCGTGCGACAGGGGTATATCGGCCTTAACAACCGCAAGGTGGGGCGCACGGCCGCTTGGATGGTGTCCAAGGTTGCAAAACGGCCCGGCAAAGTGGCGGTTTTTGTCGGCAGCCATCGTTTCCAGGGGCACGAGCTCCGTGACGTCGGCTTTCGCTCCTATTGCCGTGAGAACGCGCCCACGTTCGAGGTGCTGGATCCAGTCATGAACCTCGAGAAACGGCAGATCACCTACGAGGCAACGCTTGATCTCATGCAGCGAGAGCCCGAGCTCGTCGGCTTCTATGTCGCCGGCGGCGGCATGGAGGGCGCCATCTCCGCGCTCCGAGAAGAGGGCAAAAGTCGCGATCTCGTCGCGATCGTGAATGAAATCACGCCGGAGTCTCGGGCGGCGCTCGCAGATAATATCGTCACGATGGCGGTCGCCACGCCAATGCGCCGACTTTGCCAGGAGCTGATAACGCTGATGACGCGGGCTATCGAGACCGGCACCGCTGAAACTCCCGGACAGACATTTCTCCCGTTCGACATCCATCTGCCGGAAAATATATGAAACTCATGGACTCTGTCGTAAGTCGGGGAGTTGAATGATGATCCCATCCCGCGGGGTGGCCGCACCCACGGGCCTCAGCCGGGCAGGATGAAGCGCCGATTAGATGAACGGATCGGCCACGCGTTCAGGCAGAAGCGCGGGGTCAATTGCCTGGGTCCGCAGCGTCAAGCTCCACCGGCTTCATTGCCAAGTGCCCGACTTTCTCGGTGCAGGGCACTGTCGTCAATGCCAGTAGCCGAGCGAGGCTGGCACAGATTGGATCGACCACGTCGACCGCCATCTCCTCGCCTGGCCGCGCGTGAAAAGCCGCGGCAAGGCCTGCGACGTTGGCATTTAAGTGGGGCTGAGCATCTTCTGGGACTCCGCAATCAGAATCGGAGGCGGCAGTCAATTCAGTAGCTACCCCGGGCGTGTGTTCTGCTCGTTCCTGGCCCTCGTACTTGACGAGCAACTGCGCCGCTCTGCTGGGCAAAGGCCCGGTGTTTAAGTGGGGCTTAACATCTTCCGGGACTTCGCACGCGAAATCGAGGTGGCAGTCGGTACCAACAACCGCAAGGTCGGATCGGCGTGCCCGAGGCGCTCAATGATTTCAGGCAAAGGCGCCAGGCGAGATGCCTCCTGCAACATCATTTCCCGCATCCACATGCTTGCCGGATCACTATTGTGAAGCTCAGGCCATTGGACGGCTTCCGTGAATGCAGGAGGCGGAAGTGGCGGCGGAAGTTGGACAATCCGCAGGGGTGTTGTTTTTGCGAAATGCTGCGCCAGCCGCAACGGCATGGTCCCGATGCGGTTGGTGCCTAACAGGAAGGGCGCGATCAGGCTAAAGCCCTGTACGACCACCTCGACACGTCTCTCGAAACCGTGCTCGAGCAAATACCATTCCTCCATGGTGGGCTGCCGGGTGTGCCTGAATTTGAGCACGACATGCCCCATGGACATGTATCGCTCGAATGTAAGTGGCTCTGACAGCTGCTTGTTCGTGCCGCAGCCTACGCATACGAGCATATCTTCGAACAGGGCTGCGCGAGGATGTTTCGACATGAACACTTCCGGCATAATCAGAAAATCAAGGTCGCCGCGCCGGAGAAGCTCCTCGGGGTCGTCGCAAATAGGCAGACATTCAAAGCGAACGGCGGGAGCTTCCCGCGCAGCACGCTCTACGATCTTCTTAAAAAATACGAGCGTGATGTAATCGGAAAGCATCATTCGGAAGAGACGATCCGATTGGGCCGGGTTGAAAGCGTCGGGGGAAATAATCGATAGCTGGATGTGCAGCAATGCCTCCCGGACTGCTGTGGCGAGCCCGTCGGCGCGCGGTGTCAAAATGAGCTCGCGGCCGTTCATCGTAAATAGCTCATCGTTGAAATAGGCGCGTAACCGAGCAACGGCGGCGCTCATGGCCGGCTGGCTCAGGTTGATACTGCGAGCCGCGGCAGTGACTTTACGCTCCCTCATCAGAGCGTCCAGCACAACGAGGAGATTTAGATCGAGTCCCTTGAAACGCATGTCATGTTCTATCCAACGTGTGGATGCGTATCATTCAAACAATCAATTTTACGAATTTACGAGCCATGCATTAGAGGAACGTTAATGAGCGACGTCAAGCTCAAATCGACGACACGGGCCGGAACTTCGAGAGAGCGTCTGGCTCACCTTCGCCAACGACAACGGCTGAATGCAGCCAACAGCGCCGCTTTGGTCGGGTAATGCGGCCCGCAAAAAACTAATATGAAGAGAGGTCCTGAATGCGCCATCAGGTGCAGTGGAAGTTGTGCTGGGAAAACGAGTTGCAGCTCTCCGATCACGTTGAGCTCGCCGAGTTCTTTCGTGATACGTACGGGCCGACTGGGGCGTCCAACGCAGAACCGTTCGAAGGTAGTCGAAGCTGGGCCGGAGCCAGGCCTGAACTCCGCGTAATCGCCTATGATTCAAGCGGTGTAGCGGCTCACATGGGCATACTGCGCCGTTTCATCAAGGTTGACGCGGTCGACCTGTTGGTGGCTGAGCTGGGCCTGTACGGGGTACGTCCGGACCTTGAGGGTCTCGGAATCGCCCATTCAATCCATGTCATGCTTCCAATACTGCAGGAGCTTGGCGTTCCATTCGCTTTCGGAACGGTCCGGGACGCGCTGCGGAATCATGTTGAGAGGTTCGGGCGGCGATACAGGCCTTTGGCCGTTTTGTCGGGAATTCGCGTGCGCTCCACCCGACCAGAGGCCCGCCTCGACCTGCCGCCCACACGCATCGATGACGCACTCACCATTGTTCTGCCGGTTGGACGGCCGATCAGCGAATGGCCCACGGGCACGATGATAGATCGGAACGGACCAGAGCTATGAGCCGTCCCGATTGCTTGTACGAAGTGCGCCGTGAGTGCTCTGACGGCACCGGCCGTCGCAGCGTTTATCTGACGTTTGACGACGGTCCCAATCCACTTTTCACACCGGAGATTCTCGATGTGCTGGCAGAGCAGCGGGTGCCGGCGACTTTCTTCGTCATCGGCGCCTACGCCTTAGAGCACCCAGATCTAATCCAACGGATGGTCGCAGAAGGGCACGAGGTAGGCAACCACACGATGTCTCATCCGGATCTGTACCAATGCGGTTTCGGCGAAGTGCAACGTGAGGTCTTTGAAGCCAACGACGCCATCATGAGAGCGTGCCCGCAGGCCTCGGTGCGCTATGTTCGCGCGCCCTACGGCGCCTGGAGCGAAGAAGTCTTCACAGCGTCACAGATCGCCGGGCTGGCGGCCCTCCATTGGTCCGTCGACCCCCGAGATTGGTCTCGCCCCGGGGTCGACGCGATTATCGATAAAGTGCTCGCCTCTGTCCGGCCGGGCGCAATCGTACTCTTGCACGACGGATGCCCTCCCGGCGAGTTGGGCCGGGGCGCTCACGCCGGTCTGCGCGACCAGACGGTCACGGCGCTGTCCCGGCTGATTCCAGCATTGCGTGAGCGCGGATTTGTAATCCGCTCACTTCCTCAACATCACTGAACAAACGAGATCCCATGACTCTTCTTGGTACAACCAGCACTGTGACCATATCGCTTTATGCGCTGCTCTCGACTGCTTATAAGAGCATGCAGGGGCTTTATGCTCTGCCGACAAACGACTCATCGGCGTTGGAGGTTCTCGTCGGCTCCGATCAACTGCCCAGCGTGGATGTCATCGTCCCCTGCTTCAACGAGGATCCGCGCACGCTTTCAGAGTGCCTGGCTTCCATTGCAGACCAAGAATACGCCGGAAGACTTCGGGTCTATGTGGTTGATGACGGTTCTGGAAATCGCGAAGCCGTAGGAACTGTCCACGAAACCTACGCGCGCGACCCTAGGTTCGACATCATTTTGCTTCCCGAGAATGTTGGAAAGCGCAAGGCGCAGATCGCCGCGATACGCCGCTCATCCGGGGATCTGGTGCTTAACGTTGATTCAGACACGCTACTCGCGTCCGACGTCATTGCCAAGCTTGTACCGAAGATGCGAAATCCAGCGGTCGGCGCGGTCATGGGTCAGTTGACGGCCAGTAACCGGAGCGAGAGCTGGCTGACCAGGCTGATAGACATGGAGTACTGGCTGGCTTGCAACGAGGAGCGCGCGGCGCAGGCTCGCTTCGGTGCCGTTATGTGCTGTTGCGGCCCATGTGCCATGTACCGCCGGTCTGCGCTCCTTTTGTTACTGGACCAGTACGAGTCGCAGTTTTTTCGGGGCAAGCCAAGCGACTTCGGTGAGGATCGCCATCTTACTATCCTGATGCTGAAAGCAGGCTTTCGAACCGAGTACGTTCCGAGCGCCATCGCGGCCACAGTCGTCCCGAACAGACTCGGACCGTATCTGCGCCAACAACTCCGTTGGGCACGAAGCACATTCCGGGACACGCTGCTTGGGCTGCGCTTGCTGCCCAGCCTCAATAGCTATCTCACGTTGGACGTGGTCGGACAGAATCTCGGCGCGCTACTCCTCGCCGTATCGGTATTAACGGGCCTCGCACATTTCGCACTGACAGGCTCTGTGCCTTGGTGGACAGGACTGATGATCGTGTCCATGACCATGCTCCGATGCAGCGTGGTAGCATTTCGTGCCCGACAGTTTCGATTTCTGGGCTTTTCGCTGCACACGTTCATCAACATCTTTCTCTTGCTTCCGTTGAAAGCCTACGCGCTGTGTACATTGAGCAATAGCGATTGGCTGTCGCGAGGCTCTGCTGTCGCTACATCGAAAACTGGGGGAAAACAGGCCCCCACCCAAACTCCGATCACTGGTTCCAGCAGGGCAGAATTCTCGCCGCATGCGGCTCCGCTTCGCAGGCTCAATCTTGCGCGGGATTCTTCGGAATTAGTGCTGTCGGGCAACATTTGCGGCGACGAGTGATCGCTAATTACCTAGTGGACGAGAGGTGCACGAGTTTGACCCAGAACGTGAATCATCAGTTGCTTGATCGGGAATTGGCCGCAGACGATCCGTGGCTTCTCGACGGCAATCCGTTCGAGCGGAAGCGCCACACGCAAATGCTCCAGCTGGCGCTTGCCCAAGGCTCCATTTCAAATGCCCTCGAAGTCGGGTGCGCTGCCGGCGCATTCACGGAAAAACTAGCCCCCTACTGCCAAGGGCTCACCGTCATCGATGTCGTGGCGCAAGCGATTGCTCGAGCACGTCAACGGATAAACGAGCCGTCGCGCATCAACTGGATAGTCTCCGATGTTCAACAGTTTTCGACCGACGAGTTGTTTGACCTGATCGTTGTGGCGGAGGTCCTCTACTATCTCGAAGACATAGTCGAGATGCGCGCGGCCGTCAAAAACCTGGTGCGGGTGCTTGCGCCAGGCGGGCATCTGATCTTCGGATCGGCAAGGGATGCTAATTGCCGTCGCTGGGGTCACGCCGCTGGTGCTGAGCCGGTCATCGCCATGCTGAACGAAACGTTGATCGAGGTAGAGCGTCTTGAGTGTCGGGGCGAGTCGGTCAACGAAGACTGCTTGCTCGTCCGTTTCCGGAACCCGCTTTCCGCTTCCTGATGAATCGAATCTATCGCCGTTAACCTGGAGACACTATGCGCATCTGTGGTACCAAGCTGACCCATGATGGGGCGATCGCCCTGGTCGAGGATGGACGGCTCGTCTTCTGCGTCGACCAGGAAAAGCGGCACAACGATCCGCGTTACCAAGCCATCGATAATCTCGACGCAATTATCGCCGCTTTACCGGAACAGGGGCTAAATCCTTTTGATGTCGATCAGTTCGTTATCGACGGCTGGGATGGCGAAGACGAGTCACAGTTTCAGGTCCGGCAGGCAACCAAGCAACCGCCAGTCTTGGCGTCCCTCTCGGTAAAATGAACCCATGTCCATGGTAGCGATCGATCTTACTGACGTAAGCAAAACTTATGACAAGCTCGTTGTCGACAGGCTGTCGTTCCGCGTTGCGGCGGGGGAATGCTTCGGGCTCTTGGGACCGAACGGCGCGGGCAAAAGCACGATTGCGCGTATGGTCCTCGGCATGACATCGCCCGATGCGGGGAAGATTACTGTGCTCGGCGTTCCAGTGCCGGCGCGCGCGCGTTTGGCACGTATGCGCATCGGCGTGGTCCCGCAGTTCGACAATCTTGATACCGCGTTCACTGTACGCGAGAACCTGTTGGTGTTCGGGCGCTACTTCCGGATGAGCAGACGCCAAATCGATGCGGTCATACCATCGCTGCTTGAGTTCGCCCGCCTCGAGAACAAAGCGGATGCGCGCGTCGCCGAACTGTCCGGCGGCATGAAGCGGCGCCTGACGCTCGCGCGTGCGCTGATCAATGACCCGCACTTGCTGGTGATGGACGAGCCGACCACCGGCCTCGATCCGCAGGCCCGCCACCTGATCTGGGAACGGCTGCGATCGCTGCTGGCGCGGGGCAAGACTATTCTTTTGACTACCCATTTCATGGAAGAGGCCGAGCGGCTGTGCGATCGGCTGTGCGTTATGGAGGAGGGGCGCAAGATCGCCGAAGGCCGCCCGTCCGCACTCATTGACGAGCAGATCGGCTGTGACGTGGTCGAGGTCTACGGCGGCAATCCGCATGAACTGGGTGCGCTGATCCGGCCGTACGCACAGCGCATCGAGGTGAGCGGTGAGACGCTTTTTTGCTATGCACCCGATCCGGAGCAGGTGCTGGCGCAGCTACGCGGGCGCGCGGGTCTACGCCTTCTGCAGCGTCCCCCCAATCTCGAGGATGTGTTTTTGCGGCTAACCGGGCGCGAGATGGAGGACTGAACAATGGGCGAACGTTATGCGGCGGGCATGCCCGCCAATGCGTGGAATTGGGTCGCGGTTTGGCGCCGCAACTATCTTGGATGGAAGAAAATCGGGCTTGCATCGGTGCTCGGCAACCTCGCCGATCCGATGATCTATCTGTTCGGTCTCGGCTTTGGAATCGGAACAATGATAGGTCCTGTTGAGGGCACTTCGTACATTGCGTTTCTCGCGGCTGGCATGGTTGCCACAAGCGCGATGGCATCGGCGACCGCTGAAACGGTTTACGGGAGTTTCGGCCGCATGGGCGACCAGCGCACCTGGGAAGGAATGCTATGCACTCAGCTGACGCTCGGCGATATCTTACTGGGCGAATTGGCGTGGGCAGCCACCAAGGCCCTGATGGCGGGCACAGCAATCACTATTGTTGCCACCACGCTAGGCTACGCATCGTGGCCATCCATCCTCTGCTTGCTGCCAGTCATCGCTCTCAGTGGCCTCGCCTTCGCGAGTCTAGCGATGGTCGTCACGGCGCTTGCGCCCAGTTATGAATATTTCATATTTTATAATACGCTTGTTATAACACCCATGCTCTTCCTTTGCGGCGCGATGTTTCCGGTCAACCAATTGCCCAGCGCTTTTCAGGACATCGCCTCCTTGTTGCCCCTCGCACATGCAATTGACCTCATTCGTCCGGCGATGCTTGGCCGTCCGGCCGGCAGCATGGGCCTGCATATCGGCGCGCTTTGCATATACACGGTTTTGCCGTTCTTCCTATCGGTTGCTCTGTTTCGTCGTCGGCTGATGCGTTGACGCTCTCACCATTCGTGAAATTGATTGTTTGGGCGATACCCATCCACGCGTCGGATAGGTCAATGCATGCGTTTTAAGGGACTCGATCTAAATCTCCTCGTTGTGCTGGACGCTTTGATCAGGGAGCGTAAAGTCACCACCGCAGCCCGCAGTATCAACCTGAGCCAGCCGGCCATGAGCGCCGCCGTCGGTCGGTTACGCGCCTATTTCAGCGATGAGCTATTTACGATGAACGGCCGCGAACTCATTTTGACACCGCGCGCGGAGGGGCTCGCCACAGCAGTCCGGGAGGCATTGCTGCACATCCAGCTGTCGATTATTTCCTGGGACCCCTTTAACCCGGTCGGATCGGATCGTCGCTTCCGCATCATCCTTTCCGATTACCTCACACTCGTATTTTTTAAGAAAATCGTAAAGCGTGCTGCGCGGGAAGCTCCCGCCGTCCGCTTCGAATGTCTGCCTATTTCCGACGACCCCGAGGAGCTTCTCCGGCGCGGCGACGTTGATTTTCTGATTATGCCGGAAGTGTTCATGTCGAAACATCCTCGCGCAGCCCTGTTCGAAGATATGCTCGTATGCGTAGGCTGCGGCACGAACAAGCAGCTGTCAGAGCCACTTACATTCGACCGATACTTGTCGATGGGGCAGGTTGTGCTCAAATTCGGAGACACCCGGCAGCCCTCCATCGAGGAATGGTATTTGCTCGAGAACGGTTTCGAGAGACGTATCGAGGTCGTCGTACACGGCTTTAGCATGATCCCGCCCCTTCTATCAGGCACCAGCCGCATCGGGACCATGCCGTTGCGGCTGGCGCAGCATTTCGCGAAATTAACACCCTTGCGGATTGTCGAACTTCCGCCGCCACTTCCTGCCGCATTCACGGAGGCCGTCCAATGGCCTGCGCTTCACAATAATGATCCGGCAAGCCTATGGATGCGGGAAATGATGTTGCAGGAGGCATCTCGTATGATTGCCCTGCCTAAGAGCACCGGACGTCTCAGTTGTCGGCCGAATTGAGAAACTGACCCCTCGGTTATGAGAGGAGGCATGGATGGCGATTGGGATTGGGCGATTCCTGCATTGTCGAGAACGATGCAGGGAGAGCAGATCCTTCAGCCTGAAGAGGTGGCAGCGATGCTGCGGCGGCATGAGGTTGGCGGGGAACCGACGGGCGAAGGAATTCGGGTGCGCGCGCAACACCGTGCCTCGGCATCTAAGCGAGGGCGGGACTGTTCCGTTTCGCAAGCCCGTGCGGCCGACGGCGTTTGACGGACTGGACGATTGGCTGCGGGAGCGCTTCTTCCCCCATGGGTCGAGCCGGATGACCATCTCGACCCGCTCCAGATGCATCGGGAACGCCTTGCGCGGTCGCGCAGCACGTCGCGGCTCGCCTGTCGGTCTTGCGGTCTTGCGGCCTCGAGTTCGGACTCAATCGCGCCGAGCCCGGTCTGGATTCGAAGGCGAAGGCCTGCTGGGCACGTTCGAGCTTCTCGGAGCTGCGACCGAAGCGGCGCGCTCCAGCTGCTTGACGATCCCTGAAGGTCGGCGAGCCTCTCCTGGGCACGCTCGTTGAGTGTCGCCATCCGGACGATCTCGGCCTTGAGTGTTCGCTCCGGAGTTGTTGCAGTTCGGCCTTCTCCGCCGCCATGGGGACGAATATCGCCTTGAGCGGAACGATTTCGTGGAGACGGGCCAAAGCGCTTCTCGTCATGACGCCGACAAAAGCTTATTTTGCACGGCCAGAGGCCCGCCTTTTGCGCCTGAGTCACTTCGCCACGGCCTATCCGGCCGACGTCGGACGCCGTCTGCGATCGGCTTAAGCGCGCCAGTCCATGCCTTCGACGAGCGCCATCAGTTGGGCGCGGCAAGCCGGATCACGCCGTTCTCCACCCGCGGCCAGCGGAACTTGTCCTCGTCCAGCGCTTACGGTGCGGGTATGCCGGCGTCGAGCAACAGAGAGAAGTTTGGGGCGGAACTAGGACGGCTTACGAAGTGTTGTCCCGGTCCGGTTTGAGTGTCCAATCTTCAGATCGATGCTTGGGCGACCAGATTCCCCGCCGCCTGCGAGCCCGCTACTGCTCAGCGGAAGGGCGAAGTGAACGTGAATGCATCCATTTCGTAAATGTGTGTCTATCCAAGCAATCGATTTCTCTAATTACCCGATGAGCAATATGAACGCGTCAGGCAGGGTGCATCATCAGGAGTATTTTTCGATGGCAAACATTATCGAGGGTAGCCCGGATGCCGAAACACTCCTCGGCACCAAGGGTGAAGATTGGATGGAGGGTTTCCAGGGCGGTGACTGGATTGACGGTCGTGGCGGCAACGACGAGATCTCGGCTGGCCCGGGCAGTGACCGAGCCCTTGGCGGCGAGGGTAACGACCGCATCTTCGGCGGAGATGGCTGGGACGATCTCTCCGGCGACAACGGCCGCTTCAACGCGCGCATCTCCGGTGAGGACAATGACAGGCTCAGCGGCGGTCCCGGCCAGGATGTCCTCTACGTGGGTGACGGCCAGGATACGTTGACCGGGGGCACCGACAATGACACGTTCGTGTTCCAGTTCCACAATCCGGTGCCTGGGGTCGATCCGAGTGTCGGGTCGAAGCCGGACATTACCACTATCACCGATTTCAACCCGGCGGAGGACAAGTTCGCCTTCGATGCGGTGGGCCTCTACAACGACGGTTTTGGCGCGAACTTCGTCAACAACGCCAGTATACAGTCCGGCTACCCGGTGAGCAGCTTCTACAGTGGCGCGGCCTCGGGTGCGAACGGCGAACATGTCGTGGTAATCACTGGCGAATCTTTCAACTCTGCTGATGAGGCAGCGCGTGCGATCTCCGGCGAGCACGCCGGCGACATCATTGTCTACCAAAGCAGCTACACCGACAGAGTCGCAACTCTGGCCTATGTCACCGGCGACGGCAGCGCGCACGAGTTCGCCCACCTGGGCGGTGTGGTCACCGTGGCCGACCTAGGCCTGACCGCGTCGGACTTCACCTTCGTTTGATCCAGAAAACCGATACGGAACCGCGCCCCGCCCCCCTGGGCGGGCGCTTTCCCGTCTCCGCTACTTGCGATGGCCGGGGCGCCCGGGAGCAGTCGCAGCGTGTACAGCTTGACGAAGCCCTGCACGTCGCGCTGGTCGTACACCGAAATCTCCCTGAAGGCGTGGAGGCGGAAGCCTGTTCGGGCCCTTGCGGCCGGCCACGATGAATCCCTTCCAAACCTTCAGCCGGACGGTGTTGTTGTTGACCCGCTCCATTAGATGCCAAACCAAACATATTCGGCGGGAGCACTGATCCTGAATCAGCGAGTCGGTTGCCGCTCGGGGAGCAATATAGGGAGCTGGGTCGCCAGATCCTCACGGAGACCTACGTGAGTAACCATTCCTTGAAGGATTCAGCTTTGAGACCTTTCCCTCTGACTTCCGCTATTTGGGGAATTCTGTTGATCAGCGGCGTGGTCAACGTGCTTGCGCTGATCTCGCCGCTGTTCATGCTTCAAGTCTATGACCGCGTTCTGGCAAGTGGCAGCGTATCGACGCTGGTGGGGCTCGTCGTGCTTGCTGCGGGGCTTTATGCGTTCCAATGCTTGCTCGACATTTTGCGCGCCCGCGTGCTGCTGCGGATTGGCGAGCGTTTCGATGGAGAGTTTTCCGGACGCGTTCACAATGCGATCGTTCGCCTTCCGCTTTCAACGCGCATGCCGGGCGACGGCTTACAGCCGCTTCGCGATCTCGACAATGTTCGCGGCTTCTTAGGTGGAAACGGTCCGACAGCGTTCTTCGATCTGCCATGGATGCTGTTTTATCTTGGCATTTGCTTCCTCCTTCATTTCTGGATCGGCATGACGGCACTTATCGGGGCGGTCGGTCTCACATCTCTGACACTCCTTGCCAACACTCTCTCGCAACGGCCGATAAGCGATACCGTTTCCCACAACATGGCACGCAATGGTCTGCTGCAAGCAGCGCGTTGCAATGCCGAGGTCGTGCAAGCTCTCGGTCTTGGAAAGCGGATCGCTGCCCGATGGCAAAAGGCCAATGCCAAGTTTCTGGCCGCCAACCGGAAAGCTGGGGACGTGGCAGGTGGGCTGGGTGCCATTTCAAAATCGCTGCGCGTGCTGCTGCAATCGGCCATTCTTGCCGTCGGCGCGTACCTTGTCATCAGACAGGAGGCTACGGCCGGGGTTATGATTGCCAGTTCGATCATGATGGGGCGTGCGCTGGCTCCGGTCGATCTGGCCATTTCAAGCTGGAAACCTTTCCTCATGGCGCGCCAGGGTTGGGCGCGGCTGGAGGACCTCCTGGAAAAGGTTCCTGAATCCGCTGCCGTTATGCCAATGCCTGCACCTGAACGCGAACTGCGCCTCGAAGGCGTGACAATCGTTCCGCCCGGCGCAAGGAAGCCGACCGTGACCGGCCTTGCGTTTGCCATTCAGGCGGGAAGCGCACTCGGGATCATCGGTGCATCGGGCTCGGGCAAGTCGACACTCTCGCGCGCCATCGTCGGCGCATGGGCGCCGGTCGCCGGAAAAGTTCGCATCGACAGCGCAAGCCTCGATCAATGGGACCGGGAAGCACTAGGCCGTCATATCGGCTATCTGCCGCAAGGTGTTGAACTGTTCGACGGCACCATTGCCGAAAACATCGCTCGTTTTGAAGATAATCCTGACCCTGAGGCTATTGTCGCCGCGGCGAAAGCAGCGGGCACGCACGAACTGATCCTCCGATTTGAGCACGGCTACGAAACTCCGATCGGTGAGGCCGGATCGGCACTTTCCGCCGGGCAGCGCCAGCGTATCGGTCTTGCCCGTGCTCTTTATCGAGACCCTTTCCTTGTTGTGCTGGATGAACCCAATGCCAATCTCGATTCGGAAGGCGAGGCTGCGGTCATTAAGGCGATCGCCTCCGTGCGCGAGCGCAAGGGCATTGCGGTTGTCGTCGCCCATCGGCCCAGCGCCATCCGCGCCGTGGATTTGGTGTTGGTGATGGAAGGTGGACGGCAGCGAGCATTCGGTGCGCGTGGTGAAGCGCTTTCCAAAGTCCTGAAGGGGACAGCGATGGCAAGAGGCGCTGGCGTCAAGGCCATCGAATCTACACAGGATAACGTGGGAGAGCGCGCTGACATGGAGGATCCCGGTGTCCGGCATTCATCAGAACAATGACGTTTCCAGCTCCATTCGCCGCCACCTGGTGGCGGGCCTTGTGGCGAGCGTAATCTTTGTGGGAGGAGCCGGAGCCTGGGCGACCTTCACGAATCTCTCCGGTGCGGTTGTCGCGTCCGGACACTTTGTCGTCGATTCCTATGTCAAGAAGGTGCAGCACCCGACCGGCGGGGTGGTGGGAGAAATCCTGGTGCGCGAAGGCGATAAAGTAAAAGCCGGCGACATCCTCATGCGGCTCGATGCCACCCAGACGCGCGCTAATCTCGCCATAGTCACCAAGCGGCTCGATGAGCTCGCCGCCTACCAGGCACGACTCGATGCTGAGCGTGACGATCTCGCGGAGATCGCCTTCCCGGACTGGCTGCTCGCCCGAAGAGATGTTCCGGACGTAGCTTCGGCAATACATAGCGAGACGCTGCTGTTCGAATTCCGCAGACAATCCCGCGACGGAAAGCAGGCGCAACTGGCGGAACACATTACTCAATATCACCACGAGATCGAAGGATTCGAGGCGCAGGAAATTGCCTGTGAAAAAAGGATCGAGGTTCTCCTAAAGGAAATTGCTGTTCTGAGTGGGCTGCGCGACCAAGGCATTGTCTCGGACCAACGGTTGAACAGCCTGAAGATCCAGGTTGCCACTTTCGGTGGCGAACGCGGTGAGAAGATCGCAGATCAGGCACAGACAGCAGCCCGCATAGCCGAAACGCGCCTGCAGATCCCGCAGATCGATCAGGATTTCAAGACCGAAGTCGGCCAGGAGCTCAGAGAGGTTCAGGCGCAGGTCGGGGAGTATGGTGAGCGCAAGGTGGCGGCTGAACAAGAACTGCGACGGATCGATATCGTCGCGCCGCAATCAGGCACCATTCAACAACTCGCAGTTCATACGGTCGGCGGAGTGATTACGCCCGCCGATCCGATCATGCTAATCGTGCCGGAAGGCGACGATCTTGCGCTTGAAGTACGAATCACCCCGAAGGACATCGACCAAATCCAGCTTGGTCACAAGGCCGTGCTGCGGATGTCAGCCTTCAATCTGAGAACCACGCCGGAATTGAACGGATATGTCAGCCGGATCGCAGCCGATCTGGCGACAGACGAAAAAAACGGCATTTCGTATTACCTGGTGCGTTTATCGGTTCCGCATGCGGAACTGACGAAGCTCAAGGACCTGACGCTCGTGCCCGGCATGCCGGCCGAAGCGATGGTCAAGACGGGCGAGCGTACGGCGCTTTCCTATTTTGTGAAGCCGCTGTCGGACCAAATCAGTCGGGCATTCCAGGAGGAATGAAAGTAATCCACAGAAAAACATCCTGAAAGCACAGGCATACGTTCCTCACTTGGATTCCGCCTTCTGGGCACCATTTCACTTTCCCATCGCTTCTCACGACGTCTCATCAATCAATACAAATCAATGACTTAGTCTAGTTTGGCGGTTTATGGTGACCCACCGCGTACCGTTGCAACGCCCCGTACTTCGCCGGGACGGACACAGGTGAGGGCGAGAAACTGGAGGGCGGCTTTGATCACCAGGCCGCCGTCCTCTGAGAGCTGCCAGACCCCTTCCAAAACCGAAAGCGCCTGTTTGGACAGTGGCACGTCGTGCGGAGCACGCATCTTCATGCGCTCAGCTGGAATATGCCAGACGGCCTTCTTTCGGTCGAACTCGTCGCGCGTGGCGCGCCGCAGCATCCCGTTCCTCCATCCGCGTGACGTACTCCTCGGCGACCAAGGCGAAGGTGGTGCGTGCTTCCGTGATGGCCGCAGTCTTCTCCTCTTTGCGTTTGGTGGAGGGGTTGATGCCGGCGATCAACAGCCTCTTGGCGTCGTCGCGCTTTCCTCTCGCGTCGAGAAGTGGCACCAGCGGGTATTTTCCAAAGGAGAGGATATTTTCCTTCTCCAGCTATCGGTACCGCAGTTGCCAGCGTTTGGAGCCGTTGTTCCGGACGAGGAGATAAAGCGCATCGGTTTGTGGGTAACGATTTAGGCGTTACCCATTACCCGGGAGGTCCGTTACCCATGTCTCTCTCCGACTTCGCCTGCAAGAACGCTAAGCCCAAAGACAAGCCGTATCGTCTTGCCGATGGCGACGGGCTTCCTGATGACGGTCGACGAATACGACGGCTGGCCAACCAGCTTGCCGAACTTCTTTTCATCGGTGATAGCGGCACGACCGTTGACTTTTGGCGGTTGGGGAGCGCCCCGGAGGTGTAGGGTTGGATCGGCCTCTGCCCGTAAGGTGACAATCGCCAAGCGGAAGACGCTGCCCATCACGGCTACCATCACCAAAACCAAATGGCTCCTGGAAGATCTGGCCGGCCCACTCGCCAAACGCCCCATCAACGAGATCACTCCAGCCGAAATTTCCAACTCCTCCAAAAGATCGAAAAGAGTGGTCGAAGAGAGACAGCGCGGCGTTTACGCGGCGAGGGAGAAAGGCCTGACGCAGGAGCAGGTGGAGGCCCGGTCGGGCTACCGCCAGCAATACCTAAGCAGTCTGGAACGTGGTCGACGCAATCCTACTGTCATCACCCGTTTCGAGCTCTCCCAGGCGTTGGGTGTCAGCCACATCGAACTAGTAAAACCGGAAGAAGACGGCTAGCGCTGTTTAGCGTGTCGGCCATCAATCGCCTGCGCGCAGCCGCTCGCGAGCACGCGCCCAAGCAGCACCGCGGCGAGCGGCACAGCATGCGTCGCTTTCGACTCATCTTGGTTGGCGC
Organism: Mesorhizobium sp. LNHC221B00; assembly: GCF_000502935.1. Lineage (NCBI taxonomy): Bacteria > Pseudomonadati > Pseudomonadota > Alphaproteobacteria > Hyphomicrobiales > Phyllobacteriaceae > Mesorhizobium > Mesorhizobium sp. LNHC221B00. The sequence continues at coordinate 30,317 of NZ_AYWR01000011.1, read as the reverse complement.
AATAGACATGTGCGATCCCGAAAACCGGCTTGGTTCACTCATTCCGAACAGCGGCTTCGCGCCTCATTCCCGCCATTCGAAAATACGCTTTCCCAATAGCGGTCCTGTGAGATATCGGGGCATGCTCAGGACCAAAAGCGCGTGACGTCCGTTCAGAACCCGGATCTGCTCGGCCGGCGGAAGGCCGTCTAATGCCGATCCGCAAACACCGCCGCTGGTTCTATCCGATCGACTGGCCGGAGTTCTCCCAATGGGTGCGCTTCAAGCGCGCCGGCGGCCGGCCGCACGGCAAGACAATCGCCCATCTGGGCGACGGTCGCTGGTGGGATGAGGATGCCTCACTGTGGCGGTCAGGCACGGGTGAGGCCCTGCCGGGCCACCCTCCCCTGTCGGCGTGCTCCGAACCTGTCTTGCACACCAAGGTGGCGCTGGCGGCCGCGCATCTTGATCATGATCTGTCGAACAATGCTCCGAAGAGTCTCCGGGCGTTTGCCAGCGCTGCCACATGCTGCATGACAAGCCGGAGCACCTTCGGCAGCGAGATTTGACCTACAAACAGCGCCGCGCTTTAAGCGATTTGTTGAACGGCCCTATCGGCCGTGACGCTATGTCATTTTTAATAGTCGCTGTCCTTGATAATCCCGGTTGGCCACCCCAACTGTGTGTCCCCGAGTGCTGCCCTGTGCCGCGTTTTGCGGTGCGACAATTTATGCCAGAAACCGGTCGGTTTGCTTGTTGACAAGTAAAGGTATTTTTAGTGTGTGCACGCCGGTTCGGTATTTACATCTTATTTTAACTATGCATAAGAAAACGGCAGGAGACCTTTCCGTCGCCTGCCGTCTTTTGGTTTGAACTGCGGTCCGGTGGTGCCGTTGTGTTCGCAGCCGAACCGCTAGTCCGAACCCTGAACAAGTCGGTATCTAGTGCCAGATGGTCCCTATGGCAACCACCTGGACTAACGACTATGTCTGATGACAATCTCTACAAGCCTGGCGAGACTGCTCCTAAGTCGGGGCAGTATGAAATTACCGGACCGCGTGGTGGCGGCACCGGTGTCGAGCGCACCGTGGTCAAGGGTGAGCCCCTCCCCCCGCCGCTTGCACCTGGCCAGAAGTTCCGCCTGACCGACCCTACGAAGACCAAGTAACCCAGTCTCGACGGCGGCCCTCCCACTGCCGTCGAGCCTTCCTTAAGGTCTCCAGTCATGCTTGAACATGAATACACCGTTTTGGGCGGCATAAACCGCGCGCGCATTGGCCACTACCTGGGCATCGTCTCGGGTGTGGTCTCGGCCGGCGTCGTTTTCCTCCTGCTCTCTGCGGTCGATGTCGCCAAGACATTCGGCATCGCGGCCAACCTGCCTCCCTCGGTCATGTCGCTGGTCAGCGCCGGGGCCGTTTTTGTTGTGCTCTACTGGTTGCTCGAGAAATACGCCTGGAAATGGTGGCCATTGGCTTCAGTGCTTAAGGGTCCCAATCTGGCGGGTGACTGGTCCGTGCAGGGCCAGACCGTCAAACCGGACGGCACCGACGGCTACCAATGGACCGCCAAGATCACCATCGTCCAGAGCTGGGATCGGATCCGGGTGCGCCTCAAAACGGCGCAGTCAGGATCGAACAGCACAAGTGCCGCTCTGATCTATGATCCTGCCGATGGCTTCCGGCTGTTCTACTCCTACAAAAATGACCCAAACATCAACGAGGTCGAGCTCAAGTCTCACCGGGGGTCGGCCGACATCACCTTCGCCAAGGACCTGAAGTCCGCAAACGGCGAATATTTCAACGGGCACGGCCGCTATACGTTCGGCAAGATGGCCCTGACGAGGATCTGAAGATGGCAAGAGATATTGAAAAGCGTCTCCGCCAGCTGAACACCCGCCGCCGCGGAACTGACCGCCTTGGCAGACTCAGTGAGGCGGCCAAGCTGGACGTGCTGACCAAGAGTTTCACTGACGAAGCGTGGCAGAAACGTGCCCTGTCGCAGCCCTACACACGTTATGCGCTGGGCGGCATGGCCGAGGTTGGCCCCGAATACACCCAGAAAAGCATCGAAACTGCCGAGCGCGTCGGCAAACAGCTGAAGGACAAGCTCGAGGCCAATGGCAGGTCGGTCGAGTTCAGGCTTCAGGGGTCTGTGCCCCTGAATGTCCATATCCGCGGCGTCAGCGATGTCGACCTCCTTAATTTGGAGGCTTACTTCCTTAGCTATTACGTCGCCGGTCCCCGCGCGATCGCCGGCCTCTATGGCAGTCCAGGTTCAGAATCGTCGGTCGACCGCCTGTTGCGCCTTCGCAAAGAGTCGGAACGGATTTTGATCGACGCCTATCCAGCGGCAGACGTTGACACTACGGGGGGCAAGGCGATCTGCATCTCCGGTGGCAGCCTGGCTCGGCCTGTCGACGTGGTCCCATCGCACTGGGTCGACACAATCGCATACCAGAGCACACAGCAGCTGCGCGATCGCGGTGTGACAATTCTCAACAAGAAGGTCCCTGAAACCATCGACAACATGCCGTTCCTGCACATCGATAGGGTTCATCAGCGAGACTTGCTCGAGGCCGGCGGAGGCCTAAAAAAGGCCATTCGCCTGGCCAAGAACGTCAAGAACGACGCCATCGAGGACGGCAAGGACGTGCCCCTCCCGAGTTTCGACATCGCCGGCATCATGTACCATGCAAATCAGAGCATGCTGCAGACCGGGCGCGTCTATGAACTGGCCATTCTCTCGGAGACCCAGCGGTTCCTAGAAGTGTTGCGCAACAACCGGGCCTTCGCGCGCACCCTCGACGTTCCGGACGGAACCCGCAAGATCTTCGATTCCGACCGGAAGTTCGTCGGGCTCGATGTGCTTTCGACGGAGATCGACGACCTCGCCCGCGAGGTCGCCAGGGAGCAGACAGCAATGATCCGCCAGTACGACGCTTTGCCGCTTGAGGAGAGTCGCAAGGCCATCGAAAAAGCCTTTGTCCCAGGCTGAAACCTCTCGTAGCGCAGGCGCGGGGCGGTCAAGGTGATGCCCCTCGCGCCAGCCGCTGCGCGGCATCGGCGAACACAAGCCCGAAGAACGTAGTTCGCTCATAAAACCGCAACAGCCAGGCTGATTCCATCCCGGGCATGTCGTCGATCGGACCATAGCGGTAGTCGAGGATGTCCGGCTCGGCGTGACCAGAGCGCAGGCGCTGCAGGAGGTCTTCCGGAAAGTCGACTTTGAGCACGTCGACAAGGACCTCGTCGTCGGCCACCGCCGAGCGCAGACCATGATAGTGGCTCAGGCCCCTGATGATCTTGCGCAGTGTGCCGAGGATTCTGGGATCGCGGCCGGGGTAGACCATGTAGCGATTTTCACCGACATGCGTGGCCGGCTCCATCAACGCAAGCACGTCTTTGGCGCGTCTGCCTCCATCGCCTTTGCCGAAGCTGCGCCCGATCGGTCCCGCCCAGAGTTCATTCACCGCGGCGGTGGCATCGCCCGCGATACTCACCACGTTTCGGAAATGCACATCGTCATCCGAGCTGCCATTGTTGCACGTTTCACAGTTCCATATCACGATCCGCTGGACGCGACTTTCCGCCTTGGATGCCGGATACAGCCCGCGCGGCACTACATGCTCTCGTGTAAGGGGTCGCCGCTCTCCGCATAGCGCGCAGCAGTACGCCGGTTGCGCCTTGCCCATAGGAACCTCCTGTATGGATGACTTAGAGCCATTCTGGGGTGGCAGGCAATCGAGCAGCTGATCATCCGTACCATACCAGCGTGCAGGTTAGAGTCAGTTCAGTAGTCCCCTGCAATACCCACGCACCCACGCTGCGAGCCAACTCCGCCGTAGTCCGCAAAAGGATGCCGCCAAAACCGTACTTATTGGGAAAAGGGTCCGATGGTGTTGAACCCTTCTGTCATCTCCAATGGGCGCGGTGACGCCTTTGCGGTCGGATACCCGTCGAGGCCAATGGTTTGCTAGGTCATCAATGCATTTCGGTTGGAGGTCTGCCCGGAGTGAGTGACGGTTAATGTGGCCGACGCGGCCGTCTTGTCCCGTTTCTGCCCGCTCCTTCGCTTCGCTCCCGAGTTGGGGACAACCCAGCCTCAGGCGTCGGCCCCCTTTGGAACCGTCCTCCGGGACAGAAACCAATCACCAAAGGAAATGACCATGAAGAACACGAGCAACACCAAGGCAAAAAGACCGAGTCGAAGAGCCCGACCTACCTCGCCTACACCGTGCGCGACGCCCGGGAAGAAGGCCAGAAGGGCTTCTGGACACGCATCGGCGCATTCTTCGCCCACGAAGACAGCGAAGGCGGCACACTCCCCCTCGAGGCTCTGCCCCTGGACGGCCGCGACCAACGGCGTGCCCGCCGTCAGTGTTAGCCCAGAAATAGGACCGATCATGGCGTCGCAGTCTCATCCAGACGGCGGATCAAGCGCCCGTCGAATTTGATAAGCTGGCATCGCTTGTTACGAAGAGCCACCTCTACGGATTCCAACCGCTCGCTGGTCGCAATAAGGACCTGGGCGCCATTGCCAGCCACGCGCCTTTCAGCAGCGGCGCAGCTACGTGGGCGTGTCCCGCCACTGAACTGTCATCCAGTTGCGATTAGAGCCGCGACCATTTCTGCTCCGATACCATTCTCTGGACCGCCGGAAGGTAGAGTTTCCCGGCTTTTTCACGAAGGCGGGCTGGCGGCGATAAGGCCCGGGGACATTCGTTCTGTCTTACTACGAAAAGCGGCGACGACTAAGGCTTCTCGACGCTTGGTTTTCCAAACACGAGGCGGGTGAAGTGATTTGGATGCTCAACCCCAGGCCCTAATGCTCAGCGCTCATGTCTCCATATCTGCAGTGCTTCCCATTTGTCGGTCGAAGGCCTGTCTGATCATCCCCATCGCATATGGCAGATCATCCAAGCCAGAGATCTTGAGTTCGACGTCGCCGTTTCCCCACCGACCTAAATTCGATACGTCGATACACGCGTTCTTCGGATCCTCGATCTCATGAAACGGGACGTTGATGGATAGCCGAAGTGCCTTCGTTTGCGGCACAACATCGACGAAATTGGTCTCTGCTTTATAAGCCACGTAGACCTTCCAGAATTCCTCGGTAACAGCGGGGTCAAGGCTAAGGATCGACTTGCGTAGCATGAAGAAGAGATCCTGAATCGGTCCTGGCGACAGGTTCGGATGGTCTTCTATCGTGTAGATGTGGGCCGGTACCACCGGGGCTGGGGGGCGGAACGTGTCCAGCACCTCCTGCTTCAATTCAGGCGCCCCCCACACTTTAGTCGATTCTGCGGCCAGCCGGTCCGCCCGGGCTTTGATGGATATTTCGTTCCACACCTGCACTTGGCCCAGGCCCTGGTTAAGCTTCAGCGGGCTAAATGCCAGACCGACAGAATTGCCGTCTTTGTCTTTGATCTGGTCTCGCTTTATCGCGAACGGTCGATCACTATATTCGCTGTTATAAGCGCTCAGCGTCAAGTTCCCAAGCGTGTGCAGGTAAGTCTGATGGACACTCTGCCAGTCTTTGCCAAGTTCCGCTTTCCATGTGCTGGAGATATCAGGGTTCTGAGGCAGAATATGCTCGATCGTATAGTCCTCGACCATGACGCGTTCCCTGCGGCCGTGGTTCTCGAGGCGGCGCAGCCAATAGCTACGGCTTCGGAAATTATAGAGGTCGCGCACCTTGAAGTCGCGCTCGAATTCAGCGTCGCTCGGAAAGCGCCGGTAGGATGGCTGCATCATGAACGAGGCCTGGAGGCTCTCCAGATATCGGCTCTTGTCCAGCGTCCGGCTCATCTGTGAGAACGTCTTGTTCAGAGAGTTGGTCGGGAACGAACAGATGGCACGGCGGAAAACGTAGCTCTCAACCAAACGCACAACCTTGATCACGTCGGGCAGCTCCAGCAACCCATTGCGGTAGTCGTGGTAGACGTCCAGCAGGAAAGGATATGACACATCGACCTTCAGCTCACGAAGGTCCCGGAAGGCTTGGTTGAGGTTGTAATCCTTCTCGGCGTCCAGGGCCATGGCGCAGTAGTATGTTGCGAACGAGTGGATCTCGGCGACCAGATCGCTGACGTTTCCCTTGAACCTCTGCGCATAACTTTTAAAGGCCAAGTAAACCTGCCGAACGTTTGGAATTTCTCCGGTCTTTGTGGTTAGGTAATGACGCATAAAAGCATCAAAATGAGAAGTATAGGCAGCTTGGCCAAACGCTTTTTCCATCGGTCGCCAGTAACTGGTATAGAGCTCGGTTTGAAGTCGCGGCTCCAGTCCCATAAGAATGAAATTTCGGATCAGGTCTGCTTGGCTAAGCTCGAGGCCGGTGGAATTCATACTCTCAAAGATGAGCTGCGGATTATCCTGGGATCTATCTAAAGCGACCTCAACTATGACCAATTTGGACAGCCCCTTGCAGATGGCCTCGAGTTTGTTCGCATTCTCCACGATGAGGGACTGAAAGAGCTTGAAATTTTCGAGCACTCGGGTGCTACTTTCCGCAGGCAGTGGCGCCTCCCGCAGCAGTGCTAGCATTGTTTCCCTGTCTGCCTCGGAAAGTAGGAGCTTATAGTGGCGCTCTCCAGACTCGTCGGGATTCAGTAGATAGTAGTTTTTTAGTTTTCGAGCGGAAAACGATTCAAGTATTTCCTCCAGCCTGTTTTCCTCAAAGTGTTTCGCTAGAGCCGCGATCAGCAAGGTGCTTGTCGTTAAGCGTTGCTGCCCATCGATTACGAGAAGGGCCTCCTGGCTAGCAACAGTAGATAGTGCCCTCTCAACATAGACGATAGCACCGATGAAGTGAGCATTGATGCCATCGTTGCTGCCCGCTAGCATGAGATCGCGCCAGAGCTGGCGGCACTGGACCTCATTCCAGGAATAATTCCGTTGGTAGATTGGAATCACGAACTGGGGCGACTTCCGGATGAACTTTAGTAGATTAACTTCAGACGCCTTCATATTTCCCCCAATCGCGACGCACATTTCGCCCATAGGAGCCTCAAGCCACGTAAGAAAGCAAGTATCGGAGATACTAGCTCCCGCCATTGAGCTTGCTACGCCGGCCGCCGGCTGGTTCCTGGTGATGTGAACTGACACACATCCTCGCGACGCCGCGATTGCAATCCACCGAATTCACGGGAACGTGTAACCCTGTGGTAGCCGCCGCCTCGAAGCGCCTTTTTGGCCGGCCTCGATCTGGGCCGGCCCAAAAACGAAAAAGCCGCGGCGAACCGAGGCTTTTCGATGCTTGGTTCCCGAAGGAAACCAGGAGCGGGTGAAGCGATTCGAACGCTCGACCCCAACCTTGGCAAATGCCGCATCCGCGATTTCATCGATTGCCATTGGCTGCGACGGCGCGAGCCATCTCACGAAGTTGGCGTCTCAGTCAGAATTCGTCTGCGGTTCTGCGTTCCGATCACTGTTCTGGTTTCCATCCAGCCCCGATTCCTTGATCCAATCGTAGCGAGTGGTTGCAGTGGCGAGACCCTTCTCCTCATCAATAGACCAGTACTCAAGTTCGATAGGTGGCAGATAGCCAAGGTCCCTCTCCTCCTCATCGTCGGACCCCGTACACGGCTCTTCGAAGCCCACCTTTGCAGATCTCGAAGAGATATCGAGGAAGCGAGGGCCAATGAGGACATCGATCTGCAGGAGGCGGCGGCGCATCCACGCGACCATAGCGCCAACCCGACAAGCGTCTTCTGCCGCCATGTTCTCCAGGTGGGATAGGACCGAGGACAGTTTGGCGCGCTCGATTAACTGCTCGTGGACCGCATCCACAAACTCCATGCGTCGTTTTTCCCGTGCTTCAAAGGCGGCCCGGCGAAGGCGTTGGGCTTCGGCTTCTCTCCAGGCGCGGGCGCGGGCTTCTTCTGCCCGCCTTCGTTCCTTTTTCATGGCGGCGTGCTCGGCGAAACCGGCGAACACTTCCGGCAGCATGTTCTCCAGCGTCCGCGTCTTGCCATCTGCATAGGTTCGCCGGAGACCGGAATAGGCGTTGGCATCGATGATGATAGCCAGACGGCCTGATGGGGCGTAGTCGTAGTTCGGCCAGGGCCGGCTGGCATAGCCCAAACTCGCCCGTCGGTTCCACTCTTTCAGCTCCGCGGCGGTGGGTTCATGCGGAACCTTCTGCGACTTCTCCTCGAGACTGAAAGCGATGGATTCTTCATCGACTATCAGCGCCAAGCCGTTCTCCATCGCTTCTGTCCGGTATCCCTGTGCCTCAGCGATGAACACGAATTGGCTAAAGACTTCGATGGCTCGCTTGATCGATGCTGGCGCGATCCTCAGCGGCACAACGCCTTGGCCCCGGGCAGTCACAAAACCCTGCTCGTCGGAGCGGGTCTTCGAGATTGCACGCCGAGTAGCTGCAAGGATTTAGGTTCAGCGAAGGCAGTTCCGAACCTATTGGTCGTGCGTGGGGTTCCGGTGCCGGGTGTCCCTGCTGTTCAAGCGACGTCCGTGCTCTATCCTTTGCGGATCGAACACTCTCTGGCGGCCGCTGCACCATACTGCCGACGATCCGCACCTGACCGAGTTGTGGATCGTCCAGCTTGGGCAACTCGGGTTTCGTAACCGGCTTGCCGTGCTCGAGCTTCGCCCAATAACCGAGGGGAGGCGTTGGAATGCGGTGCCGGTTACACGTCTTCTTCAGCGCTGTCCCGGTGATCCCGTAGTCTGCGGCCACCTTGTTCAACGGCTTTGACCAAACTAGCGTGTACAGCTCTTCACGGGAAACGGTATGCACGTCCGACCTCGCTGACTCTTTGAACATGGTCAGATTGGTCGATCAGCAACATGTTCAAGACTGGCGGTCGAGAGGGCAAGAAGTCGAATTAGCAAACGAATTCGGTAGCGGCACTGTATTGACGGTATCCCTCTACCGACTCGAACCCACATCACGGCGGGTCATCGAGGGCACTAACATGGCCACCCGAGTAGCAACGGCTATCGGCTTATAAGATAAGGTGCGGGTATGCCGGCGTCGAGCAAACAGAGAATTTGGGAACGGAACTAATCCACAGAAATATTTTGTTGGTACTTCTGTTGGTTGGCACGGTTGCTATGTGAGTCCTAACCATAAGAAAACGCAGCCGGATTTCCTTCACTTGGATTCCGCCTCTGGGCACCATTTTTCCAAGCAAATTCAGACACTTATCTCACCCAGAACAGCTACCGGGGTTTGGTTTCTTGTCGTGCCTTGAGAAGGCACAGATGCAGGATCGCAGCTGAGCCTTCCCGTTTGATCCCCGGGGCCGGTCGCGAAGCGCCTGCCGGTACATCAAAGTTAAATGCAGAGACTGCCGCGGTAGTGTATGCAAGCTTGGGGGGCTGCTCGGGAGGAGCGCCCATGGAGATACGAGACTTCGTTTCCAAGCTGTCAGCCGCGCTGCGCAAGCGTCAGGCTGCTGCCGTGCCATCGTTGCCCGGCAAGCCGGTGCGGGTATCGCTAGCCGATGTTCCGCTCAAACCACGGCAGAGGCCGGATTATCGACCTCGGCCACCCATCAGGCCAGCTTCAAATATGTAATTCGCCATCCGTGATTAGTCGTTGTCGGAACCAACGCGATCAGCCGCGGTTAACGAAGCGAAGGGACCGCAACCCAAATGGGAGCGGAAGAATGGATCTGCTGGAGATGGAACTGGCGAAGGCCAGGCAGAGTGTCAGCCGGGCGAAGCTGGATCTCGAACGCGCTGAAGAATTGCTCGGAGATGATTGCGGCGTCGGCATCAGCTTGGCGTTGTGCGGCCGGATACGGTCTGCTCAACGCCGGGTGAGCGAGGCCAAGCGACAGATGGTGAAGATCGATCCGCCAGCCCGGAAGGCTTCGGCACGACTCGGCGCAGGAAGTCGGGCACGCACTGGCAAAGCTGGCTGAGGCAAACTTGGCCGACCGCGTGCAACGGTTGGCCGGCGTCACGACTGTCGACCTTCTCCCCAAGACCCCGTTGCGACTTCGCCCGTGATCTGGCGGAACGGCTTTGCTCTGATCAGCCCGTATCGGGATTCAATTTGCTTGGCGCCCCCTCAACCCTAGGGCAAACTTCCCTTGGGGCTGCAGGAGGTGAAATGAGAGCACGCGCAGCTACGCTCGGCGATCTCGAGGACGTCTTTCATGGTCTCTCCAAGCGGATGTCGGACGAATACGTCGCCGCCGGCAAGGACAGCAAGATCGCCTACGACAACCTGATGATGAATTTGAAGGAGGGCCGCGCGCACGCGCTGGCCGAGGGCGAGAAGACCGTGGCAATCATCGCGTGGCATGAAAGCAGCGACGCCGCCGATACGCTGTTCGCCGCGCAGGATGATTTCTTCCGGGCCTCGACCGTCCGTTTCTGCAAGCGGCATATAAGGCATATCCAGGCCCTCGCCGGTAACCTTCCCATCCACTCCCGCAGCTGGCTCCAAGGACCCGATGTCGCCAGGTGGTTTCACATCATCGGCTATGTCGAGCGCGGCCAGGATAACGGCGCCAATCTGTTCGAACTGCCGCCGGCCCGCGCCGGCTAAGAAACCTGTCTGGCGGCAGGTGTCCTCCTTATCGCAAACGCCGCCTGCACCTCGCCAAGCCCGCGCAAATTCGTCGTCATCGCCTTCGGCTCCAAGCCCTTTAACTGGTGGCCTTGCGAGTTGTACACCACGCCACCTTTGGACTGCCTCAGCAAGCGGCTTGCGCAGGGCGACGATTGGCGGGATGTTGCGGGAGGGCAACCGGGGCCACACCGGCAGGCCGGGATCGATATGGCTGCTGGAAAATGTCGCGAGCTTGCTTCGCCTTTCTTGTCTTTGTTGCCTTGCTGACGCCGGTAGAAGCAACCGAGCGCATGTCTCATCTGCTTGACCGCTCCAATCTGGCGATCGCCTATTTTCGCGAATCGGATCTTGTGACCGCGTACACGACTGCAATGGCGCATTTCCGTCTGCAGTTCGCAGGGCGTGCCGGCGAAACCAATCTTGCGGTCCCTCTCGAACCATCGCTTTTGCGGGCGGAATTCCGTGCGCGGACATGGCGGTCGGCGGATGGCAGCTTGTTGCAAGGCTTCGCCGGCAAGGGCGGCTTCCGGTTGACGATCGGTAACTGCCTGGCGCGTATCTGCGCTGCCAGCGAATGCAGCGATGCCGGTTGGCCGGTCTACGCCTGCAGCGACGGACGCAAGCGCAGGATGTCCGTCACGGATTTTGTGACGGCAAGATTCGATGGCATCCCCTATCGTCGATTGAGCGCGCCCCCTTCACAGGAATGACGGCGCCTCTTACCGAGGCAGGCGTTCGGCAGCGGCGATATTCCCTTGCCGCACCGCGAACGCCGCCTGCACAGCTCGGTTGACTGTCACAGGCAGGATCGACATGTGGTTCTCGCCGGCGTGCATTGCGTCGGTCGGCCGAACCATGGTTGCGGCCAAAGGCAGCACGAACAGCGCAAGTGCGCCGCGCCGGGTCATCCGACCGCAGGGGCGATCGGCTGCCTTGCCCAGCCGGTTATCCTGATCTGCTTTCAACGTGCGATGCCTGTCTGCGGACCCTGGCCTAGAGCGACCAATGCCGGTTGACTATGAAACATGACCTTCATAGCCAAGATTTAAGATGCTCAGGAGGCCACCATTCCGGCGACAGACCCGGCGCTGCGACTCGCGGCCGCAGTCGCGAAGAGCGGAAAACGAATTCGTCCCTGGCATTGCCCAACGCGGGCGCTAATTGCCAGATCGTCAAGTCATGTGCCCGAAAAGACAGTGACGAGCGCCGCTGGAACGTGTTGAAGATGGCATTCAGCACCTAGGGGGACATACGATCGGGTTGCGCTCGGCAAGTGTTGATGGTTTGTTGCCGGTCAGCGGAGAACGAGTGATGCGAGAATCCTTAGGTCAAGACGAGTATGGGTCGGCCAACCCTTTCGATCCGGACGACCTGCCAAATCTGAACGCGATCGGGCCGGGGATCGGTAACAACGATTTCGAGAAATACGCGGTCGCCGTGATCATCGTGTTCGGCGCCCTGATCATTGGCGGGCTGATGGCCGCATCGATGACCTTCGGCCACCGCAACGGCTTCCTCTTCGCGCTGGGCGGCGCCACATCGGCGTGGATCTCCGGAAACGCACTTCTGCTCGACCGGCCGCGCATCTACGCGCTGTTCGTCGCCATCGCCGCCCTGATGCTGATCGCATCGACCATCACGCTGGTGACCTGACGACGATTAATTGACGGCGGTTACTTGACGGCCCGGGCCGGGCCGCAAACCAGAGCGCAATCCCGAAATGCGAACCCGGTTTCGTCCCGGACGGGACAGGCCGCGGGCCTGTCAATATCCCAGCGCCTCGCCTGACACGGCACGGCTGTCGATGGCGCCATTATAGCGCGCGCCTCCGCCCTTCTCGATTTCCGCCAGGCTCTTGCCGCCAACGAGAATGCCGGCGGCCTGGCCCCAGGTCTTGTCGCTCAGATCGAGGTGATAGCCCATGCCGGCCAGCAACCTTTCGGTGTCGGGCGACAGGCCGAATGGCTCGATGTAAACCGTGTCGGGCAGCCACTGGTGGTGGATGCGCGGCGCGTCGATCGCCTCCTGGATGTTCATCCCGTGGTCGATGACGTTGACGATCGCTTCCAGCGTGATGGTGATGATGCGCGAGCCGCCCGGGCTGCCGATGACCATGAACGGCTTGCCGTCCCTGGCGACGATGGTCGGGCTCATCGATGACAGCGGCGTCTTCTTCGGCTGGATCGCATTGGCCTCGCCCTGGACCAGCCCATAAAGGTTGGGCACGCCGGGCTTCTGGGTGAAATCGTCCATCTCGTTGTTGAGCAGGATGCCGGTGTCGTCGGCGACGACGCCGGCGCCGAACGAGCCGTTCAGCGTGTAGGTCACCGCGACCGCATTGCCGTCATTGTCGATGATGGAGTAGTGGGTCGTCTCCTTCGACTCGCCAAAGCCCTTCGGCATCAGGTCCTGCGAGACCCCGGCCCGGAACGGATCGATCTTGTCGCGGATGTCCTTGGCGTAAGCCTTGTCGAGAAGCTTGGAGACCGGGTTGTCGACGAAATCGGGATCGCCAAGTGCCGAATTGCGGTCGACATAGGCGTGGCGCATGGCCTCGACCATGACATGAACCGTCTCCGCCGAGCCCGCGCCGAGATAGGACAGCGGATAGCCCTCCAGCACGTTGAGTATCTCGCAGATGATGACACCGCCCGAGCTTGGCGGCGGCGAGGATGTGATCTCATAGCCGCGATAGCTGCACGTCACCGGTTTGAGTTCGCGCACCGCATATTGCTCGAAATCTGGTTTGGCCAGGATGCCGCCCTTGGCGCCGCTTGCCTTGACGATGGCGTCGGCGATCGCGCCTTTGTAGAAAGCATCAGGACCTTTGTCGGAAATCGCCGAGAGCGAGGCGGCAAGATCAGGCTGGACCAGCCGCTCGCCGATGCCATAGGGCTTGCCATCGGGCTTCAGGAAAATGGCGGCCGCGGCGGGATCCTTGGCCAGCCGCTCCGCATTGCCGGCAAGGGACGCGGCATCGCCCTGGTTGAGGACGAAGCCGTCCTTGGCATAGGTGATCGCCGGCGCCATAAGGTCTTGCCGGGACAGCGTCCCATATCTTTCACGCGCCATCTCGAAGCCGGCCACCGAGCCCGGCACGCCGACGGCGAGGTAGCCATCCAGGCTCGCGCCCTTCACCGGCTTGCCGTCCTTGTCGAGATACATGGTCTTGGTCGCCGCCAGCGGCGCGCGCTCGCGGAAATCGAGGAAGGTCGATTTGCCGTCCTTGAAGCGGATGGTCATGAACCCGCCGCCGCCGATATTGCCGGCGTTCGGGTAGACGACGGCGAGCGCATAGCCGACCGCGACCGCCGCATCGACGGCATTGCCGCCCTTCTTCAACACCTCGACGCCGACTTCGGATGCCAGGTGCTGGGCCGTCACCACCATGCCGTGTTCGCCCTTGGCCGGCGCCGGCGAGGCAGCGAAAGCCGCCACCGACTGAAGGGTAAGCATCAACGATAGACTGGCGGCGATCAGCGTTCTGCGGGTGAGCGGCATGGCGTGCCTCCGGGAGCGTGAGGGGTGCGCCTAGAAGACCCTCTTGGGGTGGGTTAGTCCAGCCAATAATAACGGGTGGCGATCCTTCACCCCCCTCTGTCCTGCCGGACATCTCCCCCCGCCAATCTCCGACGTTGCAGGAAGAGCCCCGCCGATGAAGCGACCAATCTCCCCCCTTGCGGGGGAGATGCCCGGCAGGGCAGAGGGGGGTGCTCAAGTGCTGTCCTCGCCCCTGTCGGATCGACTGAAACGTCGAACTATGGGCTACACTATCCCGCCGCTCCCGCCAGCGACCGCCGGACGCTCTCCCGCGACCTTGGCTCGGTAGCCCGCGGCACGGTAGGCGGCGACGGGATCGATGGCGCCGCCGGTCTTCAGCCGCGCCATGGCGAGGATCGGCTCGACGTCGGTGCGGTAGGCCGCTTTCAGCGTCTGCGTCGCCATCAGCGCGTCATTGGCCTCCTGGAAGCCTTCGAGCGCCTTGCGGTCGACCAGCAGCGCCTGCGCATAGGCGCGCTGCACCTCGACCGCCGACAGCATCAAGCTTTCGATCGGATCGGTGACGTTGTGGCTCTGGTCGAGCATATGGGCGGGGTCGAAACCTTCGGCGCCGGAGATCTCGGCATCGACCAGTTCGTTGAAGACCAGGAACAGCCGGTAGGGGTCGATCGAACCGGCATCGAGATCGTCGTCGCCATATTTGGAATCGTTGAAGTGGAAGCCGCCGAGTTTCCGGAACTGGATCAGCCGCGACACGATCATCTCGATGTTGACGTTGGGCGCGTGGTGGCCAAGGTCGACTAGGCAGAAGGCCTTGTCGCCCAGCTCCCTGGCGATGATGTAGTTGGTGCCCCAGTCCTGCACGACGGTGGAATAGAAGGCCGGCTCGTACATCTTGTGTTCGCTGAACAGCTTCCAGTCCGCCGGCAGCCCGGCATAGATTTGCTTCATGGCGTCGAGATAGCGCTCGAACGCTTTGGCGAAATTCACCTGGCCCGGGAAGTTCGAGCCGTCGCCGATCCACACCGTCAGCGCCTTGGAGCCCAGCGTCCTGCCGATCTCGATGCATTCGAGATTGTGCTCGACCGCTTGCCGGCGCGTTCCGGCGTCGGCGTGCGACAGCGAGCCGAATTTGTAGGACAGCTTCTGGTCCCTGGCGTCCGAGAAGGTGTTGGAATTCATGGCGTCGAAGCCGAGACCGAAGCGCGAGGCCGCCTGCTTCAGCCGGTTGGGATCGGCCTTGTCCCACGGAATGTGCAAGGAGACGGTCGGCGTCGCCTGTGTCAATTGCTGGATGACGGCGCAATCCTCGATCTTGTCGAAGATGTCGCGCGGTTCGCCGGCACCGGGAAAACGGGCAAAGCGCGTGCCGCCAGTGCCGACACCCCAGGAAGGGATGGCCACGGCGAATTTCTCGACCTTGTCGCGGATGGCGTCGATGGCGATGCCGCGACGGTCGAGGCGTTCGCCGAGCGAGGCGTAGTCACGCTCGAGGTTGGCTTTGCGCGCGGCGTTGTCCTTTTCGACGATTTCGGTGGAGATGATGGTTTCGGACAACTGCTATTCCTCCCAAAATGCGTTCCGTCAGCGCTACCGCTCATCCGGCCCTTCGGGCCACCTTCTCCCCGTGAACGGGAGAAGGAAGAAGGCCTAGCGCGTGAAGCTCTGCGCGTTGCCGGCGTCGACGTTGACGATGTTGCCGGTCGACTTGGCCGACATGTCGGAAGCGAAGAAGTAGATCGCTTCCGCGATGTCTTCGGGAAACACCGAACGCTTCAGCATCGAGCGCGAGCGGTAGTGCTCTTCCAGATCGTCGGTCGACATCTTGTAGGCGGCGGCGCGCTGTTCCTTCCACTCGCCGGTCCAGATCTTCGAGCCGCGCAGGACGGCGTCCGGGTTGACGACGTTGACCCTGATCTGGGCTTCCGCGCCTTCCAGCGCGAGACACCTGGCGAGATGGATCTCGGCCGCCTTGGCGGTGCAATAGGCGGCGGCGTTGGGCGATGCGGCAAGGCCGTTCTTGGAGGCGACGAAGACGACGTTGCCGCCGATCTTCTGCACCCTGAACAGCCGGAATGCCTCCCGCGAGACCAGGAAATAGCCAGTCGACAGGATGTCCATGTTCTTGTTCCACAACGCCAGTGTCGTCTCCTCGATCGGCGCCGAGGAGGCGAGACCCGCGTTGGACACAAGAATGTCGATGCCGCCGAACTCGACCGCCGTCTCGGCGAAGCCCGCGACGACCTGGTCCTCCGAGGTGACGTTGATCACCACTGGCCGGACGAAATCCTTGCCGTAGGCGTTCGCCAGTTCCTCATTGGCGCTGGCGAGCGCGGCCTCGTCGATGTCGGCCAGCACCACGCAGGCGCCTTCGCGCAGCAGGCGGTTGGCCGTTGCCCGGCCAATGCCGCCGGCGCCGCCGGTGACCAGCGCGATCTGCCCGGCGAGCGACTTCGGTCTGGGCATGCGCTGCAGCTTCAGATCCTCGAGCAGCCAGTATTCGATGTCGAAGGCTTCCTGCGCGGGCAGGCCGACATAGGAGGAGACGGTCGACGCGCCGCGCATGACATTGATGGCGTTGACGTAGAATTCGCCCGAGATGCGCGCGGTGGCCTTGTCGCCGGCGAAGGTGAACATGCCGACGCCGGGCATCAGGTAGACGACGGCGTTGGGATCGCGGATGGCGGGCGAATCCGGATGCTTGCAGCTGTCGTAATAGGCCTGGTAGCCGACGCGATAAGTGGCAATGTCGTCGGCGAGGCGGGCGATGACGGCGTCGACATCGGGCTTGGCCGGATCGAACTCGATGACCAGCGGGCGGATCTTGGTGCGCAGGAAGTGGTCCGGGCACGAGGTGCCAAGTGCGGCCAGCGAGCGCAAATCCCTGGAGTTGACGAATTCGAGCACGGCGGGTTGGTCGTCGAAATGGCCGAGCTTGTGGCTCTTCTCCGAGATCAGGCCGCGGATTTTCGGCATCAGTTTCGCCGCGATGGCGCGGCGTGCGGCGGCGTCGAGCGACTTCACCGCTTCGCCGCCGAATATGGCGAGGCCCTCGGAGCGGCGCTCGAACCACTCGATCGCCTGATTGATCACCGAGATCGTCGTTTCGTAGCATTCCTTGGGTGTGTCGCCCCAGGTGAACAGGCCGTGGCTTTCCAGAATCACGCCTTTGGCCTCGGGGTGTTCAACGCAGAATTTCTCCAGCCACAGGCCGAGTTCGAAGCCCGGCCGCTTCCATGGCAACCAGCCGATGGCGTCGCCGAATATCTCTTTCGTCAGCGCCTTGGAATCCTTCGCGGCGGCAATGGCGATGATGGCATCGGGATGCATGTGGTCGACAAAAGGCTTCGGCACATAGGCGTGAAGCGGCGTGTCGATCGAGGCCGCGCGCGGATTGAGATTGAACGTGCAGTGCGGCAGGAAGCCGACCATCTCATCTTCATGCTCGACGCCGCGATAAAGGCTTTTGAGCGCGCGCAACTTGTCCATGTAGAGCGTGGCGAAGCCATCGAGCTTGATCGAGGCGCTGTCGCCGCCGGAGCCCTTGACCCAGAGCACCTCGACGGTCTCGCCGCTGAGCGGATCCTTCTGCCAGATCTTGGAGGAGGTGTTGCCGCCGCCATAGTTGGTGACGCGCTTGTCGGAGCCGAGCGTGTTCGAGCGATAGACCAGAAGCTCGGGATCGCTCATCCCCTTGGCTTTCGCATCATCCCACAGATTGGCCAGGCGCGAGCCGGAGCGCTTGTCGAGCATAGGTATCCTCCCTGGGACGCAAAAGGGTGCAGTCCATTTTGCCGGGAATGTCTACGCAAGCCGGCCGATTGTCAATCATAAACGATCAAGATCGATCATATTGCACTGCACAATGAAATTATATGATCGGAAATGATTGACACTGCTCGTTTTGAGTGCCTAGATGGCCAGGCAGGGAGGAACCATGCACGAAAAAGAGCGCCACAGGATCATTCTGTCCGCCGTCCAGGAAAAGCCTGTGGTGACGGTGCAGGAGATGGTCGACCTGACGGAGGTCTCCGAGGCGACGATCCGGCGTGATATCGCGGCACTACATGTCCAGAAGCGGCTGCGGCGAGTGCGCGGCGGCGCCGAGGCAATCTCGCCGCCACAGTTCATCGGGCTCGCCGGCCGGCCCTTTTCCGTCAACGAAACGATCAACGCTTCGCAGAAGCGGGCGATTGCGCGTGAAGCGGTCGAATTGTGCGGGGATGGCGAGCCGATCATCATCAATGGCGGCACCACGACGTTCCAGATGGTGCATTTCCTGACCGGCCGGCGCATGCCGATCTTCACCAATTCGTTCCCGATCGCCGAGCATCTGCTCAAGCATTCCAAGAACACGGTGATGCTGTCCGGCGGCACGATATACCGCGAGCAGAACATCATCCTGTCGCCCTTCGACAATGACGTGACGCGCAATTTCTACGCGCGCCGCATGTTCATGGGCGCTCAAGGGTTGGGGCCGCTCGGCCTGATGGAAGGCGATCCGCTGTTGATCCAGGCGGAGCAGAAGCTGATCGACCAGGCCGACGAGCTGGTGGTGCTGGTCGACTCCTCGAAATTCCGCAAGCGCTCCAGCCTGATCCTGTGCGGCCTGTCGCGCATCGCCACGGTCATCACCGATGACGGCATCGAGGATCGCGAAGCCAAGATGTTGGAGACCGCGGGGGTGACGCTGATCGTCGCCCGCAAATCGGCAAAGGAAGAATCTTCGCTGCAGGCCTGAGGCCAACTCACGTCCGCAGCGGCGATGGAATGCAACGCTCAAGGGAGGATATTCGATGAGCTTTCTGAAGAAATTGATGGTTACGGCGGCGTTTTCCGCCGCCATGTTCGTGAATGCCGCCTACGCAGAAAACGTCAAGATCGCGCTGGTGGTGAAGTCGCTCGGCAACGGCTTCTTCGATGCCGCCAACAAGGGCGCCGAAGAGGCGGCCAAGGAACTCGGCGATGTCGACATCATCTACACCGGCCCGACCAAGGCGACCGCCGAAGCGCAGATCGAAGTGGTCAATTCGCTGATCGCGCAGAAGGTCAACGCCATCGCGATTTCGGCCAATGACGCCGACGCGCTGGTGCCGGTGCTGAAGAAGGCCATGGAGCGCGGCATCACCGTCATCTCCTGGGATTCGGGCGTCGCCAAGGAAGGCCGCCAGCTTCACCTCAACCCGTCCGACACCGGCCTGATCGGTGAGACCATCATCAAGCTTGCCGCCGACTATCTGCCTGAGGGCGGCGACGTCGCCATCCTGTCGGCCTCCTCGACCGCGACCAACCAGAACGCCTGGATCGACGCGGCCAAGAAAATCCTGCCGGAGAAGTTCCCCAAGATCAAACTCGTCGCCACCGTCTATGGCGATGACGATTCGGCCAAGAGCACCGACGAGGCCAAGGGCCTGTTGAAGTCCTATCCGAACCTCAAGGCGATCATCGCGCCGACCACCGTCGGCGTCGTCGCCGCCGCCCAGGTCGTCACCGACGCGAACCTGATCGGCAAGGTCAATGTCACCGGCCTCGCGCTGCCGTCCGAGTTCAAGAAGTTCATCGACAACGGCGCCAGCCAGGCGGTGGCTCTCTGGAACCCGATCGACCTCGGCTACTCCGCCGTCTACCTCGCCCATGACCTGGCGGTGAAGAAGGAAGAGGCCAAGCCCGGTGCGACGCTGTCGATCGGCCGCGTCGGCAAGGTCACGCTCGACGACTCGAACTCGGCTGCGATGGCTCCGCCCTTCCAGTTCGACAAGTCCAACATCGAGAAGTTCTCCAAGATCTATTGATCTCGGACGCTCGCACCACCCTCCCCCTTGTGGGGAGGGTCGGCGAGCCGGCTTCGCGAAGCGATGCAGGCGAGACGGGGTGGGGGTGGCGACATCTCCATGCACCAGGACCTTGATATGCTAGTAGACCCCCACCCCGCTCAAATTGTTCGCGACCCTCCCCACAAGGAGGAGGGTAAGGCAGCCCCACGCCTCACGCTGTCCGGCATCTCCAAGAGCTTTCCCGGCGTGCGGGCGCTGCACAATGTCAGCCTGTCGCTCTATCCTGGCCAGGTGACAGCGCTCATCGGCGAGAATGGCGCCGGAAAGTCGACGCTGGTCAAGATCATGACCGGCATCTACCAGCCCGACGCGGGCACGATCAGCATAGATGGCCAGCCGGTCACCTTGCCCAGCGCGCATGCGGCCTTCGGCCATGGCGTCACCGCCATCCATCAGGAAACGGTGCTGTTCGACGATCTGAGCGTTGCCGAAAACATCTTTCTCGGCCACGCGCCGCGCACGCGATTTGGCACCATCGACTGGCGTACGATGCGCAAGAATGCGCGCGAAGTGCTCGATACCATGCACGCCGGCCATATCGACGCCGATGCAAGATTGAAGGATCTCGGCATCGCCAACAAGCATCTGGTCGCCGTGGCGCGGGCCATGTCGATCGACGCGCAGATCGTCATCATGGACGAGCCGACCGCCGCGCTTTCGATGAAGGAGATCGAGGAGCTGTTTTTGCTCATCGAGTTTCTCAAGGGGCAAGGCAAGGCGATCCTGTTCATCAGCCACAAGTTCGACGAGATTTATCGGATCGCCGATCGCTACACGGTGTTCCGCGACGGCGAGATGGTCGGTGAAGGCCTGATCAGGGATGCCGCCCAGAGCCAGATCGTGCGCATGATGGTCGGCCGCTCGGTCGATCACATCTTTCCGCAGCGCAAGGCCGAGATCGGCGCGCCGGTGCTCTCCGTCTCCGGGCTTTCGCATCCAACCGAATTCAACGACATCGGCTTCGAACTGCACAAGGGCGAGATTCTCGGCTTCTATGGCCTTGTCGGCGCCGGGCGCAGCGAGGTGATGCAGGCGATTTCAGGCATCACCCGCATTTCGGGCGGCACCATCACGCTGGACGGCAAGGCGATCGCGCCGAAATCCGCGGCGGATTCGATCGAGGCCGGCATCGTCTATGTGCCGGAGGAGCGCGGCAAGCAAGGCGTGGTGATCGGCCTGCCGATCTTCCAGAACGTCTCGCTGCCTTCACTCAAGCGCACCTCCAAATCCGGCCTGCTGCGGCTGGCGGAAGAGTTTTCGCTCGCCCGCTCCTACACGGAGCGGCTCGACCTCCGGGCCTCCTCGCTCAGCCAGGATGTCGGCACGCTGTCGGGCGGCAACCAGCAGAAGATCGTCATCGCCAAATGGCTGGCGACCGCGCCCAAGGTGATCATCCTCGACGAGCCGACCAAAGGCATCGACATCGGCTCCAAGGCCGCGGTGCACGGCTTCATGGCCGAGCTGGTGGCGCAAGGCCTGTCGGTGATCATGGTATCGTCGGAGCTTCCCGAAATCCTCGGCATGTCCGACCGCGTCGTCGTCATGCGCGAAGGGCTGGTCGCGGCGGTCTACGACAACAAGGAACTGGACGCCGAGACGCTGGTCCGGACGGCAGCGGGGATCGCGGCATGAAGGCTTTGTTGAAATACCGCGAAATCTGGCTGGCCGCGGCGATCATCGTTTTGATCGGGCTGATCTCGACGCGCTTCCCGGCCTTTGCCGATCCCGGCAATCTGCGCCAGGTGTTCAACGACACCTCGATCCTGATGATCCTGGCGCTCGGCCAGATGGTGGTCATCCTGACCCGGTCGATCGACCTGTCGATGGCGTCGAACCTCTGCTTCACCGGCATGGTGGTGGCGATGCTCAACGCCGCGCATCCGGCGATCCCGATCCCACTGCTGATCGTCATCGCGCTGGCCGTCGGGCTGGTGCTTGGCGCCATCAACGGTCTGCTGGTGTGGCGGCTGAACATCCCCTCGATCGTGGTGACCCTGGGCACGCTGACCATCTATCGCGGCGCCACGTTCGTCCTGTCCGGCGGCGCCTGGGTCAATGCCGACAAGATGAGCCCCGAATTCATCGGCTTCCAGCGTGCGGCCTTCCTCGGTATACCGGTGCTGTCCTGGATCGCCATCGCGGTCATCGCGCTGTTCTTCGTTATGATGACACGCACCGCGCTCGGCCGCTCGATGTACGCCATTGGCGTCAACCCGACGGCGTCGGTCTATGCCGGCATCGATGTCGGCCGCACGAAATTCATCGTCTTCTGCATCTCCGGCATGGTCGGCGGGCTATCCGGTTACCTCTGGATCTCACGCTATGTGATCGCCTCGGTCGAGGTCGCCAACGGCTATGAGCTCAACATCATCGCCGCCTGCGTCATCGGCGGCATTTCGATCGCCGGCGGCATCGGCTCGGTCGGCGGTGCGGTGCTCGGCGCGTTGTTCCTCGGCATCATCTCCAACGCTCTGCCGGTCATCAACATCTCGCCCTTCTGGCAGATGGCGATCTCGGGCAGCGCCATCATCCTGGCTGTCGTGCTCAACGCGCGCGGCGAACGCCAGCAGGGCCGCATCATCCTGAGAAAAGCGGAGGCGGCATGACCGACATCCCTGCCCCGCGCCACATTCCCGACCGGCTCGACAAGCCGCTGCGTTCGGCGATCTTTTCATGGGAGGCGCTGCTGATCGTGGTGGCGGTCGCCATCTTCGCCATCAACAGCTTCGCCTCGCCCTACTTCCTCGACCCCTATTCGCTGTCGGACCTGACCTTCAACTTCACCGAGAAGGGCCTGATCGCCTTTGCCATGGCGCTGCTGATCATTTCAGGCGAGATCGACCTGTCGGTGGCCGCCATCATCGCGCTGGCCTCGACCATGATGGGCATGGCGGTGCAGGCCGGTGCAGGCACGCCGGTGCTGGTGCTGATCGGCATCGTCGTCGGGCTCGGCTGCGGCGCCTTCAACGGGCTGCTGGTGACAAGGCTCGGCCTGCCCTCGATCGTCGTCACCATCGGCACGATGAGCCTGTTTCGCGGCATCGCCTTCATCATCCTCGGCGACCAGGCCTACAAGGGCTATCCCGAGAGTTTTGCTTTCTTCGGCCAGGGCTATGTCTGGTGGGTGGTGTCGTTCGAACTGGTGCTCTTCCTCATCGCCGCCGTAATCTACTGGTTCCTGCTGCATCGCACGAGCTTCGGCCGCCGCGTCTTTGCGATCGGCAACAACCCGGTCGCGGCGCAGTTTTCCGGCGTGCGCGTCGGCCGCATCAAATTCACCCTGTTCTGCCTGACCGGACTGATGGCGGGCATCGCCTCGGTGCTGATCACTTCGCGGCTCGGCTCGACAAGGCCATCGATCGCGCAGGGCTACGAGCTCGAAGTCATCACCATGGTGGTTCTGGGCGGCGTCAGCATCCTGGGCGGCGCCGGCAGCATCCTGGGCGTCGTGCTCGCCGCCTTCATCATGGGACTGGTGACCTTCGGGCTCGGCCTGCTCAACGTGCCCGGCATCGTCATGTCGATCTTCATCGGCCTGCTGCTGATCATCGTCATCGCACTGCCGATCGTCTGGCGGCGGCTGCGCGGGGGACGCTGATGGCTGAGAAATACGCGTTCAAGATGAAGCTCAGGCCCGGCATGAAGGCCGAGTACCAGAAGCGCCACAACGAAATCTGGCCGTCGCTGGTCGCGCTGTTGAAGCAGGCCGGCGTCTCCGACTATTCGATTCACCTTGATGAGGAGACCAACATCCTGTTCGGCGTGCTGTGGCGGCGTGACGACCACGGCATGGCCGATTTGCCTGGGCATCCGGTGATGCAGCGCTGGTGGGCTGATATGGCCGACCTCATGGAGACCAAGCCGGACAACGAACCGGTGGCGGTGCCACTGGAAACCGTGTTCCATATGGCATGAGTGCGATGCGCCACATCGCCGTCATCGACATCGGCAAGACCAACGCCAAGGTGGCGCTGGTCGATCTCGCAACGCTGAGCGAGGTGGCACTGCGCCGCATGGCGAATGGCCCGGTGCGCGAGGCGCCCTATCCGCATCACGATGTCGAAGCGCTGTGGGCGTTCATCCTCGATAGCCTGGCAAGCCTCAACCGCGAACAGCGCATCGACGCCATCTCCATCACCACCCATGGCGCGACCGGCGTGCTGGTCGATGCCGCGGGCGAACTGGTGCTGCCTGTGCTCGACTATGAGTTCGACGGCCCCGACAGGCTGGCGGCGGATTATGACGCTGTCCGCCCGCCGTTCGCCGAGACCGGCACGCCGCGCCTGCCGCTCGGCCTCAATCTCGGCGCGCAATTCTTCTGGCAGCAGAAAGGCTTCCCGGCCGAATTCGCAAAAGCCGCCGCCATGCTGATGTATCCGCAATACTGGGCCTTGCGGCTGACCGGCGTCGCCGCCAACGAGGTGACCTCGCTCGGCTGCCACACCGATCTGTGGAGCCCGTGGAAATCGGATTTTTCGTCGCTGGTCGATAGCATGGGTTGGCGCGGGTTGATGGCGCCGATGCGGCCGGCCAGGGACCGTCTCGGCCCGATCCTGCCCGCTCTTGCGGCGCGAACCGGGCTCGATCCGCAAACGCCTGTTTTTTGCGGCCTGCACGATTCCAACGCATCGCTGCTGCCGCACCTTCTATCCGACGCGCCACCGTTTTCGGTTGTCTCGACCGGCACCTGGGTGGTGTCGATGGCGGTCGGCGGCAAACAGGTCACGCTCGACCCGGCGCGCGACACGCTGGTCAATGTCAACGCGCTCGGCGATCCGGTTCCCTCGGCCCGCTTCATGGGCGGGCGCGAATTTTCGTTGCTGACGGAAGGCCAGCCGGAAAACTGGACCGAGAAAGATGTCGACGCCATGCTGGCGCGAAGGACGTTGCTGCTGCCGTCGACCCAGCAAGGGTCGGGGCCGTTCCCACATCGGGCCGCGACCTGGCTTGCTGCCGACGACATGAACAGCGGCCAGCGCTTCGCCGCCATCTCGTTCTATCTGGCGCTGATGACGGCGACCTGCCTCGACCTGATCGGCGCCGACGGCCCGACCACTGTCGAGGGGCCCTTCGCCCGCAACCGGCTGTTTGTCGGCATGCTGGCGGCGGTCACGGGGCGCACCGTCATTGCCTCGGAGGCCGCCACCGGCACCAGCATCGGCGCGGCGTTGCTGGCAACGAAACAGGTGACAGCGCACGGCAAAGGCGAGCGAGTTGAACCGCCGACCAGCGCGGCCTGGGCCGGCTATGTCAATGCCTGGCGCGCGGCGGTCGAAGCGCGGGGATGATTATAGGATCCGCTTGCCGAAGGCCGACATGACGAAGTTGACCAGGTCGGCACCGATCCTGGGCTCCAGGCCTGCCGTCAGGCCTGAAACGTCCATGGACAGCAACTTGCCGGAGAGCGCGATTGCCTCATCGCCTGGTGCGTCTCGCGCACGGTCAATCCGCCGGAACCGGCCGCCCAGCCGGCAAACTCGGTCACCGTGGGCGAATAGCTGACATGAAAACCTTGCGTTCCCGAGGTGGCGATGCGGATCGCCTCGTGCATCAGGTCGCGCATGCCCATGGCATCGATGTCGGTCATGGTGAAGGCCGAGACGCGCGAATCCTTCAGCACCCGCGCCTCGGCCGGATCGGCATGGCGCAGGCCAATGATGACGACATTTTCCGGCGACAGCTGCGGCTGCATCGCACCCGCCTTGTGGTCGAGGCCGAGCGCACGCGCCAGCACCGAGCCCTCCGGCAGGTCGATCCCCTCTTCGTCCTCGGGCATCAAGGCAGCGACCGAGTCGATCCAGATGAGGCCAAAGGAATGCGTCGCGCGCGCCGTCGCGGTCAGCGCCTTGTGCGCAACGCGGCGGTCGGCGCCGGCGGCGAGCCGGATCAGCCCCGAGGGCGGCCGCTCGATGTCGGCGAGCTCGACGACGTCGAAACTGATCGCTTCCAGCCGCGCGCCAGTGCCTTCCCGGGCCAGGATGCCGGCGGCTTCCCGTTCCGCCGAGATCGACACCATCTTGCGGCCGGAAAAATCCTCGACGTCGTGCATCGGGGCCTTTTCGACATATTCCGAAGTCATCGCCAAAAGCATGGCGCCATAGCTCATGCGGAAGGCGACCCGGTCGCCGACGGTGGGGCGCGGATCGGCGTCCTGAACATCCAGCAGCAGATGATCGCTCGAAGCGCCGAGCACCCGTATTCCCTTGGCGATCGGCGTCAGGCCCTCGACCAGCACATCCTCGCGGCCGATATTGGCGATGGCGCGCAGCCTGTCGCCCTCATCGGGGAAAACAGGCTGGTTGCCGAAGGCGTCATAGCCGGACGATCCGATCGGCCGCGACGGCTTGAGCTTGACCTCGATGATGTCGCTGGTGAGCCGGCAGGCATCGGGCTCGAGTTCAGCCCATGGCACGTCGCGGAAGGTCTCGATGCCGCCCTGCAGGATCGCCTCGCCGACCCTGAGATTATTGATGCCAGCGGGCAGCTTGCCGTCAAGCAGCAGTTGCAGCGACGACGAGGCGCCGCCCGAGATCCAGTCGAGACTTTTGCCGGACAGGCGCTCGGTCTTGTAGGCATGGGAGACGAGCTGTCCGAGGTTTTCCGGCGTCGGCATGATGGCGCCGAAACAGCCGAGATTGGTGCCAATGCCGGCAATGCGCACGCCCTTGAATTGCAGGATCTGCTCCACCGTCGGGATAAGGTCGTTCGGCCAGATGCCTTCCCGTAGATCGCCGAGATCGATCATCAGCATGATCTCGTGGATACGGCCCATGCGCTCGGCGATGCGCGATATCTCGCGGATAGTGGCGAGTTCCGACTGCAGGCTGATGTCGACGGTGCGCACCACCTCCTCGACACGCGCCATCGGCGGGCTGCGCAAGAGCATGATCGGCGCGTTGATGCCGCTGTCGCGCAGCCGGCGGATATTTTCGAAGCGCGATTCAGCGATGCCGGCAACGCCGCCCCGCAGCATGGCGCGCGCCACTTGCGGCATGCCGCAGGTGCCCTTGGTGACGCCGAAAACCTTGATGTTGGACAGCGCGCAGCGGTCGACGATGGTGCGGGCGTTGCGCTCGATGCGGCCAAGGTCGATGGCGACTTGCGGTCCCGACATCTCTAGCCCCTGTAGACCAGCCCTTGCGGGTCGATCTCCGGCTTGCGGCCGGCGACAAGGTCGGCAAGGAATTTTCCCGAGCCGCAGGCCATGGTCCAGCCGACATGGCCGTGGCCGGTATCGAGGTAGAGGTTTTCATAGCGCGCCTGGCCGATCACCGGCACGGAGTTCGGCATCATTGGCCTGAGGCCTGCCCAGAGTTCGGCCTTCTTCTCGTCGAAGGCGCCGGGGAACAGATCCTTGCCGGTCCTGAACATGGTGGCGAAGTCGCTGGGTTTGTGGGTGCGGTCGAAGCCGGTGAACTCGGCGGTCGAAGCCAATCGCAACCGATTGCCAAGGCGCGAATACGCCATCAGCTGATCCTCGTCGGCGCCGCCCATGGTCGGCCCCTTGCTCTCGTCTTCCAGGGGAATGGTCGCGGTATAGCCCTTCACCGGGTAGACCGGCAGGTCTATGCCGTAACGGCGGCCGAGCAGGCCGCTCTCCGGTCCTATAGAAATGACCACTGCATCGCCGGCAATCGGTCCGGCCGAGGTCATCACCGCGCGCACCCTGTCGCCCTCGATGTCCAGCCCCTCGACCGCGGTGCCGTAGAGAAATCTCACGCCAAGCTTCTCGGCGGCATGAGCGGCGAGCTTTTCGACGAATTGGCGGGAATCGCCCGTCTGGTCGATCGGCGAATAGACGCCGCCGGCGATCTTTTCCTTCACGCCGGCAAGACCCGGTTCAAGCTCCACCAGTCGGTCGCGGCCGACGATCTCGATCGGCAGGCCATGCTCGGCGAGATAGCGGTAATTGTCGGTGCCGGTGTCGAGACTGTGCTGCGAGCGGAAGAAATAGAGGATGCCCTTCTTGCGCTCGTCGTAGCCGATGCCCGTTTCGGCGGAGATGGCGTTGATGCAATCCCTGGAATAGAGCGCCAGGCGCAGCTTGACCTGGCTGTTGGCGCGCAGGCGCGCCACAGTGCATTGGCGCAGGAAACGCAGGCTCCAGGCGAGGAAATAGGGATCGAAGCGCAACCGCACCTTGATGCCGAGATCGTGGTTGTAGAGCGCGCGCAGGAACGTCTTCAATGCCGCCGGCGAGGCCCAGGCGGTGGCATCCCCCGGCGACACCAGGCCGGCATTCGACTGGCTGGTGCCGCGCGCCGGCGCCGCGTGGCGCTCGATCACGGTGACCTCGTGGCCATCGCCGGCCAGGTAATAGGCCGCCGCCGTACCGACAACGCCGGCTCCGAGCACCGTTATCTTCATGCCATCCCCCAAGCTCGACACGGCGCAGCGCGTCCGCGCCCTCCGCGAATGCTTCCATAGCGCTTCGCCGGGTGGCTTGCGAGCCCTTGGGGCTGACTCAGCCGCGCGAGGAGTTCTTGCCGGTCAGGATGCGTTCCCAGGCGAGCGCGTCGGCGACGATCTGGTCGAGATCGTCGCGCTGCGGTGTCCAGCCGAGTTCAGCCCGGGCGAGGTCCGAATTGGCAACCACTGCCGCGGCGTCACCGGGGCGGCGGTCGCCCGTCTTCACCTCGAAATCATGGCCGAAGGCACGGCGCACGCTGTCGATGACCTCGAGCACCGAATAGCCATGGCTGTAGCCGCAATTGGCGACGAGGCTCTTGCCCCCGGCGCGCAGCCGCTGCAGGGCCAGGCGATGCGCCGCCGCCAGGTCGCTGACATGGATGTAGTCGCGCATGCAGGTGCCGTCCGGTGTCGGATAATCGGTGCCGAACACCTGCATGAATGGCCGTTTGCCGAGCGCGGTCTCGCAGGCGACCTTGATAAGATGGGTGGCGCCGGGCGTCGACTGGCCGGTGCGGCCCTTGGGATCGGCGCCGGCGACGTTGAAGTAGCGCAGCGCGGTATAGCGGATGTCGTGCGCGAGGCTGGCATCGCGCAGCATCCATTCGCTCATCAGCTTGGACAGGCCATAGGGCGATTCCGGCGCCAGGCGGGCATCCTCTCGCACCGGCTCCAATCCGGCGCCGCCATAGACGGCGGCGGTCGAGGAAAAGATGAAATTGGGCACGCCCTCGCGAACCGCGGTTTCGATCAGCGTGCGGGTCTTCGAGGTGTTGTTCTCGTAGTAGGCGAGCGGGTCGGCAACCGATTCCGGGACGACGATGGAGCCGGCGAAATGGATAATGGCGTCGACGTTGTTGTCCCTGATGATCGACCCGACCAATTCCTTGTCCGCGACATCGCCGACGACCAGCTTTGCCTCCGGCGCCACCGCCCATTCGAAGCCGGCGGACAGACGGTCGAGAACGACCACGCTGTCGCCGGCATCCAGCAATTCCCAGACCATATGGCTGCCGATATAGCCGGCGCCGCCTGTCACCAAAACCGCCATCCCAAGTCCTCGCTTACCCAAGATTTATCGGAAACTGTCTCAACAACCGCCTTACTGGAAAGCCTGGCGGATGGCCATTAGTACCCTAGGTAACCGGCGTTCACTTGATGTGGCATAGAGCTGAAACAAAAGTGATCCAAAGGGGTACCGTGGAGGGGAATAGGCCACGATCCGGGATCGTTAGGAACAGGTGCGGGGCGTGGCATTTTGACCAAAGCGGCCCGGTGGACGGCCAAAAGGGCAATGACTATGATCCCGCGCAAAATTGGGAAGCCGACATGAACTACCAGCGGTTCTTCGAAGAAGCGATCGACCAGCTCCATGCCGAGCGGCGTTATCGCGTCTTCGCCNCGGGCAAGTTTCCGCGCGCCATATGGCGGTCCAACGGCCGCGCCGAGGAAATCACCGTCTGGTGCTCCAACGACTATCTCGGCATGGGCCAGCATCCCGACGTCATCGCCGCGTTCCAGGACGCGGCCGGCAAGATGGGCTCGGGCGCCGGCGGCACCCGCAACATTTCCGGCACCTCGAACCCGCTGGTCGAGCTCGAGCACGAGCTTGCCGACCTGCACGGCAAGGAGGCAGGCCTGGTCTTCACCTCCGGCTTCGTCTCCAACGAAGCGTCGATCTCGACCATCGCCCGGCTTTTGCCCAACTGCCTGATCATTTCGGACGAGTTGAACCACGCCTCGATGATCGAGGGCGTGCGGCGTTCGGGCGCCGAAAAGAAGATCTTCCGCCACAATGACGTCGCGCATCTGGAAAGCCTGCTGCAGGCGGCGGGCCGCGAACGCGCCAAGCTGATCGTCTTCGAAAGCGTCTATTCGATGGATGGCGATATCGCGCCGATCAGAGAGATCGTCGAACTGGCCGAGCGCCACAATGCCATGACCTATATCGACGAGGTCCATGCGGTCGGCATGTACGGGCCGCGCGGCGGCGGCATCATCTATGTGTCGCATCGCATGGCCGAGATCCGTCGGCTCGCGGAC